>NZ_FNJS01000005.1:0-219094 GCF_900104405.1 Arthrobacter sp. ok909 | reverse complement strand
TGTGGTTCCCAACCAACAAACCCGCACCCGCGGCACGTTGCAACAGGAACAAACCACAACAACATAAACAACACCACAACTGCACCAGCACCACCGGTGCAGCAGGTTGTAACCACAGATTTCCCCGCCACACCCCCCCGGGTGCAAGGCGGTGGAGCAAGGGTTACGGCGGTCATAGCGTGGGGGAAACGCCCGGTCCCATTCCGAACCCGGAAGCTAAGACCCACAGCGCCGATGGTACTGCACCCGGGAGGGTGTGGGAGAGTAGGTCACCGCCGGAACACTATTACAGGTCGAGGACCCCCAACACACGTTGGGGGTCCTCCCGCATTTAACCGGACTCCCACGGGCCACGACGCTCAGTCACTTCTGACAGGTCTGCGGGACGTGCGGGATCGTCGGGTATGGAACCGGGAAACTCCCAGCAGACTCCGGGGAAAGCCCCGGCTCCAGCGGAACGTTCTCCGAGTTGGGATCGTTAGAATGCGACGGGCTGGATTCCAAAAGACCAGCCAGCCGCTTTCGTTCTAAGGACACGTCAATGCCCGAGCGCACTATCGTCATCACCGGAGCCAGCGACGGCATCGGTGCCTCCGCCGCACGGACTTTCGCCCAGCAGGGAGACCGCGTGGTCGTCGTCGGGCGTTCCGCGGAGAAGACCGAGGCGATCGCAAAGGAAATCGGCGCCGACTTCTTTGTCAGCGACTTCGCCGAGCTCGCACAGGTACGCACCCTGGCCGCGCAGCTGAAAGAGAAGTACCCGCGGATCGACGTCCTGGCGAACAACGCCGGCGGCATTATGGGACCCCGAGAACTCACCGTGGACGGCCACGAGAAAACCTTTCAGGTGAACCACCTTGCCCCGTTCCTGCTCACCACCCGGCTGATCGACGTTCTCACCGCCAGCCAGGCCACCGTCATCAACACCTCGAGCGTGGCGAACTCAATCTTCGGCAAGCTGGACATCGACGACCTCGACGCGGCCCGGAGCTACTCCACCAACCGTGCCTACGGCAACGCCAAGCTCGCCAACATCCTCTTCACCACCGAGCTCCACAACCGCTACAACGCCGAGGGGATCTCGACGGCGGCCTTCCACCCGGGCGGCGTGGCCACCAATTTCGCGGCCGACTCCACGAGTCCCATGCGCTTCGCCTACAAGTCGTTCCTCAAACGCTTCATGCTGACCCCGGATCAGGGCGCGGACACCCTTGTGTGGCTCGCCAACGCCACCCCGGGCCACGACTGGATCTCGGGCACCTACTACGCCAAGCGGACGCTCTCCAAGGCCAACAAGCAGGCCTACGACGCCGGCCTGGCCAAGGCGCTGTGGCAGCGCAGCGAAGCGATGGTGGCCCGGGACAGCGACAAGCTGGACCCCCGGCAGTAAATCACCAGAGCGGAGCCTCACGGCAAACGGCGAAACCGTGGGGTAGCATCTTCCTGCCCCTCGCCGACACGCGGCCGAGGGCTTCTATTTGGGGGAGTGCTCTCTACCGTGCGCCTGAAGAAATTGCTTGTCTCGTCCCTGGCGGTAACCGCCGTCGTTCTGAGTGCCACGGCCGTGCCGGCATCCGCCGCGCCCGCGCCGAAGTCGTACAAGAACTGCACGGAGCTGAACAAGGTCTACCCGCACGGCGTCGGCCGCGCCGGCGCCCGGGACAAGACCAGCGGAAAGCCGGTCACCAACTTCCGCGTCAACAACACCGTCTACAGCTACAACGACGGCGGTGCGCGCCACTGGGGCGAGCACGACCTCGACCGTGACAACGACGGCATCGCCTGCGAAAAGCGCTAGAGCAGGGAGGCAGCCGGGACTCTGACTCCGAGGGAATCCTGACGCCGGCCCGGACCATTCAACGAAGTGACACGAACGGCCGCTAAGCCATGATGCTTAGCGGCCGTTCGCGTCCAATGGCGGAGTTCGGCGGAATCAACGCGCTCCGACCCGGCGACGCCCGGCGACGCCCGGCGAGGCCCGGCAACACGGCACACTTAGGGTCACCGCCCGGCGTCGACCTTGTCCAGGGCGGTGAGGGCACTCTCCATGGTCCCGGCGAGGTCGCTGGCCGGGGCCGGCTTCGCGAAGAGGTAGCCCTGCAGGGAGTCGCAGCCGCGGTCCATGAGGTACTTGGCCTGCGCCGGGGTCTCGATGCCTTCCGCCGTGACCTTCAGGCCCAGGGCGTGCGCGGCGTTGACCATGGTGCCGAAGAATGGGAGCTGTTCCTGTCCCGTCTTGATCATGGCCACGAAGGAACGGTCGATCTTGACCATGTCCAGGGGCAGTTCCCGGAGCCGGCCGAGCGTGGAGTATCCGGTGCCGAAGTCGTCCATGGCAATCCGGACGCCGGCCTCCCGCAGGTGACGCAGCTGGCCCAGCACGTCCGAGGACGCATCGAAGAACACGCTTTCGGTCAGTTCAAGCGTCAGCTGGTGCGGGTCGACGCCGGTGGATGCGGCAATGGCGAGCACGTCCGTGGCGAAGTCCCGGTGCTGGAACTGCAGGCCCGAGACGTTCACGGCCACGCAGTAGGCGGCGTCGCCGGCCAGCCAGGGCCGGATCTCGGCGCAGGCGCGGCGCAGGACCTCATCGCCGATCTCGCGGATGAGGCCGCTTTGCTCCGCGACGGGCAGGAACTGGTTGGGCGGCACCAGCCGGCCGTGCCGTTCCCACCGCGCGAACGCCTCGAACTGCACCACCGAGCCGATTCCGGGGGACACCACGGGCTGGTAGTGCACGGAGATCTGGCCGAGCTCGACGGCGCGGCGGAGCCCGGTCTCGCCGTCGGCCTTGTGGGCCGCGGTGTTCAGCATCTCCGGCCGGAACCGCAGCCAGTTGTCCTTGCCGGCGGCTTTGACCGCGGTCATGGCGGCGTCGGCCTGCCGCAGCAGTTCGGCCCCGTCCAGGGTGTGCGCCGACTTGGACGCCAGGCCCATGCTCACGCCGGGCCGGACCATGGTGCCGCCGACGCGCAGCGGCTGGTGAAGGGCCTCGGTGATCCGCTTGGCCACGGCGTCGGCGTTGAGGCATTCGGTCAGGAGCACCGCGAATTCGTCGCCGTCCAGCCGGGCCACGGTGTCATGCGGGCGGACGCAGTTGCGCAGCCTGCTCGCGACCTCCACCAGCAGCTCATCGGCCGCCGAGCGTCCCAGCATGTCGTTGAGGGCCTTGATGTCATCGATGTCCAGCAGCAGGACGTCCACGGGATCCGGGCGGCGCAGCGCCGCGGCGAGCCGCTCGTTGAAGAACGGACCGTTGGGGAGCGCCGTCAGCGGGTCGCGGAGGGACCCGGCCTTGAGTTCGTCGTCGTGTCCGACGAACGCCGCGGGAGCCGCCCCCGCCGCCCGTGCGGCGCCCGGAGCGCCCGGAGCGCCAGCAGCGCCCGCAGCACTAGGGGTACGACGGCGGAAGTCGCCGCTGAGCGAACTGCCGGCGCTGCCGTGGGACGCTCCGCCGTGGGTGGCTCCGGTATCCCGGCCGGTGCCTGCATTCCGGTGGCCGGCGTCGCGGACCGCAAGGGCGACGGAGGTTCCGGTGTCGGCCGCTGTTGCCGGCGCGGGGACCAGCGAGCACGTGATTTCGACCTGGAGTTCGGTGCCGTCGGCCCGGCGCCCGGAGCCGGCGAACGGAGCGTGGGGACTAGGGGCCGCGGCCAGCCCGGCCAGGACGCCGTGGAATTCCTCCCGGCAGGACTCGGCCAGGAGCAGGCTGTGGTCCGCTCCGAGAAGTTGCGCGCGGGGATAGCCGAAGAGCCGTTCCGCTGCCGTGTTGAGGAAGGAAATGGATCCGTCCGGGCCGACCAGCAGCAGGGCGTCCGGGCTGTACTCCAACAGTTGCTGTGCGAAACCGGCTTCCACGATGTTTGACTGCCCCCCAGGCGACGGAAGTTCATAGAGCGATGATGTTCCCGGCCAAGGTGCCAGGATCAATGCGTTTCACTGCATCATAGGGTCCTTCGGCCCAATGTCCAGTACATCTGTCCAGTACATTCCAGTACGTTGGTTCAGTTCATCCGTCTGGCACTTTGGACGGGTAATTCCCGGTCATCGGTGACCGGGGACCCGGTCGCCCCGCAGTGCGGCGATGGCCCCGGCCGCCTGCTCGAGTCCCTGCTGCAGCCCGGACTCCGGCTGCGGGCCCGAAAACAGGAAGCCCTGCAGGGAATCGCAACGCAGCTTCATCAGGTACTCGGCCTGCGCGGACGTTTCCACACCCTCGGCGGTGACGGTGAGTCCCAGGCCGTGGGCCATGCCGATCATGGCGTTGAGGATGGGCAGCTGTTCCGCGCCGGTGCGGATCATGGACACGAACGACTGATCGATCTTCAGCGTGTCCACCGGCAGGCCCTGAAGCCGCCCGAGCGAGGAGAACCCGGTGCCGAAGTCATCCAGCGCCACGCGGACGCCGGCCGTGCGCAGGTTCATGAGCTGGCGGATGACATGGCAGTCGTCGCCGAAGAACACGCTTTCCGTGACTTCCACGACCAGTTGGCGCGCGTCCACCCCGCAGGACTCCGCCACCGCCAGCACGAGTTCGGCAAAGTCCCCGTGCTGGAGCTGGACGCCGGAGACGTTCACGGCCAGGGACCGGGCGACGTCCTCATCCAGCCAGGGCTTGAGCTCGGTACAGCCGCGCAGCAGGACCTCGGTTCCGATCTCGACGATGAGGCCGCTGCGTTCCGCCGCCGGAATGAAATCCTTCGGCGAAACCAACACCCCGTCACGCACCCAGCGGGCCAGCGCCTCGACCTTGACCACGGCCCCGCGGTCCGCCGAGACGATCGGCTGGTAGTGCACGGCAATCTGCCCGTTGTCCACCGCCAGCCGCAGACCGGCCTCGAGATCGTTGCGGTCCACCAAGGCCTTCATCATCTCCGGCCGGAAGCGCATGTACCGGTTCTTGCCGGCGGCTTTGGCGGCATACATCGCGACGTCGGCACGGCGCAGGAGCTCGGAGGCGTCCACGGCGTCCTCGCTGATCGAGGCGAGCCCCAGGCTGAGGCTGGGCCGCAGCATGGTGCCATCAATCCACACGGGCACCCGCAGCGAGTCGACGATCCTGGCGGCGACGGCCTCGGGATCCAGCGAGCCGACCAGCAGCACCACGAATTCGTCGCCGCCCAGGCGGGCCACGACGTCGCTCGGCCGGACGCACGTCCGGAGCCGCCGCCCCACTTCAATGAGCATCTGGTCCCCGGCGTGGTGGCCCAGGATGTCATTGACCTCCTTGAAGTCGTCAAGGTCCAAAAGCAGGACGTCCACGGCGGTGCCGCACGGGCCTGCGAGGGCGCTGGCGAGGCTGTCGTTGAACTGCTGCCGGTTGGACAGGCCGGTCAATCCGTCCCGGAACGCCAGCGCCTTGAGCTGGGCGGACTGCTCGGCGAGGTCGGCCATGGCCCGGGCAATCCGGTCCTGGGCCACCTTGGCCGCGGTCACATCGCGGAAGCTCCACACGCGTCCGACCACGTGGTCCGCGACCTTCTGCGGGCGGGAATAGCGTTCAAACGTCCGGCCGTCGCGGAATTCCAGGACATCGTGGCTTTCGGCCGCGGGATCGGCGTAGAGGGCAACCACCTTTTCAATGAACTGGGCGGGATCCTTCAACTGGTCCAGGACGAAGTCTATGACGGCCCCATCGTCGCGGGTGGCCAGCAGCTCCCGCGGGATGCCCCACATGGTGACGAACTGGCTGTTGACGCCGGCGATTTCGCCCTCGCTGCTGACCACCAGGATGCCGTCGGCTGTGGATTCGAGCGTCGCGCTCAGCAGCGACATCGCCTCGCGGAGTCCGTCGTCGGTCTCCGGGCGGTGGGAGGTGTCGCGGATCGCGACGATCATGCTGGCCGTCCGGGCGTCTGCTTCTGCTTCGGCGTCGGTTCCGCCGGCGGCACCGGAGTGAGGCCCGGCATCGGTGACGACGAGGGAGCAGGCCACCTCGGCCTGGAACTCTGTGCCTTCCTGCCGCAGCCCGTATACCTCCATCGGAACGTGGGCGCCGGCACCGGCCGTGGCAGTCGCGGCAGTTTCGGCGTCTGCGGCGGCTGTGCTGTCCGCTTCACGGCGAAGGGTGAAGAACATCCGCTGGAACCCGTTCCTGAACCCCTCGGCCAGGAGCATGCGGTGGTCCAGACCCGCGAGCTCCCCGCGGGAGTACCCGAACATGCGCTCCGCGGCAGCATTGACCATCCTGATGGTGCCGTCCTCGGCCAGCACGAGCAGGGCGTCGGGGCAGGATTCCACCAGATCCCCGTACTGTGGGGCCTCGCCGGATGCTCCCTCCGAGTTCGACGGCGCCGTCACCCGGCCACCGCCGTGCACATCTGAGACCAATCAGTCATTTAGAACCCTCCCATCGGGAAATCATAGGCGTCCCGACGGTCCCGGAGGTGTCACCACGAGCGCAGGGCGGGTCCGGTCCCCGTTGGCCCCGCATCGATTCCTCGGGTTGCCCAATCACTAATGGTGCCTAAAACCCCTGTTTAGCAGCCTTAAGTGATAGGGCAACGAGGCGGGAGCGGCCGACGGCGGGTTCCCCGGTGACGGCCTTGTAATGGCCCACGAGCTCGGCCCCGAGGGCGGACCATGTCCTGCCTTGAACCGAGGCATGTGCGGCCTCGGCGAACGCGCGGCGCTTGGCGTCGTCGCCCATCAGGTCCATCACGCGGGCCCGGAGCCCGGCGAGGTCGCCGGGTTCGTAAAGCCAGCCGGTCCGCGAATTCTCCACGAGGTCCAGCGGGCCGCCCCGGCCGGTGGCCACCACCGGCACCCCGGAAGCCATGGCCTCCTGGATGGTCTGGCAGAAGGTCTCGAACTCGCCGGGGTGCACGAAGAGGTCGAAGGACGCCACCGCCCGGGCCAGTTCGTCGCCGCCGAGGAACCCGGTGAAGACAGCGTCCGGCAGGGCAGCTTCCAAGGCCGCCCGCTGCGGACCGTCGCCCACGATCACCAGCCGGGTCCCGGGGACATCCGCCAGCACCGCCAGGTCCTCCACTTGTTTCTCGGCCGCCAGCCGGCCGACGTAGCCGATCAGGCGCTCGCCGCCGGGGGCTACGGATGCCCGCCAGCCGGCGTCGCGCTTCTCCGGGGTGAACCGCTGCGTGTCCACGCCGCGCCGCCACATGTCCACGCGCGGAATGCCGCGGCCGCGGAGCTGGTTGAACGCGAAGGTGGAGGGGACCAGAGTGCGCGAGGCCAGCAGGTGGATGTGTTCCACACGGTTCCAGGCCCAGTTCTCCAGGAACGGGACGCCATAGCGCGAAGCGTAGCCGGGGACCTCGGTCTGGTAGATCGCGACGGTCGGAATGCCGAGCTGATAGGCGGCCTGTGCTGCTCGCCAGCCGAGCACGAACGGGGACGCGAGGTGGACGACGTCGGGCGCGTAGTCGGCAAGGATTCGCTTGACCCGATACACACCGCCCAACGCCACCCGCACATTCGCATAGCCGGCCAGCGGGACCGAGGGGAGCCGGTGCACGTGGGCGCCATAGACCTCGTCCGGGACGTCTGTGTCCTGCGTGGACGGCGCGATCACGAGCACCTCATCCCCGCGCTCCTGCAGATGCTCCAGCACGCGCAGGATGGAGTGGGTGACCCCGTTCATGAGCGGCAGGAATGATTCGGCGACGATTGCGATCCTCACTCCTCCACGGTGCGGGCGCCGCCTTGCGACCCGGGGGAGCGGGCGTTGCCGGCAGGGGAAGACTGGGTTAACAGGTGGGCACGGTCGCTAGGGCGCCGTGAGCCACGTCCCCGAAACATGAGCCAGGTCCCCGAAAAAGGACCGACAAAGGGACCCACGGCGGGAGCGCGCGCCTAGGAGGGCGTGAACCATCGAGGCCATGGGTTCTCGGCACACTCCGACTAAACGGCGGTGCCGGACGGCATGGCGGAAGGACGGGCTACAGCGGATCGGGCCAGTTGCCGACCGGGCCGCGGGCTTGCATGCCGGGACCACTTACGAACCTGGCAGCCGGTCCGAGACGCTCACGCATATTGCCTTCCATCTGAAATACCTCCAGAGGCGACGGAACTTCAGGATACGCCCGTCGCCTCCTAGCGTCCAGAGGCCGTCATTCTGGTTTGAGCACGTCCGGAAGTTCGTCCACAAAGACGGTCTGGGGCGGCTCAAAATAGATGACCAGGACCTGCTCGCCCACGGCGAAGACGCTGGTTTTGTCGAACGGGTGAGCGTGGAACGCGCTGGTTCCGCCGCGGACCGGCAGCATGACCTCGCCGATGGTGCCCGGGCCGATCCGTCCGGTGACGCGCCCAATCTTTCCGGTCAGGCTCCGGTCAACATCCTTATGCATCACAATCCCCGGATCCCTGGACGCATGCCGGCCCTACGCCTCCGGAGCCTTCCCGTCCCGTTTGTGGGCGTCCCGGCCGTTCTTGAGCGCGGTGGAGAGCGCCGGAAGGTAGTCGCCCACCTGTGCCAAAATCCCGCCGATCATCCGGTTGACCCCTTCGCCGCCGTTGAGCACGGTCATCTGGCCGACGTGCGCAAACGGCTCGGCTGCGGCCGCCACGATGGCCGGCATGTTTTCGGCGAGCTGCTGGGAGATGACGGCGTCCTGGTTGGTTCCGAGCGCCTCCGCACGGGCCTTGATGCCGTCAGCCTCGGCCAGCGCCTTGGCCTTGATCGCGGAGGCGGCGGCATCGCCGCGCGCCTTCGTGGCGGCGGCCTCGGCCTCGCCCGTGACCTTGGTGGCTCCGGCTGCTGCCGCCGCGGCGTTGGCGTTTGCCTGGGCCTGCAGCTCGGTCCGGCGCGCGTTGGCCTGGGCTTCGAGTTCGGTGCGCCGGGCCAGTGCCTCGGCGGCGCTGATGTCCGCGGCTTTCTGGCCTTCGGCATCGGTGCGCTTGGCGTAGGCCCTTGCGTCGGCGGGCTTGCGGACGGTGGTCTGGAGCTTCTGTTCCTCCCGGTCGGCCTCGAGCTTCGCCACCTCGGTTTCCTGGACCACCACCTGCTGGCGCGCCGAGGCATCGGCCAGCGGGCCGGCCTGGGCCGCGTTCGCTTTGGCCCGCTCGGCATTGGCCTGCGCCACGGACTGCCGGATCGCGGACAAACTCTGGGCGTCGGCGATCATGGCCTCGGCCTCTGCTTCCTTTTCTGCCGCCTCGCGGTTCCGGGTGGCCTCCGCGATGCGGGCCTCCATCTTGACCATGGCGATGTGCGGCTTGGCGATGTTCTGGATGTAGCCGGTGGGGTCCTGGAGGTCCTTGATCTGCAGCGAGTCGACCACAAGCCCCAGCTTCTCCATTTCGACGCCGCTGGCGCTGCGGACCTGGGAGGCCAGCTTGTCGCGCTCGCGGATGATTTCCTCGACCGTCATGCTGCCGATGATGGAGCGAAGATGGCCTTCAAAGACGTTGTAGACCTGGCTTTCCATCTTGGGCTGCTGGCCCAGGAAGCGCCGTGCGGCGTTGGCGATGAACGGCGGGGCATCCCCGATCTTGTAGATGACCACGCCGTCAACAATGACCTGGATGCCCTGGGAGGTCACACAGGAGACCTTGAGCTCGGTTTCATTCAGCGTCAGGGACAGCGGCCGCACGGTCTGGAGCCCTGGGAGCACCAGGGCCCCCTTGCCGGTGACTATCTTGAAGTCCATGCCCTCCCGGGTTTCCAGCGTGCCGCGCGTCAGCCCGGAGATGATGAGGGCCTCGTTCGGTTCAGCCACCTTCCACATCAGTTTTGTGGCCACCCAGATGACGCCGATGACCACGACCGCCCCGAGGATGATCGAAATGAGCGGGTAGAAAGCTGACAAGTCCTGCATTACCAGGTCCCTTCACGGTGGTGGAAAAGGTATAAAGCAAAGCCCAAACGATGCTGCTGGTAGTCCCCGGCTGGCCCGGATGCGGGAATCAAGACGCCGCCTAGCCAGCTGTTGTACACAGTCTGTGGTGCTACCTGCCGGTAAGTCCAGCAATTCGGCCATACCGGCGTCCGGGCGGTGACGAAAGCCCCTGTTGGGGCGGCCGCCGCCGTGCCAGCGTGGAATAGCGTGTAATCGTGGGAGAGCGTGTAATCGTGGGAGAGCGGGCGGCAGGTGTGCCGGGCCGTGAAAGGGTGATGGGTGATGCGCGTCCGAGCCGGGATGACCGGGATCGCATGGGACATCTGGCGGGCCGGGCATGCCAGCCAGGACGCGATCGCCCGCCGGCAGCGGGAACGGCTCGCCGTGCTCGTTGACCACGCACGAGCCGCCTCGCCCTTCTACCGCAAGCTGTACCGGGACGTCCCGGAGACGGTCACGGATTTGCGGGAGCTGCCTCCGGTGGGCAAGCGCGAGCTCATGGAAAACTTCGATGACTGGGTGACCGACCCCCACATCACCCTCGCCGGTCTCAGGGCCGACCTCCTTGGCGATCCCTCGCGCGTCGGCGGCTTCTACCGCGGGCAGTACCTCGTCCTGACGACGTCGGGGTCCACGGGGGAGCCCGCCGTGCTGGTCCATGACCGGAACTCCTGGCTGGTGGCGAATCTCCTGGCCCGGAGTCGCGAACGGCGGACGGGTGTGTCGGCTGCGGAGGCACGGGCCTTCGTGCGCCGGGGGCTCCGGGCTGCGGCGCTGGTCGCAGACGGGGACCACTTTGCGGGCGTCGTCCTGACGGAAACCGCGCGGCGCCGCAGTCCCCGGATCGCGCGCCGGGTCCGGGTGTTCTCCGTGCTCCGGCCGCTCCCGGAACTCGTGGCGGAGCTCAACGAGTTTCAGCCGACTGTGCTCTACGGATATCCGAGCGCCATGCTGCAACTGGCCGCAGAGCAAAAGGCGGGACGGCTCAGAATCCAGCCAATCCTGGCTGTCGCTTCCGGGGAAAGCTTGGCGGCCACCGGCGCGGCCGAGATTGAAGCGGCTCTCGGCTGCCGTGCCACCGTGCATTACCTTGCTTCGGAGGCGCTGGCCCTGACCAACCGGTGCCGGCTGGGGCAGTTCCACGTCAACGCGGACTGGTACATCGTGGAGCCCGTGGACAAGGCGTTCCAACCCGTTCCGGCCGGCGAACTCTCCTATACGGTGTTGGTCACCAGCCTGGCCAACCGGGTCCAGCCCCTCATCCGCTACAACCTGGGCGACCGGGTGCAGATGATTGCAGGCCAGTGTGCGTGCGGCAGCCCGTTTCCCGCGCTTCGAGTCGAAGGCCGCAGCGGGGACGTGCTGACGTTTGCTGCCGCGGACGGAGGAACGGTGACGGTGCTGCCTCTGGCGCTGGGCACGGTGATCGAGGAAACTGCCGGCGTGCGCCGCTTCCAGGCGATCCGCACCGGGTTGCGGCAGTTGACAGTGCGGCTCGAGATCTGGCCGGAGGTCACGACGGCGGCCGTGCGGGCAGCGGCCGAGGAACGGTTGAGTGCGTTCTTCGCCGCCCAGGGCGCCGACGGCGTGGAGGTCCGGTTTGCCGATGAGCCGCCCCGGCCGGACCGTAGCGGCAAGTTCCGCGAGGTGTGGTCCGCCTGAGAGGTGTTACTGCTAATGCTGGTCGAGGATCCGCCGGGCGTCCTGCTGGGCTTGGAGCTCTGTCGCGGTGAGCGTCTGTCCGGCCAGGTAGCCCGCGTCGGCCACGATCCGGCGCAGCTCCGCGACCGTGCGCGGCGTCCGCACCCCGTGGTGTGCCATGGCGTGGCAGTTGGCGCAGAGCGGCACGAGGTCCGTGACGGGATCCAGTTCGTAGTTGTTGCCCAGCTGCGACGCCGGGACCAGGTGGTGGACCGGGGTGAAGTCCTTGCCGAGCTCCCCATAGGCAATTTCAAACGAGAACCCGCACACGGCGCAGCTGGTTCCGTGGTCGGCGATACAAACCCGCTGCGCGTCCGCGCTGTGTTCGTACCTGTTCACCTCTACCCGGCTGACTATTGCCGCCGGGACGGTGCCGGGAACAATCTGGGTAGGATCAGCCGCTGCCTGCGGACCGAATTCGCTCCAGAGTCCCCGGAGCAAGGGCTCGGCAGACGGATCTATGGCCAGGCCGGAGTCGTGCAGAGCCTCCCAGTCGATGCCCGGCACGGCGTCCGTGAGGGTCTCGAACGGGATCTGGTCTCCGGCGGCCAGGAGGGAATCAAAGGCCACTCGGACGTAGCGCCGGGAAGCCGCTGGCGCGGCGTCCCCGGCGCCGGATGTTTGGGCCGCGGATGTTTGACTGTCCGGTGCTTCCCCGCTGTGTGTTTGAAAGTCGGGGGCCGGAAAGTGGGTGGCCGGTCGCTCCGAGACGATGACGCCGTGGCCGATCAGGCCGCGCCCGTGACGCCCCTGGAGCACGAGCCACGCCTCCGCGCCGGACGTGGCGTCCCCGTTCCCGACCTCCCAGCTGGCCAGGAACCAGCCTGTGTCCCCGACTTCTTCCAGGACCGCCGGGTAGGTCCAGTTGTTCCATTCGTCGGGGTTCCAGACGAGGATGATCGCGCTCATGTGCCCATTGTCGCAGTGCCAATCGTCGCAGTGCCCGCCACACCTCGCGCAAACTCACCCCGGACTGCCGGCAGCAACCTTGACGCCCTCGGACGGCGCGGCCGGGCAGGTGGCGTTGAGGGTGTCCTCGGCGATGGCTTCCATCTCGCGCAGGATACGGGTGGCCCCGGACTGGAGCGGTTGCGGCGGGTAAGCCACGGCCATGGCGAGCTGCCGGGTGCCGTCCGCGCTGGTCATGGCGATGGTGCCGTAGCCGGGCACGTCGCCGGGATGGCCGTAGTAGAAGTCGTTGGTGCAGAGGTCGTTCCAGCGCACGACGCCGAGGCCGTACCGGGCATATAGCGGGCTCTGCATCTGCGTGATCGTGTCGGCCTTGAGCAGCCGGTCCTGCAGCAGGGCGCGGTAGAACGCATTCACGTCCGCCATGGAGGACACCATGCCGCCGGCGGAGTTGTCTATCTGTGCCGCGGGATAGGTGACGTCGAGCCGTTTGCGGTCCAGCGTGATGTAGCCGTGGACCATATCCGAGGGCGGAAGTCCGGCCGCCGTCATCAGGGTTCCGGTCAGGCCCAGCGGCTCGATGATGTCGGTGCGGATCACTTCGCCGATCGGCCGGCCCCGCAGGCGTTCGACGATCAGCGCCAGGGCAATGTAGTTCGAGTTGGAGTACTCAAATCCCTGGGCCAGCTTTGCCTGCCAGGTGATCCGGCCCGCCATGGCCAGCAGGTCCGCCAGGCTCACCCTCGTGGTCAGCGCCTGCTGCACGGTGGCCGGATCGTACAGCGGGCCGTCCACGGACGGCATGCCGGAGCGATGCTGCAGCAGTTGGCGGACGGTCACGGGGCCCGGCGGGTGCATGACCTGGTCGAACTCCGGCAGGTACGTGCTGACCGGGGCGTCCAGCTGGAGCACGCCCTCCTCGGCCAGCTTGAGCACGGACACCGCCACCATGGACTTGGTGATGCCGCCGATGTGGACAGGGTCCGTGATTTCAGTCCGGGAGCCGCTGTCCAGGTTGCGGACGCCGTACGCCGCGGACCAGTCGTCGGCCCCCACGCGGAGCTGGATGAGCACCGCGGGGGCGCCGTCGTCGAGCATTCTCTTGCTGAACTCTTCGAGCATGGTCCGGGAGACGGGATCGGACGATGAGGGCGGCTGCGCCGGCGGTTGCGGCCCGGGACTGCACCCGCCCAGGGCGGCCGTGAGCACGACGGCGACGATTTCGGCCGTGAGCCGGAAGGATGATGCGCGAATCCAGGCCACCGACATGGCGGGTCCTTTGTGCAGGTCGAGTTTTCAGTCGGGGCAGGAGGATGCCCCTGGCCGAGCACAGTCCTGACTCTTGTGATGGTCCTCAGCCGTGTCCCGGGCGACTAGAGCCATAAGTCACGGGCACACGTCAACGGCCGCCAGCAGTCCCAAAAGCAGGACTGCTGGCGGCCGTTGTCGGCAAGCGGTGCACCGGGAAGCGGTCAGCCAGTAACGCCGGCGGTCACGGGCGCGGCCGCCACGACGGGGTGGTCGCGGTGCAGGTTCCCGAGGGCCGAGGCGCCCTGCGGTGATCCCAGCTCGTCGAAGAACTCGACGTTGGCCCGCACGTAGTCGGCCCACTCATCCGGGACGTCGTCCGCGTAGTAGATGGCCTCCACCGGGCACACAGGATCGCAGGCGCCGCAGTCCACGCATTCGGACGGGTGGACATATAGCGAGCGTTCGCCCTCGTAGATGCAGTCCACCGGGCATTCCTCGATGCACGCCTTGTCCTTCACATCCACACAGGGCTGCGCGATCACATAGGTCATTGCCGGCTACACACCCGTGTAGACGGTTTTGCCCCACGTGAAGAAGTCCAGGGCGGACTTCCCCTGTTCGCGGAACGTGTTGGTGGAGGAGTCCTTGACGCCGCCGAACGGCACATTGAGGTCCAGGCCCGCCGTCGGTCGGTTGACCTTGATGACGCCGGCTTGGGCGCGGGCAGCGAAGTCGGTGGCGAACGCCAGGGAATCGGTGCAGATGCCGGCGGTGAGGCCGTAGCGGGAATCGTTGATCGCGGCGAGGCCGGCCTCATAGTCGGGGACCTCGAGGACGGCCACGACGGGACCGAAGATCTCCTCGGTGACGGCGGCGTCGTCGAAGGCGAGGTCGGTGAGGACGGCGGCCGGGAACAGGAAGCCAGCGTCCGTGCCGCCGTCGTACTCGCCGTGCAGCAGCGTGGCGCCGCGTTCGACGGCCGTGCGAACCGCCGCCTGGTTCTGTTCGAACTGCTGGCGGCTCACGACGGCGCCCATCCCGGCACTGTCCAGGCCGTCGCCGGGGGTGTAGTCGGCGGCTTCCTCGACGAGGGCTGTGAGGAAGGCGGAGCGGATGCCCGGGGTGACGTAGACGCGGGAGGTCGCGGTGCAGGCCTGGCCGGTGAGCCCGAACGCGCCGGCGGCAACGACCTTGGCTGCCTTGCGCGGGTCGGAGTCGTCCAGGACCAGCACGCCGTTCTTGCCGCCCATTTCCAGCTGGACCCGGGCGCGGCGGGCGTTCAGGATCTCCTGCAGGCCCAGGCCCACCGCGGTGGAACCGGTGAAGGACATCCCGGCGATGCGGGGGTCGCGGGCCAGGGCGTCGCCCACCACGCGGCCCTTGCCATGGACCACGTTGAACACGCCCGCCGGCAGCCCGGCGTCCTGCAGGGCTCGGGCCAGGTGCGTGGCGGAGAGCGGGGTGAGTTCGGCGGGCTTGATGACCACGGCGTTGCCGCTGATCAGTCCCGGGGCGGACTTCCAGGCCGGGATGGCGATGGGGAAGTTCCACGGCGTGATGAGCCCGACGACGCCGAGGGGCTCGCGGCGGGTGGTGATGGTGGTGTCCGGCAGGCCGCTGGGCAGGACTTCGCCGGTGGCGGCCCAGCCGAGCGAGCCGAAGAAGCGCAGCACGTCGGAGGCGCGTTTGACCTCGCCCTTGGCTTCGGCGAGGGTCTTGCCTTCCTCGCGGACGAGGTCCGCGGCGATGGCGGCCTGGCGTTCGAGCAGGAGGTCGCCGGCGGCCATGAGGATGGCGCCGCGGGCCGGGGCGGGCAGGGCGGCCCAGGCCGGCTGGGCGGCGGCGGCAGCGGTGATGGCGGCGTCGACGTCGGCCGCGGTGCCGCTGGGGGAGAAGGCCGCGGGCTCGCCGGGGCGGGCGGGGTTCGTGCGTTCGGTGTCCGCCTCGCCGAGCCATTCGCCGTTGATGAGGTGCCGGGCGGTGATGAGCCCGCGGTCGGTCTCGGTGGAGGTGGAGAGGTCTGTTGCCGTGGAAGTCATGGGGTTCCTTCGGGTCGTGGGGAAGATGAGGGGGCGGACGTCAGGTGCGGCTAGAGGCTGCGGATCAGGCCGCCGTCGCAGCGCAGGGCGACGCCGGTGATGTACGACGCCGGGGCGCTGCAGAGGAACGCGGCGGCGGCGCCGAATTCCTCGGGTTCGCCGTACCGGCGGGCGGGGATGGTCTTGCGGGATTCGAGCTGGATTTCCTCGGCCGTGGTGCCGCGGCGCTTGGCGGCGGCCTGGTCCAGTTCCGCGACCCGGTCCGTGGCGATGCGTCCGGGCAGGAGCATGTTGACGGTGACGGCGTCCAGCGCGACCTCGGCGGCGAGGGTCTTGAGGTACCCGGCCAGGGCCGCACGGCCGGTGTTGGACACGGCCAGGTTGGGCAGGGGCGCCACGACCCCGCTTGAGCCGACGGCGAGGATCCGTCCCCAGCGCCGGTCCCGCATGCCCGGCAGGATGTGCGAGACCAGGGCGTGCTGCGGTTTGACGAGCAGCTCGAACGCGGCGGCGATGTCGTCGGCGCCGAGCGTGGACGCGGCTCCGGGCTTCGGGCCGGGACCGTTGAGCACGAGGATGTCGATGGGGCCGAGTTCCGCGACGGTCTGTTCGACGGCGGCGGCCACGCCTTCGGCCGTGCTGAGGTCCGCTTCGATGGCGACGGCGCCGGGCCCGTAGGCGTCCGTCAGTTCGGCAACGATTTCCTTGGCGCGGACCTGGCGCCGGCCGGTGACGGCCACCCGAACGCCTTCGGCCGCCAGGGCCCGGGCGATGGCAAGGCCCAGGCCGCCGGTGGAGGCGGCCACGAAGGCGGTCTTTCCGCTGATTCCGAGATCCATTAGTGGCTCCTTGCCATGGTGAGGGCTTCTGTTGCCAGCGCCGACGATGCAGCGGAGGCCAGGGCATCGGCGGCCTCGGCGAGGTGGGCCAGCAGGGCCGGCCGGAGGACTTCCGGGAACGGCGACGCCGGAGCCCGGACGCCGGCGTCGGAGATGAGTCCGCGCCGGTGCAGGCATTCCTTGCGGACGGCCAGGGCGATCCTGGCCTGCTGCTCGAAGTTGATCAGCGGCAGGTAGGGAAGCAGCGACTCCCGCGCCGCTTCATACCCTTCGTTCTGCCACGCCCGCACGCAGGCGATGAGCGCCTCGGGGTAGGAGAACCCGGTCATGGCCCCGGCCGCGCCGGCCAGGAGCTCGTCCAGCAGCCCCTGTCCGCCGAGGCCGCCGAACACGGACACGGTGAGGGCGGCCGTCAGCTGCCCGATGGCCACGGACGTGGGCGGGGCCTCGGCCTTGACCGCGATGATGAAGCTGCAGGCCTGCACCACGGTGATCAGCGACTGCGTGGTGATACTGACGCCGCTGGCCAGCGGGTAGTCCTGCAGCACCACCTTGGCGCCGGTGGCCCGGTGGATGGCGTCCAGATGCCGGATCACCGTGTCCGCCCGCGCCGAGTTGGCCTGGACCATGACGGCGGCCAGGCGCTCGCCGGCGACGGCCTGGGCGGCGAGGATTTCCTCGATGGCCGGCCGGGTGGCCAGCGCCGTCACCCCCACCACGAGCGGCAGGCCGGTGCATTCGACGGCGGTTTCCAGGACCTGGGCGCGTTCGGCCGTGGTGAGCGCGGCGGCTTCGCCGAAGACGCCCAGGACGGTCAGGCCGGTGGCGCCGATGGCTTCGTAGCGTTCCACGAGGCCGGCCAGGCTGTCCAGGTCCACGTCCAGGCTGCTGCCCTGGAACGGTGTGGCGACGACGCCCCAGACTCCGGGTGTCAGTGACTCCCGCATGGGATTCTCCTTAATTCGTTGTCATGTGTTCGTTGTCCTGCGAGTTGCTGCATCGCTGGTGGCTGCAGTTCTCATGGCTGAAGCTCTAATGTCCGGGCCAGACCGGCGGGCGCTTTTCCTGGAAGGCACACACGCCCTCGGCGGAGTCCTCGCTGTCCAGAGCTGCCATGAGGGCCGGCAGCCGGAGGCCGCGGGCTTCGGCGGCGGTCAGGTGCCCTGTCCGGGTGACCATCTGCTTGACGGCCCGCACGGAGGTGGGGGCGCAGGCGAGGATCTGGTCCACCCAGCGCTGCACCGCGGCGTCGAGTTCGTCCGCGGGGACCACCTCGTTGACCAGGCCCATGGCCTGCATTTCCGCGGCCTCGGCCTTCCGACCGGTCAGGAGCATGCCCATCGCCTGGGTGTAGGGGATGCGGCGCACCAGCTGGTGGATGCCGCCGTCGAGCGCCAACCGCCCGACGCGCGGTTCCGTCAGCCCGAAGCGTGCCGTGTCCGCGGCGATCACGATGTCCGCGCCCAGCACGATCTCCATGCCGCCGCCGAGCGCGTAGCCGTTCACCTGGGCAATCACGGGGATGTCCAGGCTGGTGCGCAGGCTGAGGCCGCCGAAGCCGTTCGGATCCAGGCCGGCCCAGTATTGCAGGCCGGTCTTGTCCACGGCGGAGGCGGACATGTCCGCGCCGACGCAGAACGCCCGGGTCCCGGCGCCGGTGATGACGACGGCGCGGACGTCGGGATCGGCTTCCAGTTGGTCCCAGATCTCGTTGAGCCGGGCCTGGGCACGGCCGTCGACGGCGTTGAGCACGTGCTGGCGGTCGATCACCACGGTGGCGACATGGTTCTCGATGGTCAGGGTGACCTCGTCGATGAGGGTTTCGGTCGCGGCGGTCACCGGAGCACCCCCAGCTGCTGCAGGCGTTCGATGGTTTCGGCGTCGAAGCCGTTTTCCAGCAGGACCTCCACGTTGTGCTCGCCGAGCCGCGGGGCCACCCGGCGGATGGTCGGCGGGGTGGCGGAGAGCCGGATGGGCGCGTTGAGCATTTTCACGGTGCCGACGCCGGGGTGTTCGGCCTCGACGATCATGCCGTTGGCGTGCGTCTGTGCGTCGGCGAGGGTCTGTTCCAGGGTGTGCACGGGGGCGTTGAGCAGTCCTTTGTCCTCGAGCTTGCCGGTCCAGTATCCGGTGGTGTTGGTGGCGATGCGCTCGCGGAACATCGCCTGCAGCGCCGGCTTGTGCTTGAACTGCTGCTCCAGGGTCGCGAACTCGGGCCGTTGCGTGAGGTCCTCGTCCAGGCCGAGCGCCTCCGAGATGCGGGCCAGCGGGTCGGGGGTGAAGCCGCCCACCATGCAGACGGCGCCGTCGGTGGTTTCAAAGACGCCGCTCAGCGGCATCGCGCCCCAGTTGACCTCGTAGCCGCGGTTGAGCTGCATGCAGGCCTCCTGCATCTGCAGGTGCAGCATGGAGTCGTACATGGTCACCTCCACCTTCTGGCCGACGCCGGCGGATTCCCGGGTGCGCAGTGCCAGCAGGATGCCCTGCATGAGGTGCATGCCGGTGATGTAGTCACACAGCGTGGTGGGGTAGATCGAGGGCTTCATGTCCTCCGACTCGCGCCGCCACATCACGCCCGAGTACGCCTGCGCGATCGCGTCCTGGCCGCCCTTGTGTGAGTACGGACCGACCGGGCCGAAGCCCGTGCCGGAGGCCCAGATGATGCCCGGGTTCTGCTCCTTGAGGTCCTCGTAGCCGAAGCCCATCCGCTCCATGACGCCGGAGCGGAAGTTGCTGACCACCACGTCGGCGTCGGCCAGCAGCCGGCGGAGCACGGCTTTGCCCTCGTCGGTGCGGGTGTCCACGGAGACGCTGCGCTTGTTGCGGTTGATGGACAAGAAGATCGGGTTGTCCTGGCCGTCCTTGTCCGGGAAGGAGTTGCGGGAGATGTCCCCGGCGCCCGGGCGCTCCACCTTGATGATGTCCGCGCCGTAGTCGCCCAGGAGCTGGGTGCAGGACGGGCCCATGAAAACCTGGGTGAAGTCCACGATCTTGACGCCGTCCAGCGGCAGCGGGGTGCCGGCGCTTTCTGCCGTTGTTCCGGGCTCGGCGGCGGGGGCCGCCGCCGTGCCGTCTGTTGTACCCGACAACAGGTCTTCGATGACGGTGCTCATGCCCCCACCACCGCGTCCGCGTCCAGGGTGGCGTTCGACGACGGGACGTCGCCCGGGTCCGCGCCGTGCCGGCGCATGCCCTGTTGGATGTCCAGGGCCGAGACGTCGCGGACGAGGGTGCCGTTCTGGATGGCGAGGGCGGCGGCGACGCCGACGGCCTGGCCCATGGCCATGCAGGGCGGGATCTCGCGGGACATCTTCTGCGCCTCGGGGGTGGCGGAGTAGTGGCGTCCGGCGACGAGCAGCTGGTCCACTTCCTTGGGCAGCAGCGAGCGGTAAGGGTAGTAGTAGTCGCGGCCGCGGGCCACGGTGTCCGCGAAGTGACGACGGGAGGTGACATCGTCCTTGGTCATGACGTACTCGCCCTCGAGCAGACGGGTCTGCCGGACGCCCATCTGGGACGCGACGTCGAGCATGTAGCAGTTCTCGAAGCCGGGGAGGTGGGCGCGGACGTAGTCCACGGCCTCGGTGATCCGGTCCCGTGCGGCGAACTCAGCGGCGGTCATGTCCGCCGGGTCCACGCCGTCGTACCCGGTCATGTGGGGTGCGTTGCACCAGACGACGCCGTCGATGGGGGTCTTGAGCCACCACAGTTCCCAGGCGCCGCCGAGGAGCCGCTTGATGGTGCGGTTGATGGCGCGGGCCTCTTTGGGGTTGGCCTGTTCGAAGGCCTCTGCTGCGGCGGTGTCGACGTTGCCGAGGCGGAAGACGAGCGTGGTGAGGTAGCTGTCCTTGACGTAGCTGGCGCCGGCCCGGGAGGCGACGTCGATGTCGCCGGTGGTGTCGATCACGATGTCCGCCATGAAGGCCTGCGGGCCGGACTTGGTCTCGCAGATGACGCCCTTCATGACGCCGTTGTCCACGATGGGGCGGGAGAACCAGGAGTGCAGGCGGAGGTTGACGCCGGCTTCGCGGACGAGGTCGTTGGAGACGCGCTTCCAGCCGTCAGGGTCGAACGCCGCGGCGTAGCAGACCGGCTTGGGGGTGGTGTGGGAGTGGAAGTCGAAGGTGCCGTAACGGCCCCATTTGTTCCACAGTTCCTCGGAGGTCTTGCGGTCATCGGCCGGCGGCACGATGGCCAGTCCGAGTTTCTGGAGCCGTTCGACGTATTCGGAGACGATGCCGGTGACGGTGATTTCCTGGCCGTTGATCATGTCATCGAGCACCAGGACCATGCCGCCGGAGGCGAGCCCGCCAAGGGAGGAGTAGCGCTCCAGCAGGGTGACGGAGGCGCCGGAGCGGGCCGCGGTGACGGCGGCGGCCACACCGGCGGGTCCTCCGCCGACCACGAGGACATCGGAGCGGGAGATGACGGGGGCCGTGAGGTCGTGCGTGGTGGTGCTGAGTTCCAGCGACGACATGGCTGTAGACGGGTTCATGGGAATCCTTACTTTTCCGGCAGAAGCGCCGTGGGAACGGCAGCCGGTGAGGTAGAAGACGGTGCTCAGGAGGAGGGCGCGGCGACGCTGACCGCGAATTCGACCCGGCAGAGGGTATGACGCAGCGCGGCCCGTTGCGGGCCTTGTTGCGGGGTGTGGAAAAGGTTCCGGCGGACACCGCGGTATAGAAGAGGCGTCCGGACCGGAGAACGGCGACGGCGGCTAGGGCCGGCCGATCACCACGCGTGAGGTGCGTTAACCCAGATCGCTACGCATACCTCTTCGTAGCTGTTCTTGTACCAGTGAGGCGTATCCGAGGAGAAGGTGATCGAATCGCCTTCTTCGAGGGTGTAGCACTCACCGTCCAGGAAGATGTCTTTCCGGCCGGAGAGGATGATGCCGAATTCCTCGCCGCTGTGCCGGAACGGAGTGGCACTGGTGTCGTGGCCTGGCGGACTCACGATCCACTGGGCCTCCAACGCACCGTTGAGGTCGGGGGTGAGCAGTTCATAGACCGCCTCACCCACAGACTTCTTGGTAACGCCTTTGAGATTTCGCCGTTCGCCCTTGCGGACCACCGGGGACCTGGTCTCTTCCTGTCCAAGGAAGAACTTCCCTACAGGGATGTCCAGACCGTGGGCCAGCTGCGCCAGGGTGGTGAAAGACGGATTGGCCAGGCCGCGTTCGATCTGGCTAACGATCGCCGGGCTGAGGCCAGTGATTTCCGAGAGCTTCGCAAGGGTCATCCCTTTGTCTTTGCGCATGTTGCGGACCTTGTTGCCTACAGTGGCAAGCAGGACGCTCGTGCCGGCGGGGGATGATCCCGTGACGCTCTCATTGGTCATGGTCCGACTTTCTCTTGGTGAGCTGACACACACAACTATAGTGAAAAACTTTAGCGAATCAATGGTTTTGTGAAAATTCTTGCGGCGTCCGCCTCGGGTCCGGGCCGCCCCGGGCCCCGACTGGGTCGACCTCCCGCCCGACCTGGGGAGGTATCCCGCCCGACCTCTCGCCCAGCCCGGCGTATTCCCGCCCGCATCCGCGGTGACGACGCCGGACTTCTCCGAAACCATTGACTCCGTGAAGATCTTCAATATAGTTGTGTGAGCCGCAACACTTTGGGATTGACGCTACGAACAGGAACTGGGTGCGAAAACCTTCTGGCGGAAGGTGCAACCAACCCGCGTTCCGGTTCGTGTCCCTTAGCAATAAGGCAGGTATATCTGCCAAGCCATCCGCAGCACGTGATGTTGGCCCGCCGGCAGGGACACGTTCCCTGCTGCCGGGCCGGATGGCCCGTTTGCATTCAAGCGCTACGAAGAGGCACGCGTAGCTATCTGGGCTAACTCACCTCCCATGGGGTGACCCGGTCCCGCCCTGCGGACCAAGCCAACCGATAGTTTCGATTACCGCGACCCCGTCAGGGGTGCCCGCCGGTGATCCGTACCCTCCCGCGCCCCGAAGGTGCGGGGGAAGGAAAAGTATCATGACTGATACCGTCGACAAGATTGACGCGGGGAGCGGGCGGAAGTCCCGCCTCTCTCCGGAAATCCGCCGAGGGCTGCTGGGCCTCGGACTAGGGAACACCCTGGAGTGGTACGACTGGATGGTCTTTGGCCTTCTGTCGGCATTCATCGGGCCAAAGTTCTTCCCGTCGCATGATCCCGTTGCCGCAACGCTGAGTGCCCTGGCAGTCTTCGCCGTCGGCTTCGCCTTCCGGCCGCTCGGCGGCATCCTGCTCGGTACTCTGGCTGACAGGATCGGACGACGGCGGGTCATGCTCTGGTCCATCATGATGATGGCAGTCACCACCCTGATCATTGCCGTGTCTCCGACCTACGACGAGATTGGCGGCGCCGCCGGCTTGATCCTGCTGGTCTGCCGCATCATCCAGGGCATCTCCACCGGCATTGAAGCCCCGCTGTCCACGGCCCACGCCGTCGAACTCGTCCCCGAAGGGCGCGAGGGCTTCGTCGCCGGCGTCATCTCCTTCTTCGTCAACTCCGGCATCCTGCTCGCCTCGCTTGTCTGCTACCTGGCGAGCCTGCTGCTCAGCGGAGCCGTCATGTCCGACTGGGGGTGGCGCGTCCCGTTCTTCGTGGGCGCTGTCTTCGGCTTCGTGGTGGTCTACCTGCGCCGCACCCTTCCCGAAACCATGAAGCCCGAGGAACTGGCGGACAACTCCGCGAAGGCTGTCTGGGGCGGGGTGCGCAAGCACTGGCTCAGCGTGCTGGCCATTACGTTCGTCGTCGGCGCCGCGCAGGCGTACAACTACGCCTGGAACACCGGTCTCCCGACGGCGGCCCGCAGCAGCTTCAAGGAGGACGCGACCGCCGTCTTCGCACTCACCACCATCCTGGGGGCCGTCTTGGTCGTCGGAAGCCTCGTCATTGGCCGGCTCGTCGACGGCAAGTCGATTTCCAAGTGGTTCCTGATCACCCGTGCGCTGTCCATCCCGTCCGTCTTCCTGATGCTGATGTACGTCCGGCCCGGCATCGGCGGCTTCGCGGCCGTCCTCCTCGGCGGCTCCATCGTGCTGGTCCTGAACATGACCCTGTACAACGTGGTCACCAGCTCCCTCATGCCGAAGACGTGCCGCGGTGCCGGAACTGCCCTTGGCTACGGACTGGGCGTCGCCCTCTTCGGCGGCACCGCCTCCTATCTGCTGGTCTGGCTCCAGTCCCTGAACGCGTCCTGGATCTTCCCCGTGTACGTCGCCGTACTGTCGGCGCTCAGCATCGTCTTCTATCTGCTCGCCCGTCGGAAGAACGGCATCTTCATCGGACGGTAGGACCCCAGGAAAGTAGGACCCTGGAAAGTAAGACGCTGGAAAGTAAGACCACAGGAAGGTAGAAACGCGCTCATGGACCCCAGTCGCCCGGTCCGCCGCAGCGGTGAGGAAGACGTCGTCTCCTTCGACCTCAGCGTCTCAGACGTGGAGCTCTACGAGGCAGCGCGCCGGCTGTTGTTCACTGCCCATCACACCGAGAACCACCGAGTGGCTGCCGCCATGCGCGGTGAGTCCGGGGCTATCTACCTCGGACTGCACATCGGCTCGAAACGTCTCAACGTGTGCGCCGAATCCAGTGCCCTCGCCAATGCCCGCATGGCGCAGGAGCCATCCATCCACTCCGTGGTTGCCGTCAGCATGGACGGAGATGGAGAGCCCCAGGTCACGAACCCCTGCGGGCTGTGCCGGGAACTGCTGCGCACCTACGGATCCGAAACTTCCGTCCTGATCGATGCCGAGGGCGACGTGGGAAAGATCCGCATCAAGGATCTGCTGCCCTATCCCTGGATGCGGGCCGCGGAAACGGAATGGGACACCCGCCCGCCCCGTATGGAGGAAAGCGTCAGCTAGCCCACCCACCCAACTGACTCGCAGCTGGGGCCGTTTTGAGCCCTCATAACGGCCCCAGCTGCGAGTCAGTTGGGTGCGGGCAAAAGGAAGCTGGTGCAGCCGCCGCGTTTCCGCTAAACCACTGCACCAGCAGGTAGTACGAATTTTTTCGAATGCTATGAAACGTTACTCATTCGCGGCTCCCTTAGGTCCCGGGGGTTGATGACCGGGTCTTCACGTCTTCTTCAAGATGCCTTGTCATAAGCCAGCCTGCGCCAGCCATTACGATGCCCATCACCATAAAGGCCCAATTGTCCATGGTGTTCAGCGACAGGAAGTTGGCCGCCGAATCCACGCCGACTATAAACCCGTAGATGCTCAGGACGATGTAGAGCAGGCCGGAGCCCATGAGGAAATTCCGGGCGCCCATGGCGGTCCGGGACATCGTCAAGCCGGTGGCGCCGATCGCGAGCTGAACGATGTTCAGCAACATCGACACCTGGAACAGGTTCAGGAACAGGGCCTTGGAGTCTGGCCCGAAGAACCTGAGTTCGCTGTAGTTCGTCGTGATGCCCGGGATGAACCCCAGGATGCCCACGACGATAAGGACGATACCTACACCCATGCCTACGTTCTGTACATCTGTCCGACCAAAATGAACGCCATGGGCATGAGGAGTTGCGGTAGTCATTTGCTGCCTCCAACCACTGATTGCGGACAGTTACAATTTTACGGCCCGGGTGTGGAAAAAGCGCCGGCAGCCGGGGGAGGCGAATTCCGCGGATCCGCGCGTTGTGCCTGTCGGTAACCGGCCGGATGCCGGGCTCGTGGCACCATGGAACTCGATGAAACTGCGCGCTGATCAGACCGGACAACGTGGCCTTCCCATGCCCTTGTGGCTGCAGGGTGCCCTCGAGTCCGCCCAGGCCGCCGTTATCTCCGCCCTGGTGGTGGCGGCGCCGATCGTCACGGTCTGGGCCACGGCCGGATTCCAGAACAGCGGGTTCGACCTCCTGGCCCGCCTCGCCGGCCAGGCCTGGCTGCTGATCCACGGCGTGCCGCTGCTGCTGGCCACCGCCGGCGCCGGGTCCGCGGCTCACCCGGATTCCGGCACGCTCTCACTGATTCCGCTGGGGCTGACCCTCATTCCGTTCCTGCTCGCCTGGCGTGCCGGGCTTAGGCTCGCCCGCGCCTCCTATACGGACCAGCTCTGGCAGGCCCTGCTCGGATCCTGGCTGATGTACGCGGGATTCGGAGTCGCCACGGGTTTCGTCTGCCGCACGTCCGACGTCGGCATCAGCCTGTGGTCTGCCGCGCTGATCCCGCTCATCCCGTTCGGACTGGGCATGGTGGTGGGCGCGCGCCGCGAGGCAGGCTCCTGGAGCCGTCTGATCGGCGTCGACGCCGTGGCGTGGCTGTCCCGCACCAGCCAGCACTCCCGCTGGGCCGGGTCCTACCTGGGTTCCGCCATCAAGGCCGGATGGGTAGCGCTGATGGCGAGCCTGTCGATGGCGGCGGCGCTGCTCGCCGTCGACCTCTTCATCCACTGGAACCTTGTGGTGGCCGTGTATGAGGGACTCGACGCCGGTGCCATCGGCGGCGCTGTCCTGACCATCGTGCTGCTGGGCTTCCTGCCCAACCTCGTTGTGTTTGCCCTGGCCTGGATCTCCGGCGCGGGGTTCGCCCTGGGGGTGGGCTCGGCGGCCGGGCCGCTCGGAACCGCCGTCGGGCCGCTGCCGTCCATCCCCGTGTTCGCGGCGCTGCCGTCCGGGTCGCTGGACTTCGGCTTCGTGGCCCTAGTGGTGCCTGCGCTCGCCGGGGCGCTGGCCGGCTGGTGGTTCCTGCGCGAAGGCGAGAACCACTTCGACGAATGGCTGTCCATCAAGGTCCGGGCCCGCTGGTTTACCGCCGCGGCGTCCACCCTGGTGCTGGGCGCGGTGATCGGCTCGGTCGCAGGGCTGCTCGCGGCGGGACTCGCCTGGCTTGCCGGCGGATCCGCCGGAATCGGCAGGCTGACGGAGATCGGCCCCGACCCGCTCCGCACGGCACTGTTCGTGGCCGCGGAGGTCGGGATCGGCGTCGTGATCGGCTACGCGGCCGGCCCCTGGCTGGAACGCCAGCAGAAGCTGCGGGAAGCCGATCTCGAAGCGGTCAACGGCCGCTAACGGAACTGCGTGGGCATGGCGTTGTTGAGCTGCGTCCTGCACTCGGACATTGACTGCTCCGTCAGGGCATGCCGGACGCACTGCTGGTAGTCGCGGATCTGGCTGAAGAACAGTGACGAGGCCAGGATCACCAGCAGCATCACCGCCGAGGCCACCAGCCCGGAAATCGCGCCGAACAGGACCAGCCGCGGTGCCTTGTACTTCACCGCCCGGATCAGCAATATGATGCCCAGCAAAATCCCGGCCGTGGTGAGCAGGGCCGTCAGCCACAGGTAGTTGACGTCGAGCTGGAAGACGAAGAAGGCGCCCAGGACCGCGACGATGAACAGCCGGAACAGGGTGTGGGTTAGCTGCTGGGGGTCTTTGACCGCCGCGCCGCGCGGATGCCGGCCGGGCTGGCCGCCGCCGGAGTCCGTGGGGGAATTCATGGTTTCCAGCCTACGCGAGCGGCCCCATAAGCTAGGACCATGCGCATCGTAGTCCTCGTTTCCGGCACCGGCTCCAACCTCCAGGCAGTGATCGACGCCGTGACCTCCGGCGCGCTCGACGTCGAGATCGCCGCCGTCGGCGCCGACCGGCCCGGAACGTTCGGCGTGGAGCGCTCCGCGGCTGCCGGAATCCCGACGTTCGTGGTGGACTTCAAGGCCTATCCGGACCGGGCTGCCTGGAACGCGGCCCTGACTGAGACCGTCGCGGCCTACGACCCGGACGTCGTGGTGTCCTCGGGCTTCATGCGGATTGTCAGCGCCGGATTTATCGATGCGTTCGGCGGCAAATACCTCAACACGCACCCGGCCCTGCTGCCGTCCTTCCCGGGCGCCCACGGTGTCCGCGACGCCCTGGCCTACGGCGTGAAGGTCACCGGCTGCACCGTGCACTGGGCCGACGCCGGCGTGGACACCGGCCCCATCATCGCGCAGGAGGCCGTGGCGATCGAGGACGGCGAGACCGAAGAGTCCCTGCACGAACGCATCAAGGTGGTGGAGCGCCGCCTCCTGGTCTCCACGCTGGCAACCCTCGCAGCGGCCCACAACGGACGCAAGTAGCGGCGCTCCGGCGTACCCCGCCCATCCAACGGGGTTGCCCACCCAACTGACTCGCAGCAGGGGTCGTTTTGAGCGCTCAAAACGACCCCTGCTGCGAGTCAGTTGGGTGCGTGGGCCCTGAGCTGTGGATAACTCCCCGGGGCAGACCTCCGATTTGCGACGATGTACCGATGAGGACGCCCCGACCGCTCCCGGTGCCACTCGGATCAGCGCCGTTTACCGTCAAGGAGGCCGCCGACGCCGGCATCAGCCGACGTCGTCTTAGGCACTCCTCCCTGGACGTTCCGAGCCGCGGGATCCGATTGCCAACGGGGCACAGCGCCGAAGTGACGCTTCACGCCCGGCCCCTCACCCTGGTCACGCAATTCTCCGCAGCCTCCCACGCGACGGCCTTCCTGATCTGGGCCTTTCCGGGATTCCTCCCGGGCTCTCACGCTCCCGGAATCCACATTTCCCGTCCGGACACCATGGCCATACCGCGGCGCAGGGGCGTGATCGGGCATGTCGGGCAATTCTTCGCAGATGAAATCACCAGGGTCGACGGCGTGCTGGTCACCACGCGGACCAGGACGTGGTTGGACTGCTCCCGGAAGATGAGCCTCGATGAGCTGACCGTGGTGGCGGACCACTTGCTGCGCCGTCCTCGGCCTGCATTTGAAAGCCGGACGGAGCCTTATGCCACGCCGGCGCAGCTGGCCGAGATGCTGGACCGGCACAAGGGGACGCCCGGCATCCGCAAGGCGCGGCTCGCCCTGGAGCAGGCCCGGATCGGTGCGGACTCGGCTCCCGAGACGAGACTCCGGCTCGCGCTGTGCCGCGCAGGACTGCCGGAACCGGAACTGAATGTGGACACGGTCCTGCGCTCCGGCGTCGTGCGTCAACCGGATCTTGCCTACCCGGAGCACCGGGTTGCCGTGGAGTACGAGGGCGCCGGGCATTCCGAGGCGGCGCAGGTCATTCGTGACATTGCCCGGGAAGAGGACTTCAGTGGCGCCGGCTGGATCCTGATCCGGATCTCGAAGCGGCACATGGAGAACGACGCGCGGTCCGCCGTCGCGAAGGTCAGCGCCGCGCTCGCGTCCCGCGGCTGGCAGCCCAAGTAACTAGCAGCAGGGGCCGTTTTGAGGGTTCAGAACGGCCCCAGCTGCTAGTTAGTTGGGGTGAGGGCGGGCGGGGGCTGCTGCCCGGGGTGGGGGACTAGTCGAGCCGGCGCTGCTTGGTTTCGGGGGCGAAGAACGCCATCCACAGCACGGACAGGAGCACGAGGCCGCCGGCCAGGGCGAACGACGTCGCGAGCCCCAGCTGCGGCCACAGGAGGGCCGCGAAGATCAGCGGCCCGAACCCGGCGCCAAGCCGGGAGAACGTCGAGGCCCAGCCGAAGCCGGAACCGCGCAGCTCGGTGGGGTAGAGCTCGGACACGTAGGCGTACAGCACGGGGATGGCCACCTGCACCACGAAGCCGAAGACCAGGAGCCAGAACACGGCCGCCGTCGGGATGTCCACCACGATCGCCACAATCACGAGCGTCAGGGCGGCGAGCGGGCCGGTGATGGCCAGGATCCACTTGCGGCCCACGCGTTCGACGAGCAGGGCGGCCACCACCACGCCGAGGAGACCGACGGCGGCCATGGACGCCGTGGTCAGGAAGGCCGTGTACTCCTCGAAGCCGGCACCGATCAGGATCCGCGGCATCCATGTCAGGGACAGGTAATACACCAGCAGGATGCTGAAGAAGAGGGCCCACGCCGCCGTCGTGATCTTCCAGCTGAACTGCCAGAGCGCGCGCAATTGCGTCCACGCGCTGCCGGCGGAGAGCCGGGGTGCGTCCTGCGGTGCGGGCAGGCTGTAGACGCGGGGCTCGGCGCCGGTGGCCTCTACCAGGCTGTCGATCACCTTGGCGGCCTCGTCGCGGCGGCCCTTGCGGATCAAAAAGAGCGGGGACTCCGGCACGCTGCGGCGGACCCAGAACACCAGCAGCGCCGGGAGCACCATGACCAGCATGGTCAGGCGCCAGTCCGCGAAGGCCGCGACCAGTCCGGCGGAGACAAAACCGCACAGGGCGGCGCCGATCGGCCACCAGCCGTCCATTGCGGTCAGCACCCGGCCGCGCTGTTTGCGGGGTGTGAACTCGCCCACCAGCGCATAGTCCACCGGGATGCAGCCGCCCAGGCCGAAGCCGGCCATGAAGCGGAACACGACGAACCACATGAAGTCGGGGGAGACGGCGCCGAGCACGGTGAAGATGGAGAAGATCAGCAACGTGGCGGTGAAGGCCCTCTTGCGCCCGATCGTGTCCGCGATGGTGCCCCAGACGAAGGCACCCAGGGCCATGCCGATCAGGTTCGCCGTGCCGATCCAGGCGGCATCGCCGGGGCTCAGGGACCAGTGTTTGGACACCAGCGGAATGAGGATGCCGTTGAGGGTGACGTCCCAGGCATCGAACATGAAGCCCAGGCCGCCGATCAGGAAGATCCGGCCTTGGACCTTCCACCGCCACGGCAGTTCCTGGACCACCTGTTCGCCGCTGGGCACAGTGGTGTACGTGTTCATCTTGGCCTCCTGTGGGAAAACTCTACGTGGCCCGGGCGGGGCCGGTGCGTGCTTCACACTCCGGCGCGCGGGACGGCCCGGTGCCGGGACACGATAAACTGGCCGCATCCCCACCACCCGCGGCCCGCCGCGATATAAGACGGAGACTTTTTGTGAGCTTCACGCAGCTTGACCGTGTATCCATCGACCGAGTGCCCATCCGCCGGGCACTGATTTCGGTCTACGACAAGACCGGTCTGGAGGAGCTCGCACAGGGCCTGCACGACGCCGGCGTCAAGATCGTCTCCACCGGCTCCACGGCCAAGAAGATCGCCGCCGCGGGCATCCCCGTGCAGGAAGTCGAAGAAGTCACCGGCTCCCCGGAAATGCTGGACGGCCGCGTCAAGACCCTGCACCCTCGCGTGCATGGCGGCATCCTCGCGGACCGCCGCGTCCCGGCCCACATGCAGACGCTGGCCGACATGGACATCGAGCCGTTCGACCTCGTCGTCGTCAACCTTTACCCCTTCGTGGAGACCGTGAAGTCCGGCGCGGCGCCGGACGACGTCGTCGAGCAGATTGACATCGGCGGCCCGGCGATGGTCCGCTCGGCCGCGAAGAACCACGCCGCCGTCGCGATCGTGGTGGACCCGGCGTCGTACGGTGCCGTCGTGGAGGCGGCCGCCTCGGGCGGCTTCGACCTGAAGACCCGACGCCGGCTCGCCGCCAAGGCGTTCGCGCACACCGCGAGCTACGACACCGCGGTGGCGACCTGGACCGCCAGCCAGTTCCTCGACGAGGACGGCGACGGCGTGATCAACTGGCCCGCCTACGCCGGCCTGGCCCTGGAACGCTCCGAGGTGCTCCGCTACGGCGAAAACCCGCACCAGCAGGCCGCGCTGTACGTGGACAAGGCCGCCCCGGCCGGCATTGCGCAGGCCGACCAGCTGCACGGCAAGGCCATGAGCTACAACAACTTTGTCGACGCCGATGCCGCCCTGCGCGCCGCGTTCGACTTCGCCGAGCCCGCCGTCGCCATCATCAAGCACGCCAACCCCTGCGGCGTGGCCGTGGGCTCCGCCTCCGCGGCGGACCCGATCGCCGACGCCCACGCCAAGGCCCACGCCTGCGATCCCGTGTCCGCGTTTGGCGGCGTCATCGCCGCCAACCGCACTGTCACCGCCGGCATGGCCCGCACTGTGGCGGGAATCTTCACGGAGGTCGTCATCGCGCCGGGCTTCGACGAGGAGGCCGTGGAGATCCTGTCCAAGAAGAAGAACATCCGTCTCCTGGCCCTGCCCGAGGGCTACGGCCGCTACCCGACCGAGTTCCGCCAGGTCTCCGGCGGCATGCTGGTGCAGGCCACGGACAAGGTCGATGCCGAGGGTGACAACCCCGCCAACTGGACCCTTGCGGCGGGCGACGCCGCCGACGCCGCCACCCTGGCCGATCTCGCGTTCGCTTGGACCGCGTGCCGCGCCGCCAAGTCCAACGCCATCCTGCTCGCGGACAACGGTGCCGCCGTCGGCATCGGCATGGGCCAGGTCAACCGGCTTGATTCCTGCAAGCTCGCCGTGGAGCGCGCCAACACGCTCGGCGTCACCGTGGAGTCCGACGTCGACGCCGCCGGCGGTGCGGCCGGCACCGACGCCAGCGAGGCCCCCGAGCGTGCCCGCGGTGCTGTGGCGGCATCGGACGCGTTCTTCCCGTTCGCGGACGGCCTGCAGATCCTGATCGACGCCGGCGTTCGGGGCGTGGTCCAGCCGGGCGGCTCCGTCCGGGATGAGGAAGTCATCGCCGCGGCCAACGCCGCCGGCATCACGATGTACTTCACGGGAGCCCGCCACTTCTTCCACTAGGAGTCCGCGGTTCCAGCTGCACACATCCGCGGTTCCCGCTGCACGCAGTAGAAGCCGCACAAAGAGTGGGCATGCCCTCCCTCATCCGGAGGACATGCCCATTTTTTGCGCCACCGGGTCCGTCGGCGGGCAGGGCCGTGGGACATGCTCATCTTTCGCGGGCAGGCGTGGGCTGACGGGCGAGCCCATGGGACATGCTCATTTTTTGTGCCCACCGGGTCCGTCGGCGAGCAGGGCTGTGGGACATGCTCATTTCTTGTGGCGAGGAGTGGGCTGGTGGGCAAGCCCGCGGAGCATGCTCATTCTTGCGGGGGACATGCTTATTTTTCAGGCCAAGGGCTGAACATATAAGGGATATGTCCAGGCGCTGGAGTGTTGGGAGGGCATGTCCGGTGAACTCTGACGCCGATACAGGTCATGGGCCACGCCAAGGGACATGCTCATTCCTTTCGCAGGACATGCTCGTCTGTTGTGCCACGGGATTGGTCAGTGGGCAGGGCTATGGGACGTGCTCATTCTTCGCGGGCAGGAGTGGGCTGTTGGGCGAGCCAGCGGGACATGCTCATTCTTCGTGGTGAGGGGTGGGCTGGTGGGCGAGCCCGCGGAGCATGCTCATTCCTGCGGGGGACATGCTCATTTTTCAGGCCAAGGCCTGGACATATGGGGGATATGTCCAGGCCTTAGCACGTGGGGAGGGCATGTCCCGCGGAGGACCGCCGTCGTATGTTCAACTGTTCAACGCCAACCCGGGGCCACCGCGGGCCGTCCCCACTGCTGGAGACCGGCTGCAAGTGACCCCGCGCCGGGGTAGGCGAAACTGCAGGGATAGGTGATACCGGGGCTGATCAGTCTAGGAAGCGGCCGCCGTCGTGTAGGCCTGCTGGATGACGCTGCCCCAGTACGGGCCGTACATGGTGGTGGAGTTGCTGCCGTAACCGTAGCTGTTGATGGAGTTCTGGTAACCGGAGGCGCTGGTGCCGATGAACCATGGACCGCCCGAGGAGCCGCCGGTCATGTTGCAGGGGATTCCCTGGGTGTTGAACTGCGGGTTGTAGGGGTCGTTGGTGGCGGTGCCGGAGCAGCTTTTGAGGGATTCGCCGTTGAAGGGCGCCGCGGCGGGGTAGCCGAAGGACTTGTAGCTCAGGCCGCGGGCGGCGTTGAACTGCAGCCCGGAGCCGCCGACCACATCGGTCAGGTACCGGCCGTTGAGCGTGGACATCACGGCGAAGCCGGTGTCGTACGTCATGTCGCCGGCGGAGCTCCACTGGGTGGGAGCGTAGAGGGCCTTGGCCGTCCACTTGCCGTAGGGGGCTGTTCCGTTGAGGTAGGCCGGGACGAATGTGAACTTGGTTGCGAAGGCGCCCGGACCCTCGTTGACGCAGTGCCCGGCCGTGCTGACGGTGCTCTTGTTGCCGGAGGAGACCGAGTTGCCGGAGCAGACATAGTTGGTCCCGCCGAGGGTGAAGAAGACCTTGCCGATGTGCGGGACGGGGTTCTCGCTTGCGTTGGCTTTGGTCTGCAGCGTCTGCGACTTCAGGACCGGGGATTGCGGCGCCGGAGCCGCAGCCTCGACAGTGCTCGGGGCGGCACCCTCCAGCGGTGCCGCCACGGACTTCGAGGACTTGCCGCGCTTCATGGCCTTGTCCGCGAGGACGTCACCGGGGACGGCGTTGCGCATGCGTTCCACGGTCCAGTATTCGGCCGTCCCGGTTTCGGTGACGGCGTGGCTTGTGACGTCGGAGGCGGAAACCGGTGCCTTGGCCGGTGCGGGGGAAGCGGTGGCCGCCCCCGCGGCACTCAGGGCCAGCAGTGCGGCGGCTGAAAGAGTCAGCAGGCTGGTGGCCAGAGTCTTGGGTGTTCTCATGGGTGTCCTAACCGGTGGAAAGCGGGGCGGCCGCCTGTGGCGGCGGCTGGATGGGAACGAAACTACGGCAGTTTGACTAATCTGTAAAGCGACTTGTCAATTCTTGTTACGCCGTTTTTGGGTGTCATGCACCCGTCCGCGCACGACGCCGGTAGGCGTCAAAGGGGGCACCTCGGGTAAGTTAGGGGTGTTGAGATAACACAAGATTCCGGAAATACCCAGACCTTCAGGGAGACGCCCGAGCAATGGCAAAGATTATCTATACCCACACCGACGAAGCGCCGATGCTGGCCACCTATTCGTTCTTGCCGATCATTGAGGCGTTCGCCTCGACGGCCGGTGTGGAAGTGGAGACCCGCGACATCTCGCTGGCCGGCCGCATCATCTCCGCATTCGGCGACTACCTCACCGAAGAGCAGCGCGTCAGCGATGCCCTGGCCGAACTTGGCGCGCTTGCCAAGACGCCGGAAGCCAACATCATCAAGCTGCCCAACATCAGCGCCTCCGTACCGCAGCTGAAGGCGGCCATCGCCGAACTCCAGGGCCACGGCTACGCGCTGCCGGACTACCCGGACAACCCCGCCTCGGATGAGGAAACGGACATCCGGTCCCGCTACGACAAGATCAAGGGCTCCGCCGTGAACCCGGTCCTGCGCGAAGGCAACTCCGACCGCCGCGCCCCGCTCTCGGTCAAGAACTACGCCCGCCAGAACCCGCACAGCATGGGCGCGTGGTCTCCGGAGTCCAAGACCAACGTGGCCACCATGGCAGCCGACGACTTCCGCTCGAATGAGAAGTCCGTGGTGATCGATGCGGACACCAACATCAAGATCCAGCTCGTCAAGGAAGACGGCACGGTCAAGGTCCTCAAGCGCGCCTTCCCGGTCCTGGCCGGCGAGGTCATCGACGGCACCGTGATGCGCGCCGCCGCCCTGGATGCGTTCCTCATTGACCAGGTTGCCCGGGCCAAGAAGGAAGGCGTCCTCTTCTCCGCCCACCTGAAGGCCACCATGATGAAGGTTTCGGACCCCATCATCTTCGGCCACGTCGTCAAGGCCTACTTCGCCGATCTCTTCGCCACCTACGGCGAACAGCTCGCCGCGGCCGGCCTGAGCCCCAACAACGGCCTGGCTTCCATCCTCAACGGCCTCGAGGACCTCCCCGAGGAGATCCGCGGCGACGTTCAGGCAGCCATCGAGAAGGGCCTCAACGAGGGCCCCGAACTGGCCATGGTCGATTCCGACAAGGGCATCACCAACCTGCACGTGCCCTCCGACGTGATCGTCGACGCCTCGATGCCGGCCATGATCCGCAGCTCCGGCCACATGTGGGGCCGCGACGGCCAGGAAGCCGACACGCTCGCCGTCCTCCCGGACAGCAGCTACGCCGGCATCTACCAGGTCGTCATCGACGACTGCCGCGCCCACGGCGCCTTCGACCCCACCACCATGGGGACCGTTCCGAACGTCGGCCTCATGGCCCAGGCCGCCGAGGAATACGGCAGCCACGACAAGACGTTCGAGATCCAGTCCGCCGGCTCCGTCCAGGTCGTCGACGACGCCGGAACCGTGCTGATCGAGCACCAGGTCGCCCCGGGCGACATCTGGCGCGCCTGCCAGACCAAGGACGTGCCGATCCGCGACTGGGTCAAGCTGGCCGTCACCCGTGCCCGCGCCTCCGCCACGCCCGCCGTCTTCTGGCTGGACAAGGGCCGCGCGCACGACGCCCAGATGATCGCCAAGGTGGAGGAATACCTCAAGGACCACGACACCGAGGGCCTGGAGATCTCCATCATGTCCCCGGACGAGGCCACGGCCTTCACGGTGGAACGCCTCCGCAAGGGCGAGGACACCATCTCGGTGACCGGCAACGTGCTCCGTGACTACCTCACGGACCTCTTCCCCATCCTCGAACTCGGCACCAGCGCCAAGATGCTCTCGGTGGTTCCGCTGATCAACGGCGGCGGCCTGTTCGAGACCGGCGCCGGCGGATCCGCCCCGAAGCACGTCCAGCAGCTGCTCAAGGAAAACCACCTGCGCTGGGACAGCCTAGGCGAATTCCTCGCCCTGGCCGTCAGCTTCGAGCACCTTGCCACCAGCACCGGCAACGCCCGTGCCCAGGTCCTGGCCGACACCCTGGACCGCGCCACCGGCACGTTCCTGCTGGAGGACAAGTCTCCGAAGCGCAAGGCCGGCGAGCTGGACAACCGCGGCAGCCACTTCTACCTGGCCAAGTTCTGGGCGCAGGAACTGGCCCGCCAGAACGACGACGCCGAGCTCGCCGCCGCTTTCGCTGCCGTTTCCGGCGCGCTGGACTCCAACGAGGAAACCATCACCGGCGAACTTCTGGCCGTGCAGGGCTCCCCGGTGGACATCGGAGGCTACTACCGCCCCGATGAGGCCAAGGTCTCCGCCGTCATGCGCCCCTCGGCGAAGTTCAGCGAAGTCCTCGCGATGCTGACGAAGTAGGCTCCAGCCCCAACACTCAGGCAGCGCTCCCGCAGCGCGCAGCCGGTTGTGACGCAGAACGCCCCGCCTCCCGAAAGGGACGCGGGGCGTTCTGCTGCCCGATGAGGCCCGCAGGACCACATGTCGGTACCCGCAGCGACGGCGGCGCGGGCACGCCGTGATCCCGCCCGCGAGGTGGCGGCCGGCGGACCTCGGGTCAGCCCTTGCCCTTTCCCTTCTCCTTCGCTTTGCCGGCGGGTGCCGGAGCCGGTGCAGGCTGGGCGGCAGCTGCCGCCGCCTGTGCCGCAGCGGCTTGTTCGGCAGCGGCTTGATCAGCCGCCGCTTTGTCCGCCGCTGCGCGTTCGGCGGCCGCCTGCTGCGCGGCGAGATCAGCCCGGACGGCGTCGATCGATGACTTGATGCTCTGGTGGCGTTTGAAGGACACCTCGCCGTTGGCGGCAGCGGCATCCAGTCGGGTCAGAAGCTCGTCGAGCAGCTTGAGGGAGCCCGCGGGGTCATTGGCGGCCGCCGCCTCGCTGACGGCCAGGACCTGGGATTGCAGTTGCGTGGCCGCGTCGCGGCCCAAGTCGGGTGCGGGGGAGCCGCAACCCGCCATCGATCCGGCCAGCGCCCCGGCCAGCAGCACTCCCGCGAGGCGCCTTGCGGGCCTCCGATAGTTGGAACCGCTGCGGTCCCTCCACGTGGTTTGCCGGCTCATGGTTCCACGCTCTTTTGCAGATCCTTCAGGTGGTCTCCGAGCGGCCCCGTGACAGTGGGGTAGGGGACGACGTCGACGGGCGCCGGGGAGAGCGCGACCGCGATCACAGCCCCCGCGGCCAGGACAGCGACGACGGCGAGCACCAGGGCCAGGCGGGTACGGAGCCCGGCACGGCGGAACCACGCGGTTCCTCGCGAAAGCGAGGGCCGGCGTCGTGGCCGGGGCGGCACAGCTGCCGGGTGCAGCAGATTCAGGGGGCGCGTTCCAGTTGTCCCTAATGCACCGGTGCCGGGGCCGGCTCCGGGCCTCGGCGGCCGTGCCGGCCTGGCCGGCGGCGACGGGAGGACCCGGGTATGGTCCTCTTTGACGGGCCCGGGCAGGGACCCGGGGGAAACCAGGGCATAGCGCAATGCCGCCTCGAGTTCGGCGGCCGAGGGACGGTCCAGGGGGTCCAGCGCGGTCATGGCCCGGATGAGCCGGGCCCACTCGGCGGGGACTTCGGCCGGAATGGCGGGGGCGCGGTGCAGGCGGGCTACGGCGGATTCGACGGCGCTGCCCGGGTACTCGACCTGGCCCTTGAGGCATTCGAGCAGGACCAGGCCCAGGGAATAGATGTCGCTCGCCGGTCCGAGATCGGCGCCGCGGGCCTGTTCCGGGCTCAGGTAGGCGGCGGTTCCCACCATGGTTCCCGTAGCCGTCAGCCGGGTCCCGTCGATGATCCGGGCGATGCCGAAGTCGGTGAGTTTGGGACGGAGCGGCTCGCCGGGCCGGACGGGCACCAGGAGGATGTTGGCGGGCTTGATATCCCGATGAACGATGCCCAGCCCGTGGACGTAGGCGAGGGCATCGGCGATCCCGGCGCCGACGACGGCCAGCTCGTCCAGGGGCAGGGGACTATGCCGGATCCTGGTCCGCAGATCCTGGCCGTCCACGAGTTCCATGGTCAGGAAGGGCCTGGGCTCATTGGGAGTCCGGGTGTCCGTGCCGGCATCGAACAACGTCACCAGGCTTGGATGGTTCAGGGTGGCCAGCAGTTCGATCTCGGCTTCCTGGCGGCGGAGTTCATCCGGATCGGCCGACTGCGGTGCGAAGAGCTTCAGCGCCACGTCCCGGCCCAGGTTCAGGTCCTTGGCAGTGTAGACCGATGCCATGCCGCCCCGGCCAATCACATCCCCCAGCTGATAGCGGCCGCCCAAGGGCTCCGCCATGATGCTGTTGGGCGAACTGTCCACGATGTCCCCGTATCTTCCCTGTGCGCCACGGCGGCGCTCCACAAGAATAATACGGGGACGGGTATCGGCTGCCGTCACCCGGGGCCTGTGTCGGATGCGCCGCGGCCGGCACGGACCTCTTTTTGTTGACGGGTTTGTGTTGACGGGACGCTCCCTCGCAGGTGCCCTACCGCCGGAGCCAGTGAATGCCGTTGGGTCCCCCAGCGGACCCAACGACCTCGCTCCGGCGGTCACAGGACCTCGAGGGGAGCGGGGCAGTGCGTTACGGCGGGCGGGCCTTGCATCCGGCGCGCGGATGCTGGCCTGAGCGTTCCGGATGCGCGGGGGCGCGCAGCACTTCCGATGCCGCGGACATTGAGGGCGCCGGCTTTGACTGTGCCGGCTTTGACCTTGCTGACGTTGGCGGTGCCGACTTTGATCTCGCAGCCGGTGACGGCGCTGACGGGTTCAGCCCGTTGCGAAGTGGGGTACCGGCAACCCGGCGGCGGACGGTTGAGTCCATTGGGAAATCTCCTGGGTGACTGTTAACGGGCGGCCAAGGCAGCCCGACGGGCCGTGCTCTGCGGAGACAGAGACGGCCCGACTAGTCAGGAGAAGAACCGGGATCAGCGCTAACGGCGGCGTATTCGTGCTGGAGCGGACCGGTGATGGGGTCGGCCCCTGTTGTGGGCAGGCAGAAGTACAGGCCGGGCATCCAGGCAGCCGTTCCGGCAGGCCCGTTGGCGGACTGACCGCTGCCGCACCCCGAGCCCGGAGCAGCCGGGAGCGCGTCAGGGGCAGGCAGGCCTGTGCCGCCATGCCAGGGGCTCGGACCGGGGGTGCCGGGGGAGGCCGGCGGTCCACCGGTGCCGGCAGGAGGTTCGGCTGGTGGGGCAGCGGCCGACTGGACGGGTGCCGCAGAAACGGGTTCCGACATCAGCAAACCGGCATAGGTGACCGGGGCAACCGCAGGGCGGTATGTCGGGAGCGGGCCGGGAACCGGGGGACCCACGGGGGCGGCAGGCGCTGGCTGTTCCTGCGATGCTGCCTTCGCGCTGTCGGCTGGCGGGGAAGCGCCGACGCCGGCGGCCGGCGTTGCGGCCGCTGTGCCGTCACCCGGAACGACGGCGCCCGGAAGCACGCCCGGAACGACGGCGGCAGAGTCACCGGGTTGCAGTGAAGCCGGATCCGCCGGAGCCGCGGGCACCACGACCGGCGGAACAGCGCCGGGGCCTGGAACGGCGGGGTCCACCACAGGAGCGGTCGGGTCCACGGCGGGCGGAACCACACCGGTGCCAGTGCCAGGAACAGTCGGATCCACGGCCGGGACGGCGGGGTCCGCGGCAGGCGAAGTGGATGGCGGGGCGGCGCCTGGCACGGGTGAAGGATCAGATACCGCCGGATCGGAGGCAGGAGGTCCGGGATCAGTTACGGGTGGTGGCGCGTCCGGAACTGGCGCGGCATTCCCAACGGCAATTCCAGCGGCTCCCTTAGCCGCCTCGTCAGCAGCGAACCGCGCGTCATCTGCGACGTCTTTCGAGGCGACGGCAGGGGAAGCGTTCGTCGAGGCTACTACCGGCGCAGGAACGGCGCCCGCGGCCCACGTGCCCGACGGGGCCGGGTCGGACTCCAGAGGCACCTGGGAGCCCTCGAGGGCGGGCACAGGCAAGTCGTCGGTATCCGCGCATTCGGCAGCTGCTACAGTCCCGTGCTCGTCACCGGCCGGCCCGTAGATCGTGCACGCGTCGTCCGCCTGCGCGGCGGTGCCTGAGAGCGTCAGCCAGGCGGCGCCGGCTAGGGCCGCCAAGACGACGCGGCGCAGGGGGCGGAGGCTGCGGCCCGCACGGGAGGGCGACGCTGCTGGATCCATGCGCGCACCCCCGCTCCGGGAAGAGTAGACAATTGCCTACAGGGTAAGTCGGCCCCAACGGGCGAGTCCAGAGCAGCGCCGAAACTGTAGGCATACCGAGACACTGGGCCCCTGCCGGGTTCGCGGCCCGCGGGAGGTGGTTAGTGGGCGTCGTTCGGGTAACTCACTCCGAGTTGCGCGCGTACACCGTCGAAGAGCCGCATGGTGTTCAGGGAGTCCTCCAGCGGCATGACCGGGCTCTCAGTGAGCCCCTGCTGGATGCAGCGCGTGACTTCGCGGAGCTCGTAGGTGTAGCCGCGACCCACGGTCGTGAACTGCTCCGTGCGCGGATCGTCGAAGCCAACCCTGACCAGCAGCTCCTTCGGGTTGTTGATCGAGCCGGAGGTCTGGAGGAAGCCCTTGCTGCCGGCGACGGTGGCAGTACGGGGCCCATGTGCGAGCAATGAGGAGGTCAGCTGGGCCTGCGCGCCGTGGTGGTAGCCGAGCGTCAGGGCGTTCTGGGCGTCCACGCCGTCGTCGTTGAGCCAGCCGGTGGCGCTGACCGTTTGCGGGAACCCCAGCGTGCCGAGCGCCCAGAGCAGCGGGTAGACCGTCAGGTCCAGCAGGGCGCCGCCGCCGTCCTTGGGCGCCCAGAGCCGGGAACCTGGCGAGTACGGTGCCGGGAAGCCGAGGTCGGCGCCGACCCACTTGACCTCGCCGATCTCGCCCGAGGCCGCGATCTCGAACGCCCGCTGCATGCTGGGCAGGAAACGGCTCCACACCGCCTCCATAAGGAATAATCCGTTAGCCCGGGCCACCGCGATCAGCTCGGCGGCTTCCCGCGCGTTGATGGTGAGGGCCTTCTCGCACAGCACGTGCTTGCCGGCGTTGAGGGCGGCCAGGGCGATCTCGTGGTGGTGGGCGTGCGGCGTGGCGACGTAGACGACGTCGACGGCGTCATCCGCCAGCAGGCGGTCGTAGCCGCTCACGCCGTCGTGGTCGCCGTAGGCGCGGACAAAGCCGTAGTCGGCCGCAAAGGCGTCGGCCGCCGCCTGGGTGCGGGAGCTGACGGCATGCAGTTCCGCATCCGCCAGAAGTTCGAGGTCGCGGGTGACCGCTGCGGCGATCCCGCCGGTGGCGATGATCCCCCAGCGCAGCCGGGCGCCGGTGGCGGTGCGGGGATCCTGGTCCGGCTGGCTGAACAGCCACGGCTTCGCGATGGGGGCAGACATGGTGTCATCTTCTCACCCACGTGCGGGAGGGATTGGGTTTTGGGGGCGGGACCTGCGGGAGGGATTCGGTTTTGGGGGCAAAAGCTGCGGGAGGACCGGTAGGGATCCGCCCGCAGCGCCACCGTTAGCCGGTCACGGCCGCGGTCGCACGGGTCCGGGCCGTTTCCTCGGTGAGCCGGCCCTGCTGGAGCCGGAACCGCCGGTCGGTCTTATTGGCCAGGGACCGGTCATGGGTGACCACCAGGATGGTGGTGTTGTGGTCCCGGCTGAGCGCGCTGAGGAGCTCGATGATGTGCTCGCCGGTCTGTTCGTCGAGGTTGCCGGTGGGTTCATCGGCCAGGATCAGCTTGGGTTCGTTGGCCAGCGCCCGGGCGATCGCCACCCGCTGCTGCTCCCCGCCGGAGAGCCGGTTGATGCGCCGCACGTGCTTGTCCGGGTCGAGCTGGACCTGTTCGAGCAGCTGCCGGGCACGCTCGAGCCGGGCGGCCCTGCGCACCCCGGCAAACTCCATCGGCAGCATCACGTTGTCCACGGCCGAGAGGTTCGGGATCAGGTTGAACTGCTGAAAGACGAATCCGATGTCCCGGCGCCGGTAATTCGTCAGCTTGGCGTCCGGCATGCTGGCCAGGCTCACGCCGTTGACCACCACGTCGCCGCTGGTCGGCTTGTCGAGCGCGCCGAGCAGGGACAGCAGGGTGCTCTTGCCGCTGCCGCTCTTGCCCACGATCGAGGCCAGCGTGCCCTGTTCGAGCTCGAAGCTGACGTCGTTGACCGGCTTGATGGTCCGGTCACCGGATTTGAACGTGCGGACCAGGTTCTTCACTTCGATCATGGCTATTCTCCTCGGAGGACTTCGATGGGGCGGATGCGTGCGGTGAGCAGGGCTGGGACCAGGGCCCCGATGATGGCGACGCCGAATACCGCGGCGATGCCCGTGGCAATGATCTCGGGGGAGGCGCTCGCCGTGACGGAGGTCAGCAGCTGGCTGGCCCCGCCGAAGGGTCCGCCGGCACCGCCGCCGGGGAATCCACCGCCGCCGGGGAAGCCTCCGGGGCCGCCGCGCTGGCCGGTGGCCGCAGTCGTGCTGCTGCTTGAGCTGATGAGGGCGCTGGCGATCCCGCCGCTGGCAAAGGACGCGATGGCGGCGCCCACCACACTGCCCATGGCCACCAGCACGAGGGCCTCCAGCACGAACTGCAGGCCGATGGTGCGGTTAGGGGCTCCGACGGCCTTCAGGACGCCGATCTCGCGGCGGCGTTCCCGGACCAGCATGACCATGATCAGCAGGATGATCAGGCCGGCGGTGGCGAGGGCCGCGGCGAAGGCGATGAAGGAGATGTTCTTGACGCTGTCCAGCGAGCTGACGGCCGTCTGCAGGTTCCGCTGGCCCTGGGTGACGTCCGCCTTGTCGGAGCCGAGGGCGGTCTGGAGCGCGGACTTGGCGGCGTCGACGTTCTCCATGCTGTTGACCGTGACGATCATGGTGGACAGCTCGCCCGGCAGCGCGGCGAGGGTCTGGGCGGTGGGGAGCGTGACGTAGAGGGCGTTGTTGCCGAAGGCGGTGCCGGCGTCGAAGAGTCCCTTGACAGTGAAGGTCTGGTCCTTGATGGTGAACGTCGAGCCCACACTCAGACCGTTCTTCGTGGCCAGCGTGCTGCCCAGCAGGGCGCCGGTGGATGCGGCCGTGTAGTCGCCCAGGCCGGTGCCTTGCGTCAGTTGCAGGGCCTTGCCGGTGGAGTCCACCTCGGCGCCGATGCCCGTTGCGGTGACCGGCAGCGAGAACGACGGCGCGGCCTGGGTGGAGCTGGCGGTGCCGCTTCCGGAGGTACCGGTAGAGGCCTGGTTCCGGTTCCCGAGCGTGCCGGCGTCGACTGCGGCGGTGAGGCTCGTGGTGACGGAGGTGGCCGACTGGCCTCCCGGCCCGCCCTGGCCTGTCCGTCCGGACGCGGCTTCGGCGGCGTTGCGCAGGCGCAGTGCCTTGGTGCCGACCACGCTGGTGACGTTGGGGACGGCGGCCGCAGTGGCCGCCTGCGCAGACGTCAGTGGCTCGCCGCCGCCTTCAAAACCCTGGCCGCCGGCCGGGTTGACGGTCAGGACCGTGCCCACCGAGGCATTGAGCTCGGCGACCTTGCCGGTGACGGCCTGGTTGGCCACGAGCATGGCCAGAGCAAGTCCGATTGCTACGGCCAGCACGGCCACCACAGCGGCGGTCCTGACTTTGTTTCGAAAGGCGTTGCCTACACTCCGGGCAAGAACGCTCACGGTACTCCTAATTTTTCTTGGGTGTCTCTTGCCGGACCCGCTGTCCGGCGGCTGGTCCCACAGTGGTACAGGCTGCTGTGCGGACCTCCCGGTGAAGCTATGGATCCGCTGTGAAGCTCTCTGCCGGAGGCAAAAGGGAGGAGGCAAAAAAGTAGAGGCAAAAGGGAGGAGGAAAAAAGCAGAGGCAGTAAGGGAGAAGGCAAAAGGAAGCAAGCAGAAGGCGACAGCCAACGCAAGAGCCCCGGCCCTCCCTTGCGGGGGAGCCGGGGCTCTCGTGGCGGGCTGGCGCCGGCGGAACCTGCGCCTGAGTCAGGAACTGCTGGTCAGGAACTACTGCTTGGTGATCGGTCCGAGTACCGGATCGTTGACGTAGGCCGTGTGGACGTTGGCCTGTGTCACGATGACCGGCTTCAGCAGGTACGCGGGAACAACCTTGACGCCGTTGTTGTAGGACTTGTCGTCGTTGATCTCCGGCTTCTTGCCTGCCTGGATGTCGTTGACCATGGTGATCGAGTGCTCAACGAGCGCGTTGGTGTCCTTGTTGATGGTGGAGTACTGCTCGCCCGCCATGATGGACTTGACCGACTCAACCTCGGAGTCCTGGCCCGTGACAACCGGGATCGGCTTGCCGGCGGCCTTGACGGAGGTGATGATCGCGCGGGCCAGGGTGTCGTTCGGGGACAGCACGCCGTCAAGCGCGGCGCTGCCGTAAGTTCCGGCGAGCAGGGTGTCCATGCGCTTCTGGGCGTTCTCTGCCTTCCAGCCCTGGGTAACGGCCTGCTCGAAGCTCGTCTGGCCGGAGAGGACCTTCAGGGTGCCGTCATCCATCTTCGGCTTGAGGACGCTCATGGCGCCGTCGAAGAAGACCTTCGCGTTGGCGTCGTCGGGGGAACCGGCGAAGAGCTCGATGTTGTACGGGCCTTCCGGCTTCTTGGCCTTCATGCCGTCCAGCAGCGCCTGGCCCTGGAGTTCACCGACCTTGAAGTTGTCGTAGGCCACGTAGTAGTCCACGTTTTCGGTGTTCAGGAGCAGCCGGTCATACGCGATGATCGTGGCGCCGGCGTCCTTGGCCTGCTTGAGCTGGGTGCCCAGCTGCGCACCGTCGATGGCACCGACGATGATGAGCTTGTCGCCCTTGGTGATCATGGCACTGATCTGGTTCTGCTGATCCGAAACGCCGCCGTTGGCGAACTGCACATCCGGCTTGTAGCCGGCCTTGGTGAGGCCGTCGTTGAACAGCTGCTCAGCCAGGACCCAGTTTTCCGAGGTCTTCTGGGGCAGCGCGACACCGATTGAAGAGCCCTTCGGGAAGGCCTCGCCCCCGGAGGAAGAACCGCTGGTGGTTCCGGTGTCGGAACGGCCGCAGGCTGTCAGCGCCAGTGCCGCAATAGCAGCGATTGCTGCTGCCTTTCCTGCTTTACCAATCATTCGCATTGCTTGGTTCTCTTTCTTTTGGTGGTGTGCGGAGAAATGTGGGAATCGGGGCAGCGGATCATATCCCCCGGGAGATGACCTCTTTGGTTTGGGTGGTCTCGTCGGCCTTGATCTCGCTGCTGCGGCCGAAGTTCTTCATCAGCATGCCGATGATCGACCTCTTGCCCTGCGACTTGTTGTAGACGTCGAACGCGACGGCGATCAGCAGGACCAGGCCCTTGATGATCTGGGTGAGGTCGGCGCCGACGCCCAGGAGCTGCAGGCCGTTGTTCAGCACGGCCATGACCAGGCCACCGATAATCGAGCCGATCACGGTACCCACGCCACCGGTGACCGCGGCGCCGCCGATGAAGACAGCCGCGATGGCGTCCAGTTCCCAGCCGACGCCGTCGAACGGGCCTGACGCGGTGGACCGGCCGACGAAGATCATGCCGGCGAGGCCGGCCAGCAAGGACATGTTCATCATGACCAGGAAGTTGACCTTCTTGGACTGGACGCCAGAGAGCTCGGCCGCGTGCCGGTTCCCGCCGACGGCGTAGATGTGGCGGCCAATCACGGTCTTGGAGGAGATGAAGCCGTAGATGAGGATCAGCACGGCGAGGATCAGGCCCGGGATCGGGAAGGAGGTGCCCGGCCGGCCGGTGGCGAAGAGGTAGGTGGCGTAGAGGATGGCGCCGCAGACCAGGACCAGCTTGAGAACGCTGACCCAGACTTCGGGGACCTCGGCGCCGAGCGCCTTGGCGTTGCGGCGGGAGCGGATCTCGCTGAAGATCACGAAGGCGACGCCGAGCAGGCCCAGGATCAGGGTGAGGTTGTTATACCCGGTTTTCGGGCCGATCTCGGGCAGGTAGCCGGAGCCGATGTACTGGAAATCCGTGGGGACCGGGATGGTGTTCGACTTGCCGACCAACTGGTTGGCGCCGCGGAAGATCAGCATGCCGGCCAGCGTCACGATGAACGCTGGAATGCCGACGTAGGCCACCCAGAATCCCTGCCAGGCTCCGATCAGGATGCCCAGCCCCAGCCCCATCAGGACGCCGATGTACCAGGGCAGTCCCCAGTCACGGATGAAGAGGGCCACGCAGACGCCCACGAAGGCGGCGACGGAACCGACCGAGAGGTCGATGTGCCCGGCGATAATGACCAGAACCATGCCGATGGCGAGGATCAGGATGTAGGAGTTGCCGTTGAAGAGGTTGATGACGTTGCCCGACGTGAGCGTGCGGCCCTCCGTGAAAATCTCGAAGAACACGATCAGCGCAACCAGGGCGAAGATCATGCCGAATTGGCGGGTGTTGCCGCCAAAGAGCTTCTTGAGCGCGTTCATTGTTTCAGTCCTTGTGTCCGGGGTGTTCGGCTAGTTCTGGATGGTCCCAGAGGGTGAGGCGGTCTTGCGGGCGGACGTCATGAGTTTCATGAGGCTTTCCTGGCTTGCTTCGTCCTTGTTCAGCACGCCGGTGATGGCACCTTCGAAAATCGTGTAGATCCGGTCCGAGAGGCCCAGCAGTTCGGGCAGTTCCGAGGAAATGACGATCACGGCCTTGCCCTGGTTGGCCAGGTTCTGGATGATGCCGTAGATCTCGTACTTGGCGCCGACGTCGATCCCGCGGGTGGGCTCGTCCAGGATCAGCACGTCCGGGTCGGTGAACATCCACTTGGCCAGCACGACTTTCTGCTGGTTGCCGCCGGAGAGCTTCGCGACGCCTTCCTCGACGGAGGGCGTCTTGGTCCGCAGCGACTTCCGGTACTCCTCGGCAACCATGTACTCCTTGTTGGTGTCCACCACGAAGTGCTTGCTGATCTTGCGCAGGTTCGCCGAGACCGTGGTGGCCTTGATGTCATCCAGCAGGTTCAGGCCCAGGGACTTGCGGTCCTCCGTGACGTAGCCCAGCCCGGCGTCAATCGCCTGGCGGACGTTCTTGAGCTGCAGTTCCTTGCCATCCTTATAGACATGGCCCGAGATGAAGCGGCCGTAGGAACGCCCGAACACGGACCGGGCCAGCTCGGTGCGTCCGGCGCCCATGAGGCCGGCGAACCCGACGATCTCGCCGCGGCGGACGAAGAAGCTGGAGTTCTTGCAGACCAGGCGGTCCTGGATCTGCGGGTGCCCGACGTTCCAGTTCTTCACCTCGAAGAGGACGTCGCCGATCTTCGGCTCGTGCTCCGGGAACCGGGATTCCAGGGTCCGGCCCACCATGCCCTTGATGATGCGGTCCTCGTCGACGCCGTCGGCCTTGACGTTCAGGGTCTCGATCGACTTGCCGTCGCGGATGATCGTGATCTCATCCGCGATCTGTTCGATCTCGTTGAGCTTGTGGGAAATGATGATCGAGGTGATGCCGCGGCCCTTCAGGCCGAGCATGAGGTCCAGCAGGTGCTGGGAGTCGGACTCGTTCAGCGCGGCCGTGGGCTCGTCCAGGATCAGGAGTTTGACCGACTTGTTCAGGGCCTTGGCGATCTCGACCAGCTGCTGCTTGCCGACGCCGATCTCCTTGATGGGGGTGTCCGGGTCTTCCCGCAGCCCCACCCGGGCCAGCAGTTCGATGGACCGCTTCCGGGCCTCGGTCCAGTCGATCACCCCGCGCTTGGTGGGCTCGTTGCCGAGGAAGATGTTCTCCATGATTGACAGTTCCGGGATCAGCGCGAGCTCCTGGTGGATGATCACGATCCCGGCGTGCTCGCTGGCGCGGATGTCCTTGAACTCCTGGACTTCGTTCTGGTAAACGATGTCCCCGGTGTAGGTGCCGTACGGGTAAACCCCGGACAGGACCTTCATCAGGGTGGACTTGCCCGCGCCGTTTTCACCGCAGATGGCGTGGATCTCGCCGGCCTTCACCCGCAGGCTCACATCGGCCAAAGCTTTAACGCCGGGGAATTCCTTGGTGATGGAACGCATCTCGAGGATTAGCGGATCACTGTGCGTGTTGAGGGACGTCATCTGCCCTTACGCCTCCAATGCATGACTTCGTTGTCCGCCCCTGCAAACCGCAGGGCCGTCTGATGGAAAAGTAAACTGGATCACAGGCCTTGTCGTCAAGTCTTTAACGCAACGGCCCGATAACGAATGGTTAGTTCCGCCGGATTCCGGCGTGCTGGAAGACCAATGCCGTGGCCCCGAGGGCCTCCGCCCGGTCGCCCAGGGATGACATCGTGAGGGTGGTGGTCTCCCCGATGACCGGTACGGCGTGGCGGATCAGGCCTCGCCGGATCGGGTCCAGGAGGAGCTCGCCGAGGCCTGCCAGCGGACCGCCCACCACAATGACTTCCGGGTTGATCAGGTTCGCCACGTTGCCCAGGGCGCGTCCGACGGCGAGACCGGCGTCGTCCACCACGCGGAGTGTCGCGGAGTCCCGTTCCAGGGCTTTCCGGACGATATCCCCGGGCGTGAGGGGCCGGTCCTCGCCGCGGCTCAGGAGTTCGATCATGGTGGTGGTGGAGGCGATGGTTTCCAGGCAGCCCCGGTTCCCGCAACGGCAGATCAGCCCGTGTTCGTGGATGGTGGCGTGGCCGATTTCGCCGGTGATCCCCACGTTGCCGTAGTACGGGGCGCCGTTGAGGATCAGCCCCGCGCCGATGCCCGAACCGATCTTGAGGAACATCAGGTTGCTGACGCCGCTGTGCGGCCCCCAGGTGACCTCGGACAGGGCGCCCAGATTGGCGTCGTTGTCCACGAAAACGGGCAGGTCAAGGGCTTCTTCGAGGCGTTTGAGGATGTTGATGCCCACCCATTCGGGCAGAATCGCGCCCTGCGCCACGGTGCCGGTGCGCCGGTCGATGGGGCCGGGAATTCCGACGCCGGCACCCACCAGAGCGCTGCGTTCCACGCCGCTGTTGGCGAGCAGCCGGTCAAGCACACCGACGGCGGCCTGGATGCCCTCCTCCGCGTGGTGGCCCAGGGGAAGCAGGACGGATTCCTCGGCGATCACGTGATAGCTGAGCGAGGCCAGAACCACGCGCAGGTGGCGCCGGCCGAAGTCGATCCCGACGGCGACGGCACCGTTGCTGTTGAGCCGGACGTTCAGGGCCCGTCGCCCGGAGCTGGTGATCGGCTCGGTCGAGGCCAGTCCGGCATCCTGCATGATCTTGACGATGTTGGAAACAGTCGCAGTGGAAAGGCCGGTCTGGCGGGCCAGTTCCGCCTGGGTGGAAGGACCGGCGAGGAGGCATTCGATGATCCGCTGCTGGTTCAGATGCCGGAGCGCGGACTGCGATCCCGGGTTCTTGGTTCGGCTCCTCGTTGAGCGCGTTGGTGAGGGCATGCTATGAAGCGTGACGCATCCGCGGCTTGTAGTCAAGAAGTTAACGCATTGATAACGGTGCCGCAGGATTCCGGCGGCGTGACCGGCCCTTAGCGCTTGCACGCTCTGCTGCCGGGACGTTCTGCCCTCCCTGCCGGACGGCCGGGCGGAAATGCACCAATGCAGGCTGTGTGGGCCGAAGCTACGCTGGGACAAGAGAGTCCGCAGCGGTCCTGCGGAGGTGCCCGGAAAATCTTGAGGTGGTAATGGTGCTGCTGGCCCTGATGCAGGCGAACTCCGCCGTGCTGGACATGACGGCGAACTTCGCCGCGGTGGATGACGCGGCGCGCACCGCGGCGGCCGCGGGGGCGCAGCTGCTGCTGACCCCCGAGCTCTTCCCCGTGGGCTACGCGCCGGGCCGGCTGCGCGCGGACTTCGACCCCGCCACGCTGCCTGCGCTCCGGGAGGCCCTGGCGGGGATCGCCCGGCGCAATAACATCGCCCTGGTCTACAGCCTGCCCGCCGTGACGCCGGCAGGAGAGTGGCACATCTCAGCGACTCTTGTGGACGAGTCAGGAGACGAACTGCTCAGCTACGGCAAAGTGCACCTGTTCGGCCCCGATGAGCGGGCGGCGTTCGCACCGGCCGCAGCGGCCCCCGGCGTCGTGGAGTTCCACGGGCTCAAAACGTCGCTGGTTATTTGCTACGACATCGAGTTTCCCGAGTCCGCACGGGCCGCCGCCGTGCGCGGCGCCGAACTGCTCCTGGTGCCGACGGCCCTCGCCGGCGGGTTCGACGCCGTGCCGAAGGTGCTGGTCCGGGCCCGGGCCCTGGAGAACCAGCTCACGGTCGCCTATGCCAACCACACCGGCCTGGAGGACAGCTATGACTTCCACGGCGGCAGCATCGTGGCGGGCCCGGACGGAGCCGTCCTGGCCGAGGCCGGCCCCGGGGCGGAACTGCTGTTTGCCGAGCTCGGTGAGGTTGTCAACGCCGCCGCAGGCCCGGTCGAAGGGGCCGGCAGCGCCGACAGGGCGGACGATCCGGAGGCCGCCGTGGCGTATCTGCGCGACCGCCGCCCGGACATCTACCGTTCCTGGGACGTCTGACTGGCGGGCGTCCGGCCACGGGTCTGGGCGGCGGGGGAGTCAGCAGCTGGCGCAACGACGTCGGACGTGGCCGGGACCGGTGAGCCGGCCGCGGCGCCGGGCAGCTCCAGGCCGCCCAGGTACTGGAGCGCGATCCACAGCTCCGCGCGGGCCTGGGCCTGATTGAGGTCAAGTCCCAGAAGATCGGTGATGATGCCGATCTGCCGGCGGACGCTGTTGCGGTGCAGGCCCGTGGCCTTTGCCGTAGCGTCCCAACTGCCGTTCTCGCCCAGCCAGGCCCGCAGGATGCCGAGCAGGCTGTCGCGGCGTTCCGGCTCAAGCGCGAGCACGGGTGCCAGCAGGCGCCGCGCCAGCAGGGCGCCGGCCTCGGCGCCCAGCAGGCCCGTCACGGACCACGTGACGTCGTCCTCCCGGGCGCTCCGGCGGCTCGTGAGCACGCGATTCCGCAGCGACGAGGCTCGCTGGTAGGCCTCCGCAAGACCGGCGAATTCGGTGCTGCTGCCGATCACCAGGCGCCACCCGAGCCGTTCCACCGCGGCGAGCAGGGCGTCGTCGACCTTCAGGCGCGTTATGGCGGCAAAGCCGTAGTCGGTGAGCTCCACCAGTTTGGTGTCGAACAGCCTGCGCCACTCGAGCAGCTCCCGGACCGGGCCCTCGCCCGTGCGGCGCGGCGCGTCCGCAGTCCTGCCGCTGCCGGTGTCGGTGTCCAGCCGGAGGCCCTGAACGACGCGCAGCTGACCGGACCGGGTGGAGGAAATGCTTTGTGCCAGCAGGTCCTTCAATCCGGTGACGTGCCGTGCCGTTCCTGACGCCACGCTTTCCGGATGCAGGAGCAGCGCCGTGGCCAGCTGGCTGGGGGCCAGGGAACCGCTGGTGCGCTGGCGGACCAGCAGTTCCAGCAGCCCGACGGCGGTGGCGACAACACTGTTCTGCGCCGGGGTCAGCGCCGCGTCCGTGCCGATGACGAGTGCGCCGAGGTTGGCGTCCCGGGTACTGCGCAGCGGATGCCCGAAGACCAGCGACGAGCCGGCGGCGTCGAACGAATCCATCTCCACCCGGGGACCGCTGCCGGCGAGCAGCCGGGTCAGCAGCGGCTGCAAGGCGGCTGAATCAACGCCCGGGGCGGCCGAGCCGCGGGCACGCACCCGGCCGTCCGTGCCGACCAGCACGGCCCAGACCGGGACGCGCTGCACGAGGGCGGCGAGCAGTTCATGTTCGGGGCGCGCAGACAGGACCGCCCGCATCAACTGCCGGTTGGTGTCCGCCAGTTGGCGGAAGGTCTTGGCGCTGTCCGATTCGAGGAGCCGGGAGAATTCGAGCCCCAGGGCGGCGAACGGGAGGTTCCCCGGGATGGACACCAGCGTCAGCTCCTGCCGCCGGCAGGCCTGGACCACGGTATCGGGCACGGCATCGAAGTAGGGTTCCAGGCCAAAGCCGAGGGCGCCGACCCGGGCCTCAACCAGCCGCCGCACATAAGCGTCCACCGCATCATCGCTGCCGCCGTCGCCTACGAACGGCAGGCCCGCGGTGAGCAGGAACTCGCCGTCGAGCAGGTAGGGGGTCGGATCGTCCAGCTCGCTCGGCTCAACCCAGCGCAGCCGCCCGTCTCCGTTGCCGCCGTCGTGCAGGACCTTCAGCGCCGGAAGCTGGCGCAGGAACTGCGCCAGGGTGACGAAGCCGAGCCGCTCCGAGTCCTCAGCAGCCACGGCCGCGGTTCCCGTTCTGGCCGCCCGGACGCCGGGCCCACGACCGGGTCGACAGTGCATTAAGTCTCATGACTGAAGACTATAGGTCATTTTGCACCCCTGTGAGAGGTGGCTCACAAGCCTAGGGTGGGTCAGGGGAAACCGACCACTACTGAAGATAAGGACGTCAACGATGACTGTGCCAACTCTGATCGGGGAACGCCCGCCGGCGGCCGCCGGCCGTCCCGGGCTCGCCGCCCAGCTCCTGCGCCGCAAGCCGATCGGGCAGCTCGTCAGCGAGGCCGAGACCGGGCACGGCGGCACGCGGCTGGTCCGCAGTTTCGGGGTACTGCAGCTGACCATGATCAGCGTCGGCGCCACGCTCGGCACCGGCATCCTGGTCATCCTGGGCGAATCCGTGCCGCTCGCCGGACCGGCCATCTGGATCTCCTTCGCCATCGCCGGATTCGCCGCCCTGCTCTCCGCCGTGTCCTACGCGGAGATGGCCGGCCTGGTGCCTGCCGCCGGGTCCAGCTACTCGTACACCTACGCGACGATGGGCGAGGGCATGGCCTGGATCTGCGGCTGGTGCCTGGTCCTGGAATACGCCGTCTCCGTGGCCGCCGTCGCGGTCGGTGCGGGCCAGTACGTCAACGAGGCCCTGGCGGTCTTCGGCCTGACGCTTCCGGACGCCATGTCGCAGCCGCCCGGAGCCGGCGGGGTGCTGAATGTGCCCGCAATCATCATTGTGGCGCTGGCCATGGCGCTGCTGGTCCGCGGGGCCAAGGAAAGCGCCTGGATCAACACCGCGATTGTCCTGGTCAAGGTCGGCATCCTGCTGTTCTTCTGCGCAGTGGCCTTCACCGCGTTCAATGGCGGACACTTTGAACCCCTCATGCCGATGGGCGCCGCCGGCGTCTCGGCCGCGGCCTCCCGGGTCTTCTTCTCCTACATCGGCTTCGACGCCGCCTCCACGGCCGGCGAGGAAGCCCGCAACCCCAAGCGCGACCTCCCGCGGGCCATCCTGCTCTCCATGCTGATCGTCACCAGCATCTACGTGCTCGTCTCCGTCGCCGCCATCGGCGCCCGACCCTGGGGCTGGTTCGACGGCACCGAAGCCGCCCTCGTGAAGATCCTCGAGGAAATCACCGGCCAGCCGTGGGTCGGCGTCGTGTTCGCCGTCGGTGCCGTGCTGGCCATCGCCAGCATCGTGCTGACCGTCCTCTACGGGCAGACCCGGATCCTGCTGTCCATGTCCCGCGACGGCCTCGTCCCCAAGGTCTTCGGCCGCGTCTCGCCCCGGACCGGCACGCCGGTTGCCGGAACCCTGATCGTGGGCACCGCCGTCGCGCTGACCGCCGGCCTCGTGCCGCTGGGCGCCCTCGCGGACGCCACCAGCATCGGCACCCTCTTCGCCTTCGCGCTGGTCAACGTGGCCGTCCTCTACCTGCGGCGCAACCGCCCGGAGCTCAAGCGCAGCTTCCGCGTCCCGCTCTTTCCGCTGACCCCGATTCTCGGCGCCCTCATGTGCGCCTACCTCATGGCCAACCTCGGCGCCGAGACCTGGGCGGTCTTCGGTGTCTGGATGCTCGTGGGCTTTGCCGCCTACTTCGGCTACGGCCGCAAGAACTCCAGGGTGGCGGCCCTGGGGCACGAGGAATACCGTGAACTATCAAGCCGCCAACCCGCCAACACCACCACAACCGAGGAACTGAAGGCAGAGATCTCATGACCACCGCCACCGAACTGCCGGCCCCCGCGCCGGCTACCACCCCGGCTTCCACCGCGGCCGAGGCGCCCATCACCATGCTGAACCCGGATTTTCCGTTCAGCTACGACCACTACCTGGCCCACCCGGACGGCCTGGGGTCAGTGCCGCCGGAACTGTACGGGACGGAGGTCGCCGTCGTCGGTGCCGGCCTGTCCGGGCTCGTGACCGCCTATGAGCTCATGAAGCTGGGCCTGCGGCCGGTGGTCTATGAGGCCGACAGGATCGGCGGCCGGCTGAGGACCGCCAGCTTCCCGTCCGCGCCGGGCATCGTGGCGGACCTCGGCGGCATGCGTTTCCCGGTCTCCGGCAAGGCGTTCTACCACTACGTGGACCTGCTCGGGCTGGACACCCAGGCGTTCCCCAATCCGCTGGCGCCGGCGACCTCCAGCACGGTGATCGAGCTCGCGGGCCAGAAGTACTACGCCGAGACCGCGGCGGACCTGCCCCCGTTCTTCCTGGAGGTAGCGGACGCGTGGAAGGCGGCCGTGAACGACGGCGCCCGGTTCGCCGAGATGCAGGAGGCCATCCGGGCCCGGGATACGGCCCGGATCAAGGAACTGTGGAACGCGCTGCTGCCGGAGCTGGATGAGCAGACGTTCTACGGTTTTATCGCCGGGAGCGACTCCTTCAAGCAGGCCGGCTTCGCCCACCGCGAGGCGTTCGGGCAGGTGGGGTTCGGCACCGGCGGCTGGGACACCGACTTCCCCAACTCCATTCTCGAAATCCTCCGGATCGTCTACACCGACGCCGATGACCAGCACCGGCTCATCGCCGGCGGCGCGCAGCGGCTCCCCGAGGCGCTGTGGGAGCACGCGCCCTCGGGCATGGCGCACTGGCCGGACGGCACCTCCCTGGCGTCGCTGCATGCGGGTGCCCCGCGCGGCGCCGTGGAGCGCATCGCCCGCGACGGCAGCGGCGATTTCCGGATCCGCGAACGCTGGGGACGCGAATCCGCCTACCCGGCGGTGGTGACCACATGCCAGTCCTGGCTGCTGTCGACGCGGATCCACACGGACGAAACCCTGTTTCCCGCCGAGCTGTGGACGGCGATCGAACGCTCGCACTACATGCAGTCCTCCAAGACCTTCGTCATGGTGGACCGGCCGTTCTGGAAGGACATCGATCCGGAGACCGGCCGCGAGGTCCTGTCCATGACGCTGACCGACCGGCTGAACCGGGCCACGTACCTGCTGGACAACGGCCCGGACCAGCCCGCCGTGATCCTGCTGTCCTACACATGGAACGACGACGCGCTGAAGTGGCTCTCACTCGACGCGGACCAGCGGGCGGAGCTCATGCTGCATTCGCTGGAGCAGATCTACCCGGGCGTCGACATCGCCAGCCACATCGTGGGACAGCCGATCACGGTCTCGTGGGAAGCCGACCCCAACTTCATGGGCGCCTTCAAGGCCAACCTGCCGGGGCACTACCGCTACCAGCAGCGGCTCTTCACCCACTTTAAGCAGGACGGCCTGCCCGCCGAACAGCGCGGGATCTTCCTCGCCGGCGACGACGTCTCCTTCACCGCCGGCTGGGCCGAGGGTGCCGTCACCACCGGCCTCAACGCGGTCTGGGGCGTGGTCAACCACCTCGGCGGCCGGACACCGAAGGGGAACCCGGGCCCGGGCGAGCTCCTGCCTGAGCTGGGTCCGATCGCCCTGGACTAAGGTGCTCGCCCTCGACTAAGCAGGGCTCAGGCGCTGTGGAGTTCGCGGTGCGCCCGTGCCAGCTCCTGGTAGTGCGCGGCATTGCGCTGGACGCCCGCGAACTCCTCGTCGCTGAGCTCGCGCCGGACTTTCGCGGGCACCCCGGCGACGAGCGAGCGCGGCGGGACGACCGTGCCCTCCAGCACCACGGCACCGGCAGCAACAAGCGAGCCGGTGCCGATCACGGCCCCGTTGAGGATGGTGGCGCTCATGCCGATCAGGCAGTCGTCCTCGACGGTGCAGCCGTGCACCACTGCGCTGTGGCCGACGCTGACCCGGGCCCCGACGGTGCAGGGGAACCCGGGATCGGCGTGCAGCACCACGTTGTCCTGCAGGTTGCTGCCGGCGCCCACGGTGATGGCGGCGGTGTCAGCGCGGACGGACACGCCGTAGAAGGCGCTCGAGTTCTCAGCCAGCGTGGCGTTGCCGATCACCGAGGCCGTGGGCGCGATGAAAGCGGAATGATGGACGGCCGGGGTCGTGCCGGCGAATGCGTAGAGGGGAGCCATGCCTCCAGCCTAGGACACCTCCCTTCCCAAGTGACTCGCAGCAGGGGCCGTTATGAGCGTCCAAAACGGCCTCTACTGCGAGTTAGTTGGGTCAGGCGGGGGAGCGGAGGACCGTAAACCCGCCCCCGTCGCCTGCGTCGCCTTCGCTGCGCGGGGCGGGGGACGGGAGGACGACGGCGATCGGCGCACCGGGTTCGGCCACCCGCCCGAGTTCGCGGACGACGTCGTCCCACTGATCCGGCGGCAGCCCCGCCAGGGCGTCCACCGCCCAGACCGAGGAGAACGCGGCGTCGGCGAACGGCAGCGATTCCGGGGCTGCCACGGACGCCTCCAGCCCGTGCGCCCGGGCGGCGTGGATATTTTCCTCGGACGGGTCGACGCCGGTGAAATGGATGCCGGACTGCACAAAGTGCAGCCCGTCGGTGCCCGTGCCGCAGTCGAGCCCCAGCACCGCGTGCCGCCCCTCTGACTTCAGCAGGGCCACGAATGATTCGAGCCGGTCCTTCCGGATGGATTCCATGGCTCTAGTCAAGGACCGGAATCAGTTAAAGACAACCGTCCGGTTGCCGTCGAGCAGGACGCGGTGCTCGGCGTGCCACTGCACGGCCTGGGCCAGGGTGCGGCCCTCCACGTCGCGGCCCATCTGGACGAACTGCTCGGCGGTGCGCCGGTGGTCCACGCGGATGACTTCCTGCTCGATGATCGGCCCCTCATCCAGGGCTGCCGTGACGTAGTGCGCCGTGGCCCCGATGAGTTTCACGCCGCGGGCGTGCGCCTGGTGGTAGGGCTTGGCACCCTTGAAAGAGGGCAGGAAGGAGTGGTGGATGTTGATCGCCTTGCCCGTGAGTTCGCTGCACAGCTCGTCGGAGATGATCTGCATGTACCGGGCCAGGACGGTGAGCTCAATGTCGTGCTCCTTCATCAGGAGACGAAGGGCGTCCTCGGCCTGGACCTTGGTGTCCGGCGTGACGGGGATGTAGTGGAACGGGATGCCGTAGAACTCTGCCAGGCCCTCAAGGTCCCGGTGGTTGGAGACGATGGCCGGAATGTCGATCGGCAGAGTGCCGGAGCGCTGCAGGAAGAGCAGATCGTTCAGGCAGTGGGCCGAGGTGCTGGCCATCAGCAGGGTTCGGACTTTCCGGCCGGCCGGGTTCAGGCTCCACTGCATGCCGAAAGCCTGCGCCACGGGCTCCAGCGCCGCCTGCAGCTCGGCCCGCTCGGCGGCCGTCGTTGCCTCCACCCGCATGAAGAAGGTGCCCGTGCCGTGGCTGCCGTACTGCTGGGAGTCCGTAATATTGCAGCCCGCCACGAGGAGGGCTCCGGCGACGGCGTGCACGATGCCGGGCCGGTCAGGGCAGGACAGAGTCAGGATGTAGGAAGCAGTCAGGTTCTCGTCAGTCACGAAGAACAGCCTACCTGCGCTTCAGGGGCAGTTTTGTAAGCGTTTTGGTAGTGTTAACCCGTCGCAACTGGCGTTGGATGGCTAACCATCAGGGAGCGGCACTCACGAAGACCACGGATCGTACGCCTGGGCCGAGGGTCATGTCTTACCGGTCGGCAGCTTCACCGCTGCCGGGCCGTTGCCGGCGCCCGCGCAGGGTGCCAATCGCCGACGTCGCGTCCCGCTGTCCAGGGGTCCGTCATCAAGGGGCGGTGCAACGGGCCAGCCGGTAGCCTGACCATTAGCCGTACCCGTTGCCTACCAGGAGTTCCTCGTGACTACTACTACCGCCACCTCAGCCGCCGTGAGCAACCAGCCGCTGGCCGAACTCGACCCGGAAATCGCCGCCGTTCTGGCCCAGGAACTGGGCCGCCAGCGCGGCACCCTGGAAATGATCGCTTCCGAGAACTTCGCCCCGCGCGCCGTGATGGAAGCTCAGGGTTCCGTCCTGACCAACAAGTACGCCGAGGGCTACCCCGGACGCCGCTACTACGGCGGCTGTGAATACGTCGACGTCGCGGAGCAGCTGGCGATCGACCGCGTCAAGGAGCTCTTCGGAGCCGAATACGCCAACGTCCAGCCGCACTCGGGTGCGCAGGCCAACGCCGCCGCGCTCGCCGCCATGATCACCCCCGGTGACAAGATCCTGGGCCTCTCCCTGGCCCACGGCGGTCACCTCACCCACGGCATGAAGCTGAACTTCTCCGGCAAGCTCTATGAGGTTGCCGCCTACCAGGTTGAGGAAGACAACTTCCGGATCGACATGGACAAGCTGCGCGAGCAGGCCATCGCCGAAAAGCCCCAGGTCATCATCGCCGGCTGGTCCGCCTACCCGCGGCACCTTGATTTCGCCGCGTTCCGCTCGATCGCGGACGAGGTTGGCGCCCTGCTCTGGACCGATATGGCGCACTTCGCCGGCCTCGTGGCCGCCGGGCTGCACCCGAGCCCGGTCCCGCACTCGGACGTCGTCACCTCCACCGTGCACAAGACCCTCGCCGGCCCGCGCTCCGGCGTCATCCTGGCCAAGCAGGAATGGGCCAAGAAGCTCAACTCCGCCGTGTTCCCCGGCCAGCAGGGCGGCCCGCTCATGCACGTGATCGCCGCGAAGGCAGTGGCCTTCAAGATCGCCGGTACCGAGGAATTCAAGGAACGCCAGGAGCGGGTCCTCGAAGGCGCCAAAATCATCGCCGAACGCCTCGGCCAGGCCGACGTCGCCGACGCCGGCGTCTCGGTCCTGACCGGCGGCACCGACGTGCACCTGGTCCTGGTGGACCTGCGCAACTCCCAGCTCGACGGTCAGCAGGCCGAGGACCTCCTGCACTCCGTGGGCATCACCGTCAACCGCAACGCTGTGCCGTTCGACCCCCGCCCGCCGATGGTCACCTCCGGCCTGCGCATCGGCACCCCGGCCCTGGCCACCCGCGGCTTCGGCGCCGAGGAATTCACCGAGGTCGCCGACATCATCGCCACGGCGCTGAAGTCCGGCGCGGCCACGGATATCGAGGCCCTGCAGGCCCGCGTGGACAAGCTCGCCGCCGATTTCCCGCTGTACCCGCAGCACGAGCAGTGGTAATCAATGACTTCTGCAAAAATGGCTGAAACCGCCCAGATCCTTGACGGCAAGGCTACCGCCGCTGCCATCAAGGCTGAGCTCAAAGAACGCGTGGCCGCACTCAAGGCCATGGGCGTCACCCCCGGACTGGGCACCATCCTGGTCGGCTCCGATCCCGGCAGCACCTGGTATGTCGGCGGCAAGCACAAGGACTGCGCCGAGGTGGGCATCACGTCCATCCGCCGCGACCTGCCCGAGGAAACCACGCAGGATGAACTCCTGGCCGTGGTCCGCGAGCTCAACGAGAACCCGGAGTGCACCGGTTACATCGTCCAGCTGCCGCTGCCCAAGCACATCGACCAGGACGTCATCCTGGAGGCCATGGACCCTGAGAAGGACGCTGACGGCCTGCACCCGATGAACCTGGGCCGGCTCGTGGCCAACGTCAGCGGACCCATGAAGTCCCCGCTGCCGTGCACGCCCAAGGGCTGCGTGGAACTGCTGACCCGGCACGGCATCAGCCTCAACGGCAAGCGCGTCCTCGTGGTGGGCCGCGGCGTCACCATCGGCCGCCCGGTGGGACTCCTGCTGACCCGCAAGGACGTCAACGCCACGGTCATCCTGGCCCACACGGGCACGGTGGACCTGCCGGCCGAACTCCGCCAGGCCGACGTCGTGATTGCCGCCGCCGGCCAGCCGCACATGATCAAGGCCGGGGACCTTAAGCCCGGGGCGATCGTGCTCGACGTCGGCGTCAGCCGCGTGGACGACGGCGCCGGCAAGGCCGTGGTCACGGGAGACGTTGACCCCGCCGCGGCCGACGTCGCCGCCTGGCTCTCGCCGAACCCGGGGGGAGTGGGGCCCATGACCCGTGCCATGCTCCTGGCCAACGTGGTGGAAACGGCCGAGCGCCAATTGGCGTCGAAAAGCCACGCCGGGCTCGCCTAGGAATCCGAGCTGATGACAGGGCACCTGCTTCCCGCGAAGCAGGTGCCCTGTGGCTTTAAGAGCGGGGGCTTCAAGCGGGCGGAACGCCGCACCTGCCCGCCGGGACGCATAACAGAACGAATACGTCAGGAGTTTTTACGAAAAGACTCTTTCATACTTTGCGGGGATCCACTACCGTGGTGCGGGTGTCCGAACTTGTCTCGAAAGAATCCCCAGTGAGCAGCCCCTCTGACGCCGCTCCGCAGTACGTCATCACCGCCGAAAACCTCACCAAACGCTACGGCGACGTCACCGCCGTCGACGGCATCTCATTCCGCGTCCCCGCCGGGGAAGCCTTCGGCCTGCTGGGCCCCAACGGCGCCGGGAAGTCCACCACGATGAAGATGATCGGCGGGGTCTCCCAGCGCACCTCCGGCAGCCTGAGCATCATGGGCCTGGACCCCGAGCAGCACGGCCCGGAAGTCCGCGCCCACCTGGGCGTCGTCCCGCAACAGGACAACCTGGACGAGGAATTGAAAGTCCGGGACAACCTGCTGGTCTACGGCCGCTACTTCGGCCTTCCCATGAGCTACCTCAGGCGCAAAGCCGACGAGCTGCTCGAATTCGCCCAGCTCACGGACAAGGCCAACGCCAAGGTGGACGCCCTGTCCGGCGGCATGAAGCGGCGCCTGACCATCGCCCGCTCCCTCATCAACGAACCCCGGATCCTGCTGCTGGACGAGCCGACCACGGGCCTGGATCCGCAGGCGCGGCACATCCTCTGGGACCGGCTGTTCCGGCTCAAGGAACAGGGCGTCACCCTGATCCTCACCACCCACTACATGGATGAGGCCGAGCAGCTGTGCGACCGCCTGATCGTGGTGGACAAGGGCAAGATCATGGCCGAAGGCTCTCCGGCCACCCTGATCCGCGACTACTCCACGCGGGAGGTGCTCGAACTGCGCTTCGGCTCGGACCGCAACGCAAGCGTCGGCGCTGAGCTCGAAGGCATCGGCGAACGCCTGGAGACCCTGCCGGACCGGGTGCTCATCTACGCCCACGACGGCGAGGCCGCCCTGGAGCAGGTCACCGCACGGGGACTGCGGCCGGTCACCTCACTGGTCCGCCGCTCCTCGCTGGAAGATGTCTTCCTGCGCCTGACCGGCAGGAGCCTCGTTGACTAAGCCAACGACGACGGCGACCCCCGCCCTCCGCGCCCACTCGCCGGAGGTCTCGGCCGCCCGCGCCCGCCGCTGGGGCGCCTTCTACTACGCCGAACAGGTCCTGCGTGTCATGAAGGGCTACGGCTGGACCATCGTCATGTACGGCGTGGGGCAGCCGGTGGCTTATCTGTTCGCGATGGGCGTCGGCCTGGCCACACTGGTCGAGGCCAACGGCGCCGGCGCCTTCGGCGGCGTCAGCTACCTGACGTTCATCGCGCCCGCCCTGCTGATCTCGTCCGCCGTCATGACGGCCGCCAACGAGTTCACCTTTCCGGTGATGGACGGCTTCAAGTGGCGGCGCGTCTACTACGGCCCGCACGCTTCGCCGCTGACGCCGGAGCAGATCGCCGGCGGCCAGGTCATCGCCGTCACCGTCCGCTTCCTGCTGCAGTCGGCCCTCTACTTCGCGGTCGTCGCCCTGTTCGGGGCCGCACCGGGCACCTGGGCCTGGGTGTCCATCCTCATCGCCACGCTCGCCGGCCTGTCCTTCGGGCTGCCGCTTATGTCCTACGCGGCGACGATCCAGCATGACAAAGGCCGGTTCGCCATGGTCATGCGGTTCATCGTCATGCCGCTGTTCCTGTTCTCCGGCACGTTCTTCCCGCTGGACACGCTTCCGCTCGGTGTCCGCTGGATCGGCTGGATCTCGCCGATCTGGCACGGCACCGAACTTAGCCGCGTGGTCAGCTACGGCTACGAGGAAGAGCCGTGGCTCACGATCGTCCACCTGGTCTTCCTGCTGGGCCTCGCGGCCGCCGGCTGGGTCCTGTCCAAGCGCCAGTTCGCCAAAAGGATGGCCTCATGAGCGTTCTTACCGGAAGTTTCAATGCGGGGGACCACAGCGTCACGGACGCCGCACGCCGCCGGCGTTTCGGGCCCATGTACTCCCGCAACGTCCGCGCCGTCGTCGCCCGCGGGCTCATGGCCACCAAGAGCAGCAACTGGATGGTCATGGTCTCCGGGTTCTTCGAACCCGTGCTGTACCTGATCTCCATGGGTGTGGGCCTGGGCGCAATCGTGGGGTCCGTCCAGGGCCCGGGCGGGCAGGAGATCAGCTACGCCGCGTACATCGCGCCGGCACTGCTGGCCGTGTCCGCCATGAACGGCGCCGTCTATGACTCCACCTGGAACGTCTTCTTCAAGATGAACTTCGCCAAGCTGTACCAGGGCATGCTCTACACCTCGCTGGGGCCGCTGGATGTCGCCATGGGGGAGATCTTCCTGGCCCTCCTGCGCGGGTTCATGTACGCCACCGGCTTCACCGCCGTGATGGGCGTCATGGGCCTCATCACCACGCCATGGGCCATCCTCATGATCCCCGCCTCGGTGCTGATTGCCTTCGGCTTCGCGAGCTTCGGCATGGGGGTCACGAGCTTCATGAAGACCTTCCAACAGATGGACTGGATCAATTTCGTGATGCTGCCGATGTTCCTGTTCAGCGCCACGTTCTACCCGCTCAGCGTCTACCCGCAGTCCATCCAGTGGCTCATCCAGGCCATGCCGCTGTGGCACGGCGTGGAACTGCTGCGTCAGATCAGCGTGGGCGTGTTTACCCCGGCCACCGCCGTGCACGTCGGCTACTACCTCGTCATGATCGCCCTCGGCGTCACGCTCACCACGGGCCGCCTGCGCCGGCTGTTCCTCACCTAAGGAGATCCCATGATCGGACAATGGCACGCACTCGTCATCGACTGCGAGAACCCGGACACGCTCGCAGGCTTCTACCAGGAGCTGCTGGGCATGATCCGGGTGCAGGAGGACCCGGACTGGATTTCGATCGGCGACGCCGCCGACCGTCCAGCCCTCGCCTTCCAGCGCGTGGACAAACTGGTCCGGCCGCAGTGGCCCGACGCCGAGCACCCGCAGCAGATGCACGTGGATGTGAAAGTCGCCGACCTCGACGCCGGCGAGGCCGAAGTCCTCCGGCTCGGCGCCGCGCGCCTGACAGGCGGCGGGGAATCCTTCCGGGTCTACACCGATCCCAGCGGCCACCCGTTCTGCCTGGTTCTTTCCTGAACTGCCTGGCCTGGGCCGTGTGGCCTCAGCCGCGCCGTGCGGGGTGCCTCTCCGGGGCCGCCGAGCCTCTCTCCGCGGCGGGGGCGGCGTTCGCCCGGGGTGGAAGCGCGGCGGGCGGCCTGCCCCGTTTGCGATAATAGGCTCATGCAATCTCTGGGAAGCTCCGCGTCCTCGTCCACCACGGCCACGGGCCGGTTCTCCACGTTCCGCATCAGCGGGCCTGGGATGCTGGTCTTCATCATCGCGTTCACGGTCGCCGTGATCTTCGCGGCCAACCAGAACGACGTCGTGGGCTGGCTCGTGGCGATCATCGCCGGCGCCTGGCTGGCGCTGGCCTCGTTCGTGGTGTTCAGCATCCAGCGGGCCGCCAAGCGGGCCGCGGCCCGGCTCGACGAAGCCCAGAACGCCTTCAACGCCGCCACCGGGCGGGCGCCGACGGCCAGCAGCGTGGACCATGGCGGCACCCGCGTGGTCAGTGAAGGCCTCCCTGCGGAAAGCGTGCGGGACATGAAGCTTGACCACTCCTTCAAGATCGTCCAGGTTCAGGTGCGCGTCGTCGAACAGGAGCGTGCCAAGGGCGAGGCCGCAGACCAGGACACGATCCGCCGGGCCCTGGAGACCATCGAGATCACCGCGACCAACGCGCGGGACATGATCAAATCCTCGGCCGGCGGCGACGAACCCGTCAGCGGAACCATCATCGACTAGAGTGGATCGGGTGAGCTCGGCATTGAAGAAGGACCACCTTCGCATCGCATCAGTCAACGTCAACGGCCTGCGTGCCGCCTATAAGAAGGGCATGGCGGAGTGGCTTGAACCGCGCGAGGTGGACATTCTGTGCCTCCAGGAGGTCCGCGCGCCCGATGCGATCGTCCAGGAACTGCTCGGCGAGGGCTGGTTCATCCTGCACGCCGAGGCCGAGGCCAAAGGCCGGGCCGGCGTCGCCATCGCTTCGCGCGAAGAGCCGCTTGCCACCCGCGTGGGCATCGGGGATGACTACTTTGCCACCACCGGGCGCTGGGTTGAAGCCGACTACACCATCCGCAACGCGGAGGGGGAGGCATCGCAGCTGACCGTCGTGAGCGCCTACGTGCACTCGGGCGAGGCCGGCACGCCCAAGCAGGATGACAAGTACCGTTTCCTGGACGTCATGATCAAGCGGCTGCCCGAACTCACCAAGCACAGCGACCATGCCCTCGTCGTGGGTGACCTCAACGTCGGCCACACGGAGCTGGACATCAAGAACTGGAAGGGCAACGTCAAACGTGCCGGCTTCCTGCCGGAGGAGAGGGCGTATTTTGACCGCTTCTTCGGCGAGGAAATCGGCTGGAAGGATGTTCACAGGGGCCTGGCGGGTAACGTCGACGGCCCCTACACTTGGTGGTCGCAACGGGGCCAGGCCTTCGACAACGACACCGGCTGGCGCATCGACTACCACATGGCCACGCCCGCTCTCGCTGCTGCCGCAGTGTCAGCCGTTGTTGACCGGGCATCGTCCTGGGACACACGCTTCTCCGACCACGCCCCGCTGGTAGTGGACTACCGGCTCTAGTTTTAAGGCTTCCACGAATGACCTCTACTTCCACCGTGACCGACGCCGGCGTCGCTCCTGAACCTGAGACAGCCGCCGGCAAAGCCGCTCCGGCGACCACCCGTGCCCGTCACCGCATCCTCTCGGGCATGCAGCCCTCCGCGGACTCCCTGCACCTGGGCAACTACCTCGGCGCCCTCGTGAACTGGGTCCGGATGCAGGACGAGTACGACGCCGTCTTCTTCATTCCCGACCTCCATGCGATCACTGTTCCGCAGGATCCCGCCGAGCTGGCCCACCGCACCCGGGTCACGGCCGCGCAGTACATTGCCGGCGGCGTGGACGTGGACAAGTGCACTCTCTTCGTCCAGTCCCAGGTGCCGGAGCACGCCCAGCTGGCGTGGGTCCTGAACTGCATCACGGGTTTCGGCGAGGCGTCCCGGATGACCCAGTTCAAGGACAAGGCCGTCAAGCAGGGCTCAGACCAGGCCAGCGTCGGCCTGTTCACCTACCCCATCCTGCAGGCGGCGGACATCCTGCTGTACCAGCCGCACGGTGTCCCCGTGGGCGAGGACCAGCGCCAGCACGTCGAACTGAGCCGTGACCTCGCCCAGCGGTTCAACACCCGCTTCGGCCAGACGTTCACGGTGCCGCAGCCCTTCATCCAGAAGGAATCCGCGAAGATCTACGATCTGCAGCACCCCACCGCCAAGATGTCCAAGTCGGCGGAGTCGCCTGCCGGCCTGATCAACCTGCTCGACGATCCCAAGATCACCGCCAAACGGATCAAGTCGGCCGTGACGGACGCCGAGACCGAAATCCGGTTCGACCGCGAGACCAAGCCGGGCGTGTCCAACCTCCTGACCATCTACTCTGCGATCACCGGGCAGTCCGTTGACGCCCTCGTCGGCGCCTACGAGGGCAAGATGTACGGCCACCTCAAGGTGGACCTCGCCGAGGTGGTGACCGAACACCTGACGCCGATCCGGAACCGCGCCAATGAGCTGCTGGACGATCCCGCCGAGCTGGACCGGCTGCTGGCCCTCGGCGCGGACAAGGCCCGCGAGATCGCCTCGGTCACCCTGCGCGACGTCTACTCCAAGGTGGGTTTCCTGCCGTACGCCGGCGCCCACGGAGTCCGCTAGGTCAATGTCCTCCGTCAGCAAAGTCACCGCGAAAGCCGCCACGTCAAACGGGCAGGCACGCAGCGAAGGCATTAGCATCGGCGTGATCCTGAGATTCCCGGCGGACATCGCCGAGGAGCTTCAGCGCTGGCGGGCGTCCTTCGGGGACCCGATGGCCGCCGTCGTCCCGGCCCACATCACGCTGGTCACCACCACCATGACGCAGGACTGGGACGCGACCTGCGCCCATGTCCGGGACGTGGCCCGCCGGCAGGAGCCGTTCACGGTGACCATCGCGGGGACCGGGTCTTTCCGCCCGGTGTCCCCGGTGGTCTTCCTGAACGTGGAGGACGGCTTCGGCGAATGCGTGAACCTGCACCGTCAGCTGCAGTCCGGTCCCCTGGAACGGGAGCTGCCCTTCGACTACCACCCGCACGTTACCGTGGCCCACGACGTCGCCCCGGAAAGCCTCGATGAGGCCGAAACGGTCCTGAAGAATTACTCGGCCACGTTCCCGGTGGCTAGCATGGGACTTTACGAGCACGATGACAACGGCATCTGGCAGCTACGGGAAGAGCTTGACTTTGGGAGCAAACCTGACGACGACAGAGGCCAGGACGGCACCGCAAGCGCCCGCTAAGCCGCCGCTTCCCACTGACCTGGCCGGGCTGAAGCTGGAAGTGATCCGGAAAAGGGTCGAGTGGGGCCGGGTACGACGCTCCGGCGGCGGATGGATTGCTTCACTCATGGCGATGGTGGCATGGCTGCTGGCCAAGGTCAACGCGCTGCTGCCCGTGCGGGTGTACACGCACTACCTCCGCCAGCGCGGCCCGTTGTTGAGTGCCGGCATCGGGTTCAGGATGTTCTTCTCCGTCACGGGTCTGTTGGCCACCGGATTGTCCATTGCCGGCCTCGTCCTCAGCGGACATCCGGCCCTGCTGGACACGATCATCAGGAGCGTGGACGCCGCCGCGCCCGGCCTGTTGCAGGTCGACGGGAGCGCGGGGCTGGTTGATCCCTATCAGCTGCTGAACCCCGCCAGCCTCGGCTGGGCCGCCGGGATTGCCGCCATCGTCACGGTATTCACCTCCCTGGGCTGGATCAGCGGCATCCGCGACGGTGTGCGGGGCATGATGCGGCTCGGCCCGCTGATGATGAATCCGATCCTGCAGATACTCAAGGACGTCGGCACGCTGCTCCTGATGGGCGTGGCCCTGGTGGTCAGCTCGGCAGTCTCCCTGATCTTCGGCACGGCGGCTGGCTGGGTGGCCCAGCAGCTGGGCCTCGACCCGGTGGTGGCCGGGCCCTTGACGACGTCCATCACGATCCTCGTGCCGCTGCTGCTCGGCTGGGGCACCGCCCTGATCATGTACCGGGTGGCCGCGGGGCTGAAACCGGGCCGCCGCTCACTGCTCGAGGGGACCACCCTCGCCGCCGTAGGCGCCACCGTGCTGCAGATCTTCAGCACCCAGCTGCTGGCCAGTGCCGGCAAGAACCCTATTCTGGCGCCCTTCGCCATCATCATCGGCCTGCTGATCTGGTTCAACCTGGTCAGCCAGGTTTACGTGATCTGCGCCGCGTGGGTGGCGATCCGGGAGGAAGACGTTAAGTCGCAGCCCGTCTCGACGACCACCGGGTGGGGCGCCCGGCGCGTCCAGCCGGGCAAAACACCGGTGGAGTCGCCGATCGAGCCGCGGGCACGCCGCAGGGCACTGCCCGCCGCGTTCAGGCGTCGAGGTACTGGTCGGCCCACGCCGAAATAATCTTCGCGGCACGCGCCGCCTGCCCCTTACCCGTCAGGAGGTGGTCGCTGCCCTCCAGCGAGACGAAGCTGCGCGGGTGGCGTGCCGTCCGGAAGATGGTACTAGCGTTTTCGATCCCCACCGTGTTGTCGGTGGGGGAGTGCAGCACCATGAGCGGCTTGTGCAGCTGCCGGATGCAGTCCGTCAGGTCCGCGTTTTCCAGATCCTCGACGAAGTGACGCCGGATCTCCACACGCTTGCCGCCAAGGTCCACCTCGGCACTTCCCTCCTCCAAGATCCGGTCCAGCGCCGCGTCAAAGACGTGAGCCACGTGCTTGGGCGAGAACGGGGCGCCCACCGTGGCAACGGCCTTGAGCTCCGGAATCTGCCGGGCCGCGGACAGGACGGCAGCGCCGCCGAACGAATGTCCCACCAGCAGCGACACCCGCCGGCCTGAGTCCCGCATGAACTCGGCGGCCGTGACGGTGTCGGCCACCTTGTGGCTGAACGAGCCCTCGGACCACATCCCCGCGGACTCGCCGAGCCCCAAGTTGTCGAACCGGAGCATGCCCACGCCGTTGTCCGCCAGGGCCTTGCACATCCGCGACGCCGAGGGGCTGTCCTTGCCGAGGGTGAAGCCGTGCGAGAACACGCCCCAGCCCTTCACCGGGCCGTCGGGCAGGTCCACGACGCCGGAGAGCAGCTCACCGGTGGAACCCTGGAACGAGACTTTTTCTGAACGGGACATGGTGTCCCCTTTCGTGTGGGCGAGAAGACGACGACGGCGCCCCCACCCATAAGGTGAGAGGCGCCGTCGTCTATTTCTCTTGGTTCTGGAGGAGTCGCTAGACCTTGCGGGACAGGATGGCCTGCTTGACCTCGGCGATGGCCTGGGTGACCTGGATGCCGCGCGGGCACGCTTCGGTGCAGTTGAAGGTCGTGCGGCAGCGCCACACGCCTTCCTTGTCGTTGAGGATCTCCAGGCGCATGTCGCCGGCGTCATCGCGGGAATCGAAGATGAAGCGGTGTGCGTTGACGATGGCCGCCGGGCCGAAGTACTGGCCGTCGGTCCAGAAAACCGGGCAGGACGAGGTGCACGCGGCGCACAGGATGCACTTGGTGGTGTCGTCGAACCGCTCGCGGTCCTCGGCGGACTGCAGGCGTTCCTTGGTGGGCTCGTGGCCGCGGTTGATCAGGAAGGGCATGACTTCGCGGAAGGACTGGAAGAAGGGCTCCATGTCCACGATCAGGTCCTTCTCCACCGGCAGGCCCTTGATCGGCTCGACCGTGATGGGCTTGGACGTGTCCAGGTCCTTCAGCAGGGTCTTGCAGGCGAGGCGGTTGCGGCCGTTGATGCGCATGGCATCGGAGCCGCAGACGCCGTGGGCGCAGGAGCGGCGGAAGGAGACGCTGCCGTCCATCTCCCACTTGATCTTGTGCAGGGCGTCCAGCACGCGGTCCGTGCCGTACATGGTGACCTTGAAGTCGTCCCACGTGGCGTCTTCGGAGACCTCGGGGTTGTAGCGGCGCACGCGCAGCGTGACGTCGAAGGACGGGATTTCCCCGCCCCCGCCGACGCCGGCGGGCAGTTCGATCTTGGATGCTGGCTCAGCGAGTTCAGCGCTCATCTTAGTACTTCCTCACCATCGGCTCGTAGCGCGTAAAGACCACCGGTTTGGTGGCAAGCCGGATGCCGGCAATCGCCTCGGCGGAACCGTCCGCCGGAGCATGCTCATCCTTGTACGCCATGGAGTGCTTCATGAATTTTTCGTCGTCGCGCTCGGGGAAGTCCTCGCGGAAGTGTCCGCCGCGGGACTCCTCGCGGTGCAGGGCCGCCACGGTCATGACCTTGGCGAGCTCCAGCAGGAAGCCCAGTTCCACGGCCTCGAGCAGGTCCAGGTTGAAGCGCTTGCCCTTGTCCTGGACGCTGATGCGCTGGTACCGCTCCTCGAAGGACGCGATGTCCTTCAGGACCTGGTTCAGGGTATCGGCGGTGCGGAACACCTGCATGTTGGCATCCATGGTGTCCTGCAGTTCCTTGCGGATCGCAGCGACCTTCTCGGTGCCGTCGGAGGTGCGGACGTGGTCCAGCAGGTTCAGCGTGTACGCCTCCGGATCGGCCGGGAGCTCCACGAAGTCCGCGGTCTTGGCGTATTCGGCGGCGGCGATGCCGGCGCGCTTGCCGAACACGTTGATGTCCAGCAGCGAGTTGGTGCCCAGGCGGTTGGAGCCGTGGACGGAGACGCAGGCGACCTCGCCGGCGGCGTAGAGGCCCGGAACCACGGTGTCGTTGTCCTGGAGGACCTCGGCGCTGATGTTCGTGGGGATGCCGCCCATGGCGTAGTGCGCCGTCGGGAACACCGGAACCGGCTCCGTGTACGGCTCCACACCCAGGTAGGTGCGGGCGAACTCGGTGATGTCCGGCAGCTTGGCGTCGATGTGTGCGGGCTCAAGGTGCGTCAGGTCCAACAGGACGTAGTCCTTGTTCGGGCCGCAGCCGCGTCCCTCGCGGACTTCGTTGGCCATGGAACGGGCCACGATGTCGCGGGGGGCGAGGTCCTTGATGGTGGGCGCGTAACGCTCCATGAAGCGTTCACCCTCGGAGTTGCGCAGGATGGCGCCTTCGCCGCGGGCGGCCTCGGAGAGCAGGATGCCCAGCCCGGCAAGACCTGTCGGGTGGAACTGGAAGAACTCCATGTCCTCCAGCGGGATGCCCCGGCGGAACGCGATGCCCATGCCGTCACCGGTGAGGGTGTGGGCGTTGGACGTGGTCTTGAAGACCTTGCCGGCGCCGCCGGAGGCGAACACCACGGACTTGGCCTGGAAGACGTGCAGTTCGCCGGAGGCGAGGTCGTAGGACACGACGCCGGCAACGCGTTTCTGCTTGTACGGGGTGCCGTCCTCGCGGACCGCGTCTTCCTCGACGGTCAGCAGGTCCAGCACGTAGTACTCGTTGTAGAACTCAACGTTGTGCTTGACGCAGTTTTGGTACAGGGTCTGCAGGATCATGTGGCCGGTACGGTCCGCGGCGTAGCAGGCGCGGCGGACCGGTGCCTTGCCGTGGTCGCGGGTGTGGCCGCCGAAACGGCGCTGGTCAATGCGGCCCTCGGGCGTGCGGTTGAACGGCAGGCCCATCTTTTCCAGGTCCAGGACGGCGTCGATCGCTTCCTTCGCCATGACCTCGGCGGCGTCCTGGTCAACCAGGTAGTCGCCGCCCTTGATGGTGTCGAAGGTGTGCCACTCCCAGTTGTCTTCCTCGACGTTGGCCAGGGCCGCACACATGCCGCCCTGCGCCGCGCCGGTGTGGGACCGCGTGGGGTAGAGCTTGGTCAGAACTGCTGTTCGGGCGCGCTGACCTGATTCGATCGCCGCGCGCATCCCGGCGCCACCGGCACCGACGATCACGACGTCGTACTTATGGACCTGCATACCAGATGCTCTTTCTCTCAAAATTCGCTGTAACCCACCGGCAGGTACTTGCCTGCCCGGTGAAGTCTCGTGCAATCTGCGCCTGCGCTCGGCAGGGAAGATCAGTTGCCGCGGCGGACCGTCAGTGCCTGCCCGTCGGGGCGGCGGCCCGCGGCGGCTCCGCAGTTACGGGGCCGTGACGGCTGCGCCACTAAGGTGCGGGGCAGAATCCGCCGGGAAGCTGGACGCCGTGGACCACGGGGCACGGGTCGAACGTGAAGATGACCAGGGTGCCCAGGATGATGATGACGGTGGTGGCCGCGTAGAGCACGATCTTGAGCCAGAGACGCGTGGCGTCCCTCTCGGCGTAGTCATTGATGATCGTGCGGACACCGTTGGTGCCGTGCAGCATGGCCAGCCACAGCATGGCCAGGTCCCAGAACTGCCAGAACGGGTCGGCCCACTTGCCGGCCACAAAGCCGAAGTCGATCGCGTGGATGCCCTCGCCGACCAGCAGGTTGACGGTCAGGTGACCGAAGATCAGCACCACCAGCACGACGCCGGAGAGCCGCATGAAAAGCCACGCGAGCATCTCGAAGTTACCCTTGGACCCGCCGCTGCGGCGGTACTTCGGCTGGATCTTTCCGCTGCGCGGACTCTGAATGGTTGCAGTCATGGCTTAGTGACCTCCAAGAGCGAGGGACAGGTGGCGGATGGCGAAGCCGGCCATGACAACGACCCAGAGGCCCAGGACCGTCCAGAGCATCTGACGCTGGTACTTGGCACCCTTCTTCCAGAAGTCGACGGCGATGATCCGCAGGCCGTTGAAGGCGTGGAACACGATCGCTGCGACAAGGCCCGTTTCACCCAGGGCCATAAGGGGGTTCTTGTAGGCGCCAATCACGGCGGTGTAGGCCTCGGGGGACACACGCACCAATGAGGTGTCCAGCACGTGGACCAACAAGAAGAAGAAAATCACTACACCGGTAATGCGGTGTCCAACCCAGGACCACATGCCTTCACGGCCGCGGTACAAGGTGCCAGCTGGTTTTGTCGGCACTGAATAAACCTCCCTGCAACACAGCGGCGCTGGCATGGGATCCACGCGGGGGGAACGCCTGCTGCGAGAGCACTCGTAAGCTCAAGCCTAAATCTAGGCTTCGCTCACAGCTTATTCAATTTAGGGACAGGTTGTTGACAAGCCCCGGCGCGGTTTTTCGTCTCTTTTGAGACGAACACCACATTCGGCCGTGACTGCGGCCGTGACTGCGGCCTCGACTGCGGGGCCGCGGGGGCGGGATTCCTTCCCGTTCGGGGGTGATTTGGCCGTCGTCGGCTAAAGTAGCCGTGATGACTACAGACAAAGTGACAAGCCAGGATTCACCGCTGGACCGTTTTATTGCGGTCATTCCGGCGGGCGGGGTGGGGACCCGTCTTTGGCCGCTGTCACGGGCAGCAGCCCCCAAGTTCCTCCATGACCTGACCGGTTCGGGCAGCACTTTGCTGCGCGCGACCTACGACCGTCTCCAGCCCGTCGCCGGCAAGCACGTGCTGGTGGTGACCGGCGCCGCCCACCGGGCCGCCGTCTGCCGTCAACTGCCTGAGGTCCTGGAAGATGACCTCGTCCTGGAAAGTGAGCCCAAAGACTCCGGTGCGGCCATCGGCCTCGCCGCGGCCATCCTCCATGAGCGGGACCCGGACACCATCATGGGCTCGTTCGCCGCGGACCAGGTCATCAGCCCGGACGGGCTCTTCCAGGATGCCGTCCGCGAGGCCGTCTACACTGCGGCCGCGGGGAAGATCGTCACCATCGGCATCAAGCCCACCCACCCCTCCACCGGATTCGGCTACATCCGCTCCGGCGCGAACCTCAACATCCCCGACGCCCCCAGCGCGCAGTCCGTGGTGGAGTTCGTGGAGAAGCCCAGCGAGGAAGTGGCCCAGCAGTACGTGGACAGCGGTGAATACGTCTGGAACGCCGGAATGTTCGTTGCGCCGGTCTCGCTGATGCTCAAGCACCTCGAAGCCAACCAGCCAGAGCTCTTCGCCGGACTGCAGGAAATCGCCAAGGCCTGGGACACCCCGGAGCGCGACGCCGTCACGGCCCGGGTCTGGCCCACCCTGCCCAAGATCGCCATTGACTACGCCGTCGCCGAACCGGCCGCGGCCGCGGGCGACGTCGCCGTGGTGCCCGGAACGTTCCGCTGGGACGACGTCGGGGACTTTGCCTCCGTGGGCCGGCTCAACAGCGCCAAGGAAGTGGACGAAGTCACGGTGCTGGGCGAAGGCGCACGCGTCTTCACCGAGAACGCCAGCGGTGTGGTGGTCTCCGATACCAAGCGGGTGATCGCCCTCATCGGCATCAAGGACGTCGTGATCGTTGACACCCCGGACGCCTTGCTGGTCACCACGAAGGAACACTCGCAGCGGGTCAAGCAGGCAGTGGATGCCATCAAGGCCAAGGGCGACACCGACGTCTTGTAGGCGTGCGGGCGGCTTTTCGGCCATCCCGCGTTCAGCAATCCGTAACGCGCCGTACGCGATGCCGCTATTCTTTGTCGGCTGGATAGAGTTGTTCCGTGCGCAACTACTCTACTGAAGCTGAGCCCACGAGTCTCGTGGGGCCGTGGCTGGAGCCCCTCCTGCCGGAGCTGATCGCTTTCCGCCGCGACCTCCATGCGCACCCTGAGCTGTCGTTCAAGGAATTCCGCACCACCGACAAACTCGCGAAGCGGCTCGAGGAAGCCGGGCTCAAGCCCCGGCGTCTCGAGGGAACCGGCCTGACGGTCGACATTGGACAAGGGCCCATCGCCACCGCGCTGCGCGGCGACATTGACGCCCTGCCGATCATCGAGGAAACGGGCCTTGAGTTCGCGTCGAAGAACCACGGCGTGACCCACGCCTGCGGCCACGACGTCCACACCACCACCATGCTCGGCATCGCCCTGGTCCTGCAGCGCATGCATGAGCGGTCCCCGTTGCGCGGCACCGTCCGGATCATCTTCCAGCCCGCCGAGGAGACGATGCCCGGTGGCGCCACCTCGTGCATCGAGCAGGGTGTTCTCGAGGGCGTGCCCCGCATTCTGGCGCTGCACTGCGATCCCCGGATCGAGGTCGGCAAGATCGGCACCCGGATCGGGGCCATTACCTCCGCGTCGGACACCATCAAGATTGAACTTTCCGGCCGTGGCGGACACACCTCGCGCCCCCACCTGACCGAGGAACTGGTCTTCGCCCTCGCGCAGATCGCGGTCAACGTTCCCGCTGTCCTGTCCCGCCGCGTCGATGTCCGCAGCGGCGTATCCGTGGTCTGGGGACAGATCTCGGCAGGCTCGGCCCCGAACGCCATCCCCGGCAGCGGCTACATGGCCGGCACCATGCGGTGCCTGGACCGCGAAGCCTGGCACGATGCCGGTGAACTGCTCGACGAGGTCGTCCGGCAGATCGCCGAGCCATACGGCGTCGACGTTCACCTCGAGCACACCCGCGGCGTGCCGCCTGTGGTCAACTCCGAGCACGAGACCGCGCTGATCGAGGCCGCCGCCCGCGCCGAAATCGGCGAGGGCGCCGTCGTCCTGACCCCGCAGTCCATGGGCGGGGAGGACTTTGCCTGGTTCCTGGCCGAGACCCCCGGCGCCATGATGCGCCTCGGCACCAAGACCCCCGGCGGGGAAGAGTACGACCTCCACCGCGGCGACTACATTGTCGATGAGCGGGCTCTCGGCCTCGGCATTCAGGTGCTCACGGCGGCTGCGCTGCGCACCATCCGCGACCTCTAAACCCGGCCAGCTCTGCCGAGACGGCCGCGGTGCCCGCCGTGCGGGGGTTTCCCCACCTTTGGGGGCACGACGCCGGGACGCGCCTGATGTTCGGGCCGACACGCCGTCGGTGTTCGGCGAACGTGGGGAAATTTGGCGACGCCGGTATTGGCGTCGATGGCTCCATCGCCGGTCGGCGGCAAGGTTCAGTCGCCTTCAAATGAGTTGTGCACAACTGAGTTGTGCACAACTCAATTGTCGGGTAGGGTGAAGCTATGACCACGCCAGAAGAGGCCCGCTCGCCCGGTTCCGAAGCGCTCCGCCTGAACCGGCAGGTGTGCTTTGCCATGTACTCGGCCTCCCGCGCAGCGACGGCCGCCTACCGGCCCATGCTGGAGGAGCTTGGCCTGACCTACCCGCAGTACCTCGCCATGCTGGTGCTGTGGGAAGCGGAGCCGCGCAGCGTCCGTGAACTGGGGGAGGAGCTCGGGCTCGACTCCGGGACGCTCTCGCCGCTGCTCAAGCGGCTCGAAGCCCTGGGCCTCGTCCAGCGCCGCCGGTCCGCCGAAGACGAGCGCCGCGTGGAGATCTTCCTGACCGACGCCGGGGCCGCGCTAAGCGCCAAAGCCAGTGGCATCCCGCAACGGCTCGCCGCCGCCGCCGGCCTCACGCCGGCCGAACTCGACCAGCTCCGCGAAACCCTGGGCCGGCTGGCCAGTGCACTCCAGGCCTCCCACTAGGCTTTCCGGCTCAGCGTGCCCCTAGACCGCGCCATTTCGCTCTGCGCCTTCTGCGCGGGCGTCGTGTCCAGCAGCGCCCTTTCAACCAAGAATTTTCCCGCCGACAGAACGGAAACCCCATGAAACCCCTTTACACAGCCGAGGCCCTGGCCTCCGGTGAAGGCCGCGACGGCACCGCCGTCAGCAAGGACGGCAAACTCAACGTGGCCCTGGCCAGCCCGGTCGAACTCGGCGGCAACGGCGAGGGCACCAATCCCGAGCAGCTCTTCGCCGCCGGTTACGCGGCCTGCTTCCACTCGGCGCTGCGCCTCGTCGGCCGCCAGCAGAAAGCAGACCTGACCGATTCCGCCGTCGCCGCGAGGATCCACCTCGGCGCCCTCGAGAGCGGCGCCGGCTACGGCATCGCCGCCGAACTCGAGATCGCCCTTCCAGCCGTGGACCGGGAAACCGCTGAGGCCCTCGTGGCCAAAGCCCATGAGGTCTGCCCCTACTCGAACGCCACCCGCGGCAACATCACTGTCGACATCAAAATCCTGGAGGTAGCTGCATGAGCACCCACACCGAAACCCCCACACTTCCCGTCACCACCCGCGAGATCCAGCTGGCGTCCCGTCCGCACGGCCGTCCGGTCCCGGCGAACTTCCGCCTCGCCGAATCGCCGCTGCCCGAACTGCAGGACGGCCAGGTCCTGGTCCGCAACCTCTACATCTCGGTGGACCCGTACATGCGCGGCCGCATGAACGACGTCAAGTCCTACTCCGCGCCGTTCGCGCTGGATGCCGCCCTCGACGGCGGCGCCGTCGGCGAAATCATCGCGTCCCGGGCGGAGGGGCGCGCCGTCGGCGATACCGTCGTGCACAGCCTCGGCTGGCGTGAATACGCCGTCGTCGACGCCGCGGCCACCACCCCGGCGCGCACGGACCTGGCCCCCGCCTCCGCGTTCCTCGGCGCCCTCGGCATGACCGGCCTGACCGCCTACGCGGGTCTGCTGAAGGTCGCCGAATTCAAACCCGGCGAGGTCGTGTTCGTCTCGGGCGCGGCAGGTGCGGTTGGCTCGCTCGTCGGGCAGATCGCCAAGGCCATGGGCGCGTCCCGCGTGATCGGCAGCGCCGGCTCGCCGGAAAAGGTGGCACGGCTCCTGGAACTCGGCTTCGACGCCGCATTCAACTACCACGACGGCCCTGTGGCCGAGCAGCTCGCAGCCGCCGCGGGGGAGCGCGGGATTGACGTCTACTTCGACAACGTCGGCGGCGAGCACCTTGAAGCGGCGCTGTCCGTACTCACCGTCGGCGGCCGGGTGGCCATGTGCGGCGCCATTTCGCAGTACAACTCCACTGAGCCGACTCCGGCGCCGCGGAACCTCATGCAGGCGATCGGCAAGCAGCTGACGCTCAAGGGCTTCCTCGTCAGCGGCTACTGGCAGCATATGGCCGAGTTTGTCGAGGCCATGTCCGGCTGGCTGGCCGACGGAACCGTCCGCTACGACGAGACGGTGGTGGACGGCCTGGAGAACGCACCGCAGGCGTTCATGGACCTGCTCGACGGCGCCAACACCGGCAAGATGCTCGTCCGGCTGTAGTCCGGCGTCGGCGCGCCACGAATCAGGCAGCCGCCGCCACTGTCCTCCGACGCCTCCGGCACCAGTCCCTGCGGGGACCGGTGCCGGAGGCGTCTGCGCGCACGGGCCGGCAGGAAGATTCGGGCTACTACTAGGTAACAAGTTCTCAACAATCTGGGTAATTGCTGTGAAGTCTGCTACGTGCACGTGTCGCAGGACACTACAGTAACTTCATCAGTGCGCCTCGGCGCAGTGCTGCGAATCCATCAGTGACAAACAGAGTTCAGCGGAACACCGCGGACAGACACTCATTGAGCTCCGTCGTAGCGCCTACTCTTTCTTCCTGGAGGAAAATTGAAGAACTCCCTGCGTGCCACCCTCAAGCGCGGATCAATGGCCGGGGTCGCCACCGCGGGCGCGGCTGCACTCCTGTTGACCGGCTGCGGAGCTGCCCCGGAGGCCAGCACCGCCACCCAGACAGCCAGCAACTACAAGGGCTGCATCGTGTCCGACTCGGGTGGATTCGACGACCAGTCGTTCAACCAGTCTTCCTACGAGGGCCTGAAGAAGGTCACGTCTGAGCTGGGTCTCCAGATGAACCAGGCCGAGTCCAAGACCAACAACGACTTCGAGCCGAACCTGCGCGCCATGGTCGCCGCCGGCTGCAACCTGACCATCACTGTCGGCTTCCTCCTCGGTGACGCCACCAAGGCCCAGGCCACCGCGAACCCGGACAAGCACTTCGCCATCATCGACTTCGGCTACGACACCCCGATCACCAACGTCAAGCCGATCATCTACGACACCGCCCAGGCCGCGTTCCTGGCCGGCTACCTCGCGGCAGGCACCACCAAGACCGGAACGGTCGCCACCTTCGGCGGTATCAAGATCCCCACGGTCACTATCTTCATGGACGGCTTCGCCGACGGCGTGAAGTACTACAACGACCAGAAGGGCAAGGACGTCAAGCTCCTGGGCTGGGACAAGGCCAAGCAGGACGGCTCCTTCACCGGTGACTTCGAAAAGCAGGACAAGGGCAAGCAGTTCACCCAGAACTTCCTGGACCAGGGCGCCGACATCGTGATGCCCGTCGCCGGTCCGGTCGGCAAGGGTGCGGCAGCGGCCCTGAAGGAAGCCAAGGCAGCAGGCAAGGACGTCAAGCTCATCTGGGTTGACTCCGACGGTTTCCTCACGGCACCGGACTACAAGGACATCATGCTCTCCTCCGTCATGAAGCTGATGGGCGAGGCCGTCGAGACGGTCGTCAAGCAGGACAAGGACGGCAAGTTCACCAACGCGCCGTACGTCGGCACCCTCGCGAACGACGGCGTCCAGCTGGCTCCGTTCCACGACATGGACTCCCAGGTTCCGGCGGACCTGAAGTCCGAGCTGGACCAAATCAAGAAGGACATCGCCTCCGGCAAGCTGAAGGTTGAATCCGCAGCCAGCCCGAAGTCTTAACTTCTTCCGCTGAGCGCCACGGCCCGTCCGGTCACCACCGCACGGGCTGTGGCGCTTTTCGTTTCGCGGCCCGCTGCGCCTGCGACCGCAGGCACTAAGCTGGTGCTGCGGCCCCCACTTCGCGTCCGGACTAAGCCTTCCGGACACCTCGAGATTGGTCAGAGTTTTGAAACTTGAACTCAAGGGCATTACCAAACGCTTCGGCTCCCTGGTAGCCAACGACCACATTGATGTGGTTGTTGAACCCGGGCAGATTCACTGTCTGCTCGGCGAGAACGGCGCTGGCAAGTCCACGCTGATGAATGTCCTTTACGGACTGTACGAGCCCACAGAGGGCGAAATCCTGATTGATGACAAACCGGTCACCTTCCGCGGCCCGGGCGACGCCATGGCTGCCGGCATCGGCATGGTTCACCAGCACTTCATGCTGGTCCCCGTCTTTACGGTGGCGGAAAACGTCGCCCTCGGAGCGGAAACCACCAAGACCGGCGGATTCCTGGACCTTGACGACACCCGCCGGAAGATCCGTGAGATCTCGGACCGGTACGGCTTCGACGTCGACCCTGACGCCCTGATTGAAGACCTGCCCGTGGGCGTCCAGCAGCGGGTGGAAATCATCAAAGCACTGGTCCGCGACGCCAAGGTGCTCATCCTCGATGAGCCCACAGCCGTCCTGACCCCGCAGGACACGGATGAGCTGCTGGACATCATGCGCCAGCTCAAGAGCCACGGCACGTCCATCGTCTTCATTTCGCACAAGCTCCGTGAGGTCAAGGCCGTTTCGGACACCATCACCGTCATCCGGCGCGGCAAAGTAGTGGGCACGGCTGATCCCGGCGCCTCGACCACCGAGCTGGCATCCATGATGGTCGGCCGCGCCGTCAGCCTGACCCTGGACAAGGCTCCCGCCAAGCCGCAGGAGACCACCTTTGAGGTCAAGGACCTTACCGTGATCGCCCCCAGCGGCCAGCACGTCGTGGACGGCATCAGCTTCGGGATCGCCCGCGGCGAGATCCTCGCCATCGCGGGCGTCCAGGGCAACGGCCAGACTGAACTGACCGAGGCCGTCCTCGGCCTCCACAGCAGGGTCCACGGCTCGATCGTGCTCGACGGCGAAGAGCTCGTGGGCCGCAGCGTCAAGGAGGTCCTGAACGCCGGGGTCGGGTTCGTCCCGGAGGACCGCTCCCTCGACGGGCTGATCGGCACGTTCTCCATCGCCGAGAACCTGATCCTCGACCGCTACGACCAGGCACCGTTCGCCAAGGGCATCAGCATGAGCCCGGCCAAGGTCCTCGAGAACGCCAAGACCCGGATCGAAGAATTCGACGTCCGCACCCCGTCCGGCTCGCTCGCTGCAGGCACCCTGTCCGGCGGCAACCAGCAGAAGGTTGTCATGGCGCGGGAGCTCTCCCGGCCGCTGCGGCTCTTCATCGCCTCCCAGCCCACCCGAGGCGTGGACGTGGGATCCATCGAGTTCCTGCACAAACGCATCGTCGCGGAGCGGGACAACGGCACGCCCGTCATGATCGTCTCCACGGAACTGGACGAAGTGGTTGAACTCGCCGACCGGATCGCCGTGCTGTACAAGGGCAAGCTGGTCGGGATCGTCCCGGCCGGCACCGGGCGCGACGTCCTGGGCCTGATGATGGCCGGGGTATCCGCGGAAGAGGCCCGGACCGACGCCGCAGGCAAACATCCGGCACCGGCACCAGAATCTGCCGAAAACCCAGCCGACACCCCCGCAACGTACCCGGCGCCCGCCGCCCCGTCCGTACAGGAGCCCAGCTCCGGCGCCGTAGGAGACCACCATGACTGAGAACACCGAGCCGCGGCACGCGGCTGCAACGGACCCGGACCCGATTCCGGCTGACCAGGCCGCGGACGCGGAGCTCGAGACGCCCGAGGACGACGAGGCCTTTGTCACCGCACTGGACACCGCCGGTGGCGCCATGCAGCCATCGGCGGTTCCGGTCTCGACCCAGAGCGGACACCTGGGCGCTCCGGAGGAATCCGAGTCGGTGCTGCGGAAGATCTTCACCGGCAACGGCATGGTGACCATCCTGGCGGTGCTGCTGGCACTGATCCTCGGCGGCCTGCTCATCGCCCTGACGGACAAGGTGGTCGGCACCACGGCCGGCTATCTCTTCGCCCGTCCCAGTGACTTCCTCACCGCCGTCTGGTCCGCCGCCACGAGCTCCTACGTCGCCCTCTTCCAAGGCGCGGTCTTCAACCCCCATGGGACCGGGGTGGCCGGACAGTTCGCCCCGCTCATGGAGACGCTGACGATCGCCACCCCGCTGATCACCGCGGGCCTCGGCGTCGCTCTGGCCTTCCGCGCGGGTCTGTTCAACATCGGTGCCCAGGGCCAGATCATCATGGCCGGCATCCTCGCATCGTGGGTGGGCTTCGCTCTGCACCTGCCCGTGGGGCTGCACCTGCTGCTCGTCCTCGTGGCCGGCGTCGTCGGCGGCGCCGTCTGGGGCGGCATTGTGGGCGTGCTCAAGGCCCGCACGGGTGCCCACGAAGTCATCGTGACCATCATGTTCAACTACATCGCCCTTTATTTCCTGCGTTACCTGCTGGACACGGAGGCGTTCCAGCGTCCGGGGGAGACCACCCCGATTTCCCCGATTCTGGATCCCAGCGCCGTATACCCGCTGCTCTTCGGCAGCCAGTACCGGCTGCACGTGGGCTTCCTGCTGGCCATCGCAGCCACGGTGTTTGTCTCCTGGCTGCTGAACCGCTCCACGATCGGTTTCGAGTTCCGTGCCGTCGGGGCCAACCCCAAGGCAGCCCTGACTGCCGGCATCAACGTCCCCCGGGCCACGATCCTGGTGATGACCATTGCCGGCGGCCTGGCCGGCCTGGCGGGCGTCGCGCAGGTGGCAGGCACCGAAAAGGTCCTCACCGACGGCGTCGCGGCAACGTACGGCTTTGACGCGATCACCGTGGCCCTGCTGGGACGTTCGTCACCGTGGGGCACCTTTGCCGCAGGCCTCCTGTTCGGGGCCTTCCGCGCAGGCGCCGTCCAGATGCAGATCCAGACCGGAACTCCGATCGACATCGTGCTCGTGGTCCAGTCGCTCATTGTGCTGTTCATCGCGGCGCCGCCCCTGGTCCGGGCGATCTTCGGACTCAACCCGCGCAAGAAGAAGACAGCAACCGCCGGCGCATCCAAGCAGGCAGCAACCACCGGAGGTGCCGCATGAGCACAACAGCAACCTCGCCCGTTCCGGGACAGCCCCAGCAGGGCACACCGCAGAAGCTCAAGAACCACAAACCAACCACGTCCGCCAAGCCCGTCACCTGGAAACTGCCGGTAACGCTGATGGTGCTGGCCGTCGTCGCCTTCATCTTCTTCGGCCTGTTGGGCCCGCAGGGGACCGCCAAGTTCGGGGTGTCCTCCGGCGGCGACTTCTTCCAACTGCCCGCGATCGAAGTCCCCGCCTTCCTGACCGGGATGGTGCTCTCCGTGATCCTGCTGGGCCTCGCGGGCTACGCCCTGGTCCTGAAGACGAACAACAAGCGGCCCCCGCGCTGGCTCCCGGTCGTGTTCACTGTCGTGTTCGTGGTCGCCTTCCTGATCTGGGTAGTGGGCGGCGCCCGGACCCCCAGCATTTCGCTCGCCGGGCTCATCGCCGGATCCGTGACGCTCGCCGTGCCGATCGTCTTCGGCTCCCTGTCCGGTGTGCTGTGTGAACGCGCCGGCGTCGTGAACATCGCCATTGAAGGCCAGCTCCTGGGTGGTGCCTTCACGGCCGCGCTCGTTGCCAGCCTGACCCACAACCCGTACGCGGGCCTGCTCGCGGCGGCCGTGGCCGGTGCCCTCGTCTCGATGGTCCTGGCCCTGTTCAGCATCAAGTACGTGGTGAACCAGATCATCGTCGGCGTCGTGCTCAACGTCCTGGTCTCCGGCCTCACCGGCTTCCTGTTCAGCACCGTGATGCAGTCCGACCCGGATAAGTACAACTCGCCCGGCCGGCTGCCCATCATCGATATCCCGGTCCTGTCCGGCATCCCCGTGATCGGGCCCATTCTGTTCAAGCAGTCCGTGGTGGGCTACCTGATGTATGTCGCCGTGATTGTCGTGTGGATCGCCCTGTTCAAGACCAAGTGGGGCCTGCGCGTCCGCGCCGTGGGCGAACACCCGCAGGCCGCCGACACCCTGGGCATCAAGGTCAACGCGACCCGCTTCTGGAACGTCACGCTTGGCGGCGCCGTGGCCGGAATCGGCGGATCGTTCTTCACTCTCGTGGCGATCGACAGCTTCACCAAGGAAATCTCCGGCGGCCGCGGCTTCATCGCCCTCGCCGCCATGATCCTGGGCCGCTGGAATCCGATCGGGGCGTTCTTCGCCGCGCTGTTGTTCGGCTTCGCCGACAACCTGCAGAGCATCGTGACGATCATCGGCACCCCCGTGCCGAGCCAGTTCATGGCCATGCTGCCGTACCTCGTGACCGTGTTTGCCGTGGCCGGACTCGTCGGCCGCTCCCGGCCGCCGGCCGCCGACGGCATCCCATACGTCAAGGGCTGACCGTGGAGACCACCGAGGTTGACTGGGCCGCGCTCGAGGCCGCGGCAGTGTCCGCCATGCAGAACGCCTATGCGCCGTATTCGAAGTTCCCGGTGGGGGCCGCAGCGCTCACCGGGGACGGGCGGATCGTCAGCGGCTGCAACGTCGAAAACGCCAGCTACGGGCTGACACTGTGCGCCGAGTGCGCCCTGGTGGGCAACCTGCAGATGACCGGCGGGGGACTTCTCCGCGCCTTCTACTGCGTCGACGCCGGCGGCAACGTCCTCATGCCCTGCGGGCGCTGCCGCCAGTTGCTCTACGAATTCCGGGCTCCCGATATGGAGCTCATGACCACGCAGGGAATCAAGACCATGGACCAGGTCCTTCCCGATGCCTTTGGCCCCCAACATCTGGAGGAACCCCGGTGACCCAAGCGACACAGAACACCAGCACCACTGAAGCGTTCGACGCCGTCGACATCATCCGCATCAAGCGGGACAAGGGCGTGCTCAGCCCGGCCCAGATCGACTGGACGATCGACGCATATACCCGTGGCGCCATCGCCGACGAACAGATGGCCGCCCTGAACATGGCGATCCTGCTCAACGGCATGGACCGCGCCGAGATCTCCCGCTGGACCGCGGCGATGATCGCCTCCGGCGAGCGGATGGACTTCTCCAGCCTGCGGCGGCCCGACGGCGGCGTGAAGGTGACGAGCGACAAGCACTCCACCGGCGGCGTGGGAGACAAGATCACCCTGCCGCTGGCGCCCCTGGTGGCGGTCTTCGGCGTCGCCGTGCCGCAGCTCTCGGGCCGCGGCCTGGGCCACACCGGCGGCACCCTGGACAAGCTCGAAGCGATCCCGGGCTGGCGCGCGGACCTGAGCAATGAGGAAATGCTGGCCCAGCTCCAGGACGTCGGCGCCGTCATTTGCGCCGCCGGCGCGGGGCTTGCCCCGGCGGACAAGAAGCTCTACGCGCTCCGCGATGTCACCGGAACGGTGGAGGCCATCCCGCTGATTGCGTCCTCGATCATGAGCAAGAAGATCGCCGAAGGCACCGGTTCGCTGGTGCTCGACGTCAAGGTGGGCAGCGGGGCCTTCATGAAGGACGAGGCCCGTGCCCGCGAGCTCGCCGAGACCATGGTGGCCCTGGGCAAGGACGCCGGCGTCAACACCGTTGCCCTGCTGACCAACATGAACACGCCCCTGGGCCTCACCGCGGGCAACGCGATTGAGGTCGAGGAATCCGTGGAGGTCCTGGCCGGCGGGGGCCCGGAAGACGTCGTCGAACTCACCGTCCGGCTCGCGGAGGAGATGCTGGCGTGCGCCGGCGTCCGCGACGCGGATCCGCGCGCGGCCCTGCGGGACGGCCGGGCCATGGACGTCTGGAACCGGATGATCCAGGCGCAGGGCGGCGACCCCCGCGCCAAGCTTCCGGTGGCCAAGGAATCCGAGGTCATCTACGCCCCGGCCGACGGCGTCCTGGTGGAGCTTGACGCGATGGCCGTCGGCGTCGCGGCCTGGCGTCTCGGCGCCGGACGGGCCCGCAAGGAGGATAAGGTCCAGGCCGGAGCCGGGGTGCGGATGCACGCCAAGCCGGGCGCCACGGTCCGGGCCGGCGAACCGCTCATGACTCTTCTGACGGACACCCCGGAGAAGTTCGAGCGGGCCAAGGAGGCGCTCGAACACGCCGCGATGATCGCACCGGAGGGCTCCCGGCCCGCCCAGAAGCTCATCATCGACCGCATCGCCTAACCCCCGCCACCCAATCCCTGCCGCCCAACCCCCGTTGCCCTATCGCCTATGGTCCCCAAACCCCGGGTTTAGCCGCCATAAGGGATAGGGCAAGTGGCGGCGGGGACCGCCGGCGGTACACTGACTCCACATCTGGATCTTTCAGGCCCCGCCGTGCGTTAGGAAGCTGTGCAGGCAATCAACGACTTCATCCTCGCCGCCGCAGGGCAGCCCTGGGTTCTCGTCCTTGTTTTTGCCTGCTGCGTGATCGACGGATTCTTCCCGCCGATCCCGAGCGAGTCGGTGGTGGTGGGCCTGGCCGCCGTCGCCGCCACCGCGAATGTTCCCAACCCGGTTCTCCTGAGCCTCACCGCCGCCGCCGGGGCCTGGGTGGGCGACAACCTCGCCTACCTGATCGGCCGCAGAACCGGGACGCAGCGCTGGGCCTGGCAACGCGGTGCGAGGACGCAGGGTGCCTTTGCCTGGGCCGGACGGGAACTGCGGAAACGGCCCGCGTCACTGATCCTCGTGGCACGCTTCGTCCCGATCGGGCGGGTGGCCGTCAACCTGACCGCCGGGGCCACCCACTACCCGAGGCCAAGATTCATGATCTTGACCGTGCTGTCGGCAGTCCTCTGGGCCGGCTATTCGGTCGGAATCGGGCTGTTCGTCGGCCCGTGGTTTGAGAAGAACCACGTGCTGGGTGCGGCCATCGCGATCGTCTGCGCGATCGTCCTGGGTGTCGCCGTGGACTTCACCATCAGCAGGCTGCGTGGCCGCACTCCGGAGGAGTCCACACCGTCCATTCCGCCGGCTGACTCCTAAGTGACCGGACAGGGCTGCCCACATTTTTCCTACCTCCCACAACACCGTGAACTGCAGGCGCGTCCCGTCCCGGACGCCGCGCCGGACGCCGGATCATCGCGCGCACCCTGGGCCCCGTCATCGTCCTTGTCACCGGACGCCCGACCGTAGCGGACCGCGCCCCGCCCGTGGGACACTTAGGAGCGATTTGCATCACGTTTGTTTGCTGCAGTTCGTTGCAGGTTCCACCCACACGCCCATCGCATGTCCGTCACGGCTTAGTTGTCCGTTCCTCATCATCAAGGAGCACCGCCCGCATGGAGTTCATTAACCAGGCCGTGCTCCATGCTGCCGGCCAGTGGTGGATCTACCCGCTGCTGCTGGTTTTCTTCTTCGTGGACGGCTTCGCGATGGTGGTCCCCAGCGAGACCCTCATCGTTGCTCTTGCGGCGTATTCCCTGCACAGCGGCCAGCCCAATCTCTGGCTCCTTGCCCTCACGGCGTTGGTCGGAGCCATGGCCGGCGACAACATGGCCTACATACTCGGGCGGAAGATCGGTCTTGAGCGGTTCCGCTGGATGCGCAAGCCGAAAGTCCAGAAGGTCTTCGCCTGGGCGCACTACGAGCTCGAGAAACGCGGCGCCGTCCTGATCTTCACGGCCCGGTACATCCCGTGGGGCCGTGTCGCCGTCAACTATGTGTCGGGCACGACGTCGTTTCCGCACCGCAGATTCTTCTTCCTGGACGCCATCGCGTGCGTCACGTGGGTCGGCTACTCGATCGGCATCGGCGTCCTGGCCAGTTCCTTCCCGTGGCTGCACCACAACCCGCTGCTCAGCGCGGGGATTGCGGTGGTGTTCGCGATCGTGCTCGGCGTCCTGATCGACCACCTGCTGCGCTGGTGGCACAAACGCCTTGGACGCAACGACACCCGGTCCGCCCCGGCCGCGTCCGGCGGCACGTCCGACCGCGCGTCCGTTCCCAGGACCGCGCCCCAGGACCCTGCTGCCCAGGAGACCGCTCCCCAGGGGCACGGCACGATGCTGGCAGGCCCGCCCACTGAGGCCGGAGCTTCCAGAAAGTAGCATCCCGCGCCCTGCGACCCTATGGTTGGAACGTGACTGAGACTAATCCTGACGCTGCCCCTGACCTCGACTTCGACCTGACGGTCCTTCCCAAGGTTTCCCTTCACGACCACTTGGACGGCGGGCTCCGCCCGGCCACCATCATTGAGCTTGCCGAGGCCGTGGGCCACACGCTGCCCTCGACCGACCCCGTCGCGCTGGGGGAGTGGTTCCGCGAATCCGCCGATTCCGGCTCGCTCGTCCGTTACCTGGAAACGTTTGACCACACCATCGCAGTGATGCAGACCAAGGAAGGCCTGTTCCGCGTCGCGAAGGAATTCGTCGAAGACCTGGCCGACGACGGCGTCGTGTACGGCGAAGTTCGCTGGGCCCCCGAGCAGCACCTGCAGAAGGGCCTGAGCCTGGACGAAGTGGTGGAGGCCGTCCAGGCCGGGCTGGAAGCAGGGGTGGACGCCGTCGCCGAGACCGGCCGCGATATCCAGGTGGGCCAGCTGATCACCGCCATGCGCCACGCCGACCGCGGCCAGGAGATCGCCGAACTGGCGGTCCGGCACCGGAACAAGGGCGCGGTGGGCTTTGACATCGCCGGCGCCGAGGACGGCTTCCTGCCCTCCCGCTTCAAGGACGCCTTCACCTACCTGGCCGAGCACAACTTCCCCGCCACCGTCCACGCCGGCGAGGCCGCCGGCCTGGAGAGCATCCAGTCGGCCCTGGTGGACGGCCGGGCGCTCCGCCTGGGCCACGGTGTCCGGATCGCCGAGGATGTCACGATCGAATTCGAAGAGGACAGCGAAGCCTGGGAGGACTCCGACGGGTTCGGCGTCGAGGTCAGCGACACCATCGGCATGGTGACCCTGGGCGAGCTGGCCAGCTGGGTGCGCGACCGCGGCATCGCGCTGGAGATCTGCCCGTCGTCGAACCTGCAGACCGGTGCCATTGCCGGCTTCGGTGAGGGGATCGAAAGCCACCCGCTGGACATGCTGTACCAGCTGGGCTTCAACGTCACCATCAACACGGACAACCGGCTCATGAGCGGCGTGACCCTCACGGACGAGTTCGAGCTCCTGGTCGAGACCTTCGACTACGACCTCGACGACCTCCTGGAGCTGACGCTGAATGCGGCCGAGGCCGCCTTCCTCCCGCTCGAGGAGAAGGAAGCACTGGTGGAATACATCAACGAGGCCTACGCCGACCTTGGCTAGCCGGGATAACGCGGTGGGCGCGCCGCTCGGTGACTTGGTGCGAACGATCGCCGAGCTGCGCGCCCACTGCCCCTGGATGGGTGCCCTCACCCACGAGTCGCTCGTCGAATACCTCCTCGAAGAGGCCTACGAGGTGGCCGAAACCATCGAGACGGAGGGCGGCGACGCCGACCTGAAGTCCGAACTCGGAGACGTATTGCTCCAGGTGGTCTTGCATGCCCGGCTCGCCGAGGAACGCGGCGCCTTCGACCTCGACGACGTGGCGCGCTCCCTTAACGCCAAGATGATCCGGCGGAACCCGCACGTCTTTCGCCCCGACGGCTCACTGCAGGATTCCTTCCCGGCAACGGTCGAGGAGATCGTCCTGACTTGGGACGCCGTCAAGAAAGCCGAGAAACCGGAACGCGGCCACGTCTTCGACGGCGTTCCCGCCGCGCTTCCGGCCCTGGCGCGGGCCCAAAAGCTCCTGGACCGGGCCGAGCGCGCCGGCCTGCCGACGGCTGCCGGCGGGACCGGCGTCGACATCCCCGGCACCGAAGAGGAGCTCGGAGACCTGCTGTTCGGGATCGTGGCGGCCGCCCGGGTCGGCGGACTCGACGCCGAGCGCGCCCTCCGCGGAGCCCTCCGCCGCTTCCAGGACAGTCACGGCCCTGTGTCGCCGGCATCGTAGCGCCGCACGGTAGCGTAGGCCCCATAGTGCCGGGCAAGTAGTGCCGGCATCATGACGTCCGGGGATTGGATAGGTTTCCGTAACTTATCCCGCTCTCGACTAGGCTAGTAGCGACGACGACGTCGGCTTATCAGCTTGATGTACAGCCAGATTCCCAGCAGTCAGATTCCCTGCAGATCGCTTCACCCAAAGGAGCATATCCATGGCGCTTATCGATGCCATCCACGCCCGCGAGATCCTCGATTCCCGTGGCAACCCGACCGTAGAAGTTGAAGTCCTGCTCTCCGATGGCCAGATCGGCCGCGCAGCAGTTCCCTCCGGCGCCTCCACCGGCGAGCACGAGGCTGTTGAGCTCCGCGACGGCGACAAGGGCCGCTACCTCGGCAAGGGCGTCCAGAAGGCCGTCGACGCCGTCATCGACCAGATCGCCCCGGCCCTGATCGGCTTCGACGCGACCGACCAGCGCAGCATCGACCAGGCCATGATCGACCTCGACGGCACTGCCAACAAGTCCAAGCTCGGTGCCAACGCCATCCTCGGCGTGTCCCTCGCCGTCGCCAACGCTGCCGCGGCGTCCGCCGACCTGCCGCTGTACAAGTACCTGGGCGGCCCGAACGCCCACGTCCTGCCGGTGCCGCTGATGAACATCCTCAACGGCGGCTCGCACGCCGACTCCGATGTCGACATCCAGGAATTCATGATCGCGCCGATCGGCGCCGAGACCTTCTCCGAGGGTCTGCGCTGGGGCGTCGAGGTCTACCACAACCTCAAGTCCGTCCTGCAGGCCAAGGGCCTGTCCACCGGCCTGGGCGACGAGGGCGGCTTCGCCCCGAACCTGCCCTCCAACCGCGCTGCCCTGGACTTGATCCAGGAAGCCATCAAGAACGCCGGCTACACCCCGGGCAAGGACATCGCCCTGGCCCTGGACGTTGCCTCCTCGGAGTTCTTCACCGACGGCGCCTACCAGTTCGAAGGCAAGGCCCTCACGGCGACCGAGATGAGCAACTACTACGCCGAACTCGTCGCCGACTACCCGCTGGTCTCGATCGAGGACCCGCTGGACGAGAACGACTGGGAAGGCTGGAAGACCCTCACCGACGCCATCGGCGACAAGGTCCAGCTCGTGGGCGACGACCTCTTCGTCACCAACCCGGTCCGCCTGCAGCAGGGCATCGACTCCGCCACGGCAAACTCGCTGCTGGTGAAGGTCAACCAGATCGGCTCCCTGACCGAGACCCTCGATGCCGTGTCCCTGGCCCAGCGTGCCGGTTACACCACCATCACCTCGCACCGCTCCGGCGAGACCGAGGACACCACGATCGCCGACATCGCGGTTGCGACCAATGCCGGCCAGATCAAGACGGGCGCACCGGCCCGTTCCGAGCGTGTCGCAAAGTACAACCAGCTGCTGCGCATCGAAGAAGAACTCGACGACGCCGCACGCTACGCCGGACGCAGCGCCTTCCCGCGTTTCAAGGGCTAGTTAGCCGCGAAAACCGGTAACCGGTGGCTATGGTTGAAAGACCATGGCCACCGGTTCTGTTTTTGGTCCGCTTTTGAAGGAGTGACATGGCTACCCGACGTCCCAATGTTCCCCGGGCTACGCCCGCGGCCACCAAGGCTGCTGCCGCCAAGCCTGCGGCCACGGGCCTGGGCGCAGCAGTCGATGGCGGCGACGTCATCAGGGCGGACTTCGGCGGCTCCCGCAGCAGCGCGGCCACGACGACGCCGGCCAAATCCTCCGGCGCCGGGCCGGCCTCGTCCCAGACGGCAGCACGTGCTGCAGGCAAGCGCGGCTCCGACAGCCGAACCCCCGAAAGCCCGGGCCCGGAACGTCCGTCCCCCGACGTCACGGCCACCGGCCGGAAGCGGCCGACGGTAACGCCAGGATCCCTGCCCTCACCCGGGAAGGCGCCCGGGAAGGCGCCTGGGAAGGCCGGCGGCAAGGCCGCGCGCCGGACCGCCGCGCGGGACACCGACGATTCCCTCGATCCGGTACCCGCCAAGGCGTTCTCGGGCCGGTTGCTTGCCCTCGGCGTGGTCATGATTGCCATCACCATCCTGCTCGCTCCCACGGTCAAGATCTTCCTCGACAAGCGCGCCGAGATCGCGGCGCTTCAGGCGGATATCGCGGCCAAGCAGTCAAAGCAGGATGACCTCAAACGCCAGGTCTCACGGTGGCAGGATCCCAACTACGTGAAACAGCAGGCCCGCGATCGCATTAACATGGTTATGCCCGGAGAGACGGGCTACTGGGTCTTCGGCAGCGATCTTCCTGCCGCGCAGTCCAGTGGCACGGCGGGTGCAGCATCAGCACAGGACCCGGCCAACCTGCCTTGGGTGGACACCCTCTGGGAGTCCATCAGGCGATCGGCAACAGACTAGAAGCGGCGCCCGCCGCCGAGGTTGTCCCGAGGACACCCGGAACAGGGCAGGAAGGTGCCACTCCCGTGGACGATAACCGAGTGGACCAGAACGAACCGCAGGCAGCGCAGACCCCGGTGTCACTTCCCGCCTCAAGTGCACCGGTGGCCTCCCGCCAGCCGTCCCCGCACGACCTCGAGGTCCTCAGCCGCCAGCTGGGCCGGCCGGTGCGGGACGTCGTCGAGATCCCCGCCCGCTGCATCTGCGGAAACCCGCTCGTGGCCGCCACCTCGCCGCGGCTGAGCAACGGCACGCCCTTCCCCACCACGTTCTACCTCACGCACCCGGTGATCACGTCCGCGGTGTCGCGGCTGGAGGCTGCCGGGCTGATGAACGAGATGAACGTTCGGCTCGCCGCCGACGCCGATCTCGCGGCACGCTACCGCGCCGCCCACGAGGCCTACCTGGCCTCCCGTGCAGAAATCGGCGCCCGGTCCGGCATTGGCGCCGTGCCCGAGATCGACGGCGTCTCGGCCGGCGGAATGCCGACGCGCGTCAAGTGCCTGCATGTCCTCGTTGGCCATTCGCTGGCCGCCGGGCCGGGCGTGAACCCGCTCGGTGACGAGGCGATCGCGGCCATCGCGGAATGGTGGACGACGGACCGCTGCTACTGCGACGGCGCCTGGGATACCGGGGGAGAGGTCCCGTCCCGGGACCTCAGCCGCCATGGACCGCAGGGCCTGCCGGAGATCGTTGGCCGTCCCGCCCCGGTGCGCAAGTCCCGCGGTGCAGACGCCGCCGGCACTGCAGACGGCGCGGACGCCGTCGGCACTGCGAGCACGGAGGAGACCAAATGACCCGGGTCGCGGCCGTGGACTGCGGTACCAACTCGATCCGCCTGCTGATCGCAGATATAGACACAGATACCAGCACGGACACCGCGACCGGGCAACCGGCCCCGCGGCTGACCGACGTCGTGCGGGAAATGCGCGTGGTCCGGCTGGGGCAGGGCGTGGACTCGACGGGCGAGCTCGCCCCCGAAGCACTCGAACGAACGTTTGCGGCGACCCGGGACTATGCCGCCCTCATCCGCGAGCACGGGGTGGCGAGGGTGCGCTTCGTGGCCACCTCCGCCACCCGGGATGCCAGCAACCGGCAGGTCTTCGTCGAAGGCATCCGTGCCATCCTCGGCGTCGAGCCCGAGGTGATCACCGGCGATGAGGAAGCCGCACTGTCCTTCGCCGGCGCCAGCAGCGTCCTGCCCTCCCGCGGCGACGACCCGGTGCTCGTGGTGGACCTCGGCGGAGGGAGCACGGAGTTCGTGCTCGGCAACGCCGGAGGCGTCATCGCCGCCCGCTCGGTCGACGTCGGCTGCGTCCGGATGACCGAACGGCACCTGCGCAGCGATCCGCCCACCCCGGAGCAGATCGCAGCGGCGGAGGCCGACGTCGACGCCGCCATCAGCGAGGCGGCACGCACCGTTCCGCTGGAACGCGCCACCGCCGTCGTCGGCGTGGCCGGATCCGTCACCACCATCACGGCGCATGCGCTGCGCCTGCCGGAGTATTCGCCGGCCGCAATCCACGGCACCGAACTGGACCTGGACGCGGTGCGGAAAGCCTGCACCGAACTGCTCGACATGACCCGGGAAGAGCGGGCCGCGCTGCCGTTCATGCACCCCGGGCGGGTGGACGTGATCGGCGCCGGCGGCCTCGTATGGCGACGGGTCCTGGAGCGCCTGGCCGACGTCACGGCCGGCCGCATCACCACGGCAGTGGCCAGCGAACACGATATTCTTGACGGAATTGCCCTCAGCATCAGCTGATGTCGCACCAGCAGTAGTGCACTAGCCGTTGTGTACCGACAGAGTGCTTGTGCCACTGGCGCATCCGCCGATAGGACCTGTATGACCAGAGCAACAGCCCGGCACCGCCGGACCGCCTCCGCGTTGATGGCTTTGGCCCTTGCCGGCGGCATGTCCGCCGCGGCGCTGACCTCAGCCGCGCCGGCCCACGCCGACTCCTGGCGGGACAAGGAATACTGGCTCGCCGAATCGGGCATCACCAAAGCCTGGGAAGTGTCCAAGGGCGCCGGCGTCAAAGTCGCTGTCATTGACAGCGGCGTGGACGGCAAGCATCCGGACCTGGCGGGTGTGCTTGCCGGCGGCGCCGACATCTCCGGCGCGGGCGGTGCCAACGGACAGGAGAGCATCGGCGCCAAACCCGAACACGGAACCCTCGTGGCCACCATGCTCGCCGGGCGCGGACACCAGCCCGCCAGTGCGACCGCCAAACCGAGTGCCGGTGCCTCATCTGGTCCTGCCGGGGGCCCGGACGCCGGCCCGGACGGGGTGGTCGGCGTCGCCCCTGAGGCCCAGCTCTTGTCCGTCTCCACCTGGCTCGGTTCCGCCAACCCGGGCGGCAAGAGCGACCAGGACCAGATTCCGGAGGCCGTGCGCTGGGCCGTCGACAACGGCGCCCGCGTCATCAACATCTCACTCGGCAGCACGTCGCCGGAGTGGCCGCAGAGCTGGGACGCGGCGTTCCTCTACGCCGAACAGAAGGACGTGGTGATCGTGGCCGCCGCGGGCAACCGTGTCGGCGGAAACGTCCAGGTCGGCGCTCCGGCCACGATTCCGGGTGTCCTGACGGTCGCGGGCCTGGACCGCAACGGAGCGGCCAGCATCGACGCGTCCTCCCAGGGCATCAGCATCGGCGTCGCCGCTCCCGCCGAAGACCTGGTCGGCGGCATGCCCGGCGGAGGCTATGCCGAGTGGGCAGGCACCTCGGGCGCCACCCCCATCGTGGCCGGCGTCGCGGCCCTGATCCGCTCCAAATGGCCGGAGATGTCCGCGAGCCAGGTCATCAACAGGATCGTCAGCACTGCCAAGGACGCCGGGGCTCCGGGAAAGGATCCGCTCTACGGGTTCGGCGTCCTCAACGCCGAGGCCGCCCTCAAGGCCGATGTGCCCGAAACCAAGGTCAATCCGCTGGGGTCCATTTCGGACTGGATCCGGGTCCAGCGGCGCGGCAACCTGGCCACGACGGCGCCTGCTGCGACGCCCCCGCCCTCCAGCGCCGCTCCTACCCTGCCCGAGGCGACCGTGCCGGTCGCGGAGAAGCCGTCGCAGCTGGACAGCGCCGTGCCGGCCGCGGTGGTCCTGGGCTTCGGGTTCCTGTTTGTGGGCATCATTGCCGCCGCAGCCTTCCAGTTGCGGGCCGCCATGCGCAGCTCGCCCAAGGAAGGCGCTGACAGGCCAGAACGGCCGGACCGGCCCGGCCCGGGAGCCGCCGATTCGGTGGATTCCAGCCACCCGTCATAGTTAGTGAAGGTTTTCACAAACTACTGTATTCTTGACGCATGGCATCCTCCCTTCAGCTCCAGGACCGTCCCCGGGTACTCGTCGTCGGCGGCGGGTACGTCGGCCTGTATGTAGCCCTTAAACTGCAGAAAAAGATCGCGAATGCAGGTGGCATCGTCACCCTCGTAGATCCGCTGCCCTACATGACCTACCAGCCCTTCCTGCCGGAAGTTGCCGGCGGAAACATCGAGGCCCGCCACGCGGTCGTCTCGCACCGCATGCACCTGAAGCAGACCGAACTCATTCAGGGTCGCGTCACCTCGATCGACCACGCCAACCGCACGGCCGTGGTTGCACCCTCCGACGGCGGCGACACCTTCGAGGTTCCCTACTTCGACGTCGTGCTGGCCGCCGGCGCCATCACCCGCACGTTCCCGATCAAGGGCCTCGCGGACAAGGGCATCGGCCTGAAGACGATCGAGGAAGCCGTTGCCCTGCGCAACAAGGTCCTCGAGCGCATCGAGACCGGCTCGCTCATGACCGACCCCGTCGAGCGTGCCCGCGCCCTGACCTTCGTCGTCGTCGGCGGCGGCTTCGCCGGCATCGAGTGCATCACCGAAATGGAAGACCTCGCCCGCGCCGCGGTCAAGAACAACCCCCGCGTCAAGCAGGAAGAAGTCCGCTTCGTCCTGGTCGAGGCCATGGGCCGCATCATGCCCGAGGTCACGGCGCAGCAGGCCGAATGGGTTGTCGGACACCTCCGCAGCCGCGGTATCGAGGTCCTGCTCAACACCTCGCTCGACAACGCCGAGGGCTCCCTGAAGCTCATCAACCTCCCGGACAAGACCCCGGCGCAGGAATTTGAGACTGACACCCTTGTCTGGACTGCCGGTGTGCAGGCCAACCCGATGGTCCGTTCCACCGACTTCCCGCTCGAACCGCGCGGCCGCGTCCGCGTCCTGGCCGACCTGCGCATCGCAGGCGACGAGGGCATCATCGACAACGCGTGGGCTGCCGGCGACATCGCTGCCGTTCCCGACCTCACGGGCAGCGGCCTGCCGGACGGCACTTGCGTGCCGAACGCCCAGCACGCCCTGCGCCAGGCCAAGCGCCTCGCCAAGAACCTGTGGGCCTCCCGCTGGAACAAGCCGCTCACGGACTACAAGCACAAGAACCTGGGCGCCGTCGCCGGCTTCGGCGAATGGAAGGGCGTGGCGAACATCAACCTGATTGGCCGCATCGGCCTCAAGGGCCCGCTGGCCTGGCTGGCGCACCGTGGCTACCACGGCATGGCCATGCCCACCGTTGAGCGCAAGATCCGCGTGATCTCCGGCTGGTTCTGGGCCTTCTTCCTGGGCCGCGACACCACGCAGCTCATGGACCTGGACAACCCGCGCGGTGCCTTCGTGACCGCAGCGACTCCGGCCCCGAAGCCGGCCGCTGTCCCGGCTCCGGAAGCAGCCAAGCCTGCGGCCGACGCCAAGGCGGAGTCCAAAGTTGACTCCAAGGCAGCGGTCCCGGCAGACGCCAAGTAGCGTACTTGCCGTAACTGCTGCGAGCTAGCTGGCTGTTGGCCTACGACGGCGGCTGTTCCCCGAGGGGAGCAGCCGCCGTCGTTTTTTGGTTCCGCCACTGTGGTGGCTGGGCGGTGCCGGCCCGCGCCTAGACTGAGGTCCATGACCGGTGAAAAGGATCTCCCCACGCTTCTGGCAACCATGCATCCCGTCCGCCGCGAGGGCGAGTTCGTCTACGTCCTGTGGCCGCACGGCAGGCCGCTGGCCGGCGGAATCATGGCCGCCGTCCGGGAAGCCGAGGGGCTGACCGTCGTGATGCCCCGGGCGGACGCCGACAGCATGGGGCTGCCCTACGACTTTGTCGGGGCCTGGATAACCCTTGAGGTGCATTCCTCGCTGGAAGCGGTGGGTTTGACGGCCGCCGTCGGCGCCGCCCTGACCGAGGCGAAGATCAGCTGCAACGTGCTGGCGGGCTTCCACCATGACCATCTCCTGGTGCCGGTGGCTGACGCCGACCGGGCGCTGGAAGTGCTGCACGAGCTGGCGGCAGACAACCGCCGGGAAGGCCCCGCGCCGACGCTCGTGCTGCGCACCGAGCAGCCCGAAGACCGTCCCGCCATCCTGGCCCTGACGGCAGCGGCCTTCGCTATTTCACCGGTGACCGGACTGCCTGTGGACGGCGAGCCGGAGGAAGTTGGCCTGCTCCGGCGGCTCTTCGACTGCCCCGAGTACCTGCCGGAGTTCAGCATTGTGGCGGAACTCGACGGCGAGGTCGTGGGCCACGTCATCAGCACCCGCGGGTGGGTGGAGGAGCTGGAGCTCTTGGGACTCGGGCCGATCGGGGTCCTGCCGCGGCTGCAACGCCACGGCATCGGCACCGCGCTCATGAAGGAGACCGTGGCGCGGGCCAACGCCGCGGGGGAGCGGGGGATCGCGCTGTTGGGCAGCCCGGAGTATTACTCCCGCTTCGGCTTCGTGCCGTCCACGTCCCTCGGGGTGGAGCCGCCCGAGGCAGGCTGGGGCGCCCACTTCCAGCTCCTCCCGCTCGCCGTCTGGCCGGGCGGCGTGAGCGGCACCTTCCGTTACGCGGGCCCTTTCTCCGGCTGATCCGGCCCTCGACGGGATACCATGGACCGGGCGCCCCAGTAGCCCAATTGGCAGAGGCAGCGGACTTAAAATCCGCGTGTTGTGGGTTCGAGTCCCACCTGGGGCACATTTGTACGCTGCGCCGTGTGTTGTCCCTCGGCGCCGAACGCTGGCCCCACGTCGCGCCGCTCCGCTTTGCGGCCCGTTTCCCCGTTCTGTCCCGCGGCTTCATGCCTCCGCCGCGCGCCAAGAAGCCGCAGGGAACCGTCCAGATTTCCTCTATGCAACGAGTGTTATAAGGATGTGACCGTAGTCACTTATTTTCGCGTCAAATTTGCACTAGCTTGAAGTGGAATCAGGAACACCTGATCTTTCGCGTCAAAGGCCGTTCGCACCTTTAGATCGAGGAGCTTGTACATGACTTCACTCCCCCAGGTTGCGCCCCGCATCGCTAAGCTGACAGCGCTTAGCATCGGCGTCGCCCTTCTGGCTACGGCTTGTGGTGGTTCGTCCACCCCGAGTTCGTCGGGCTCCAGCTCAGCCGCGGCCGCCGGCATCGCGTGCCCGGCCCCCAGCGCCTCCGGCGCCGGAACCACTGCCGCCACTCAGAGCGGCCCCGTGCCGCCTTCGGCCACCACCATTGACACACCCCTGAAGATCGGCTCGCTCCTGCCGACCACGGGCTCCCTGGCCTTCCTCGGGCCGCCCGAAATTGCCGGTGTGAACCTCGGCATCAAGGAGATCAACGACGCCGGCGGCGTCCTGGGCAAGCCGGTCGAGGTCATCCACCGTGACTCCGGTGACACCAAGACCGACATCGCCACCCAGTCCACCACGGCACTGCTCGGGCAGGGCGTCAGCGCAATCATCGGCGCAGCCTCCTCGGGCGTATCCAAGACCGTGATCAACCAGATCACCGGTGCCGGTGTGGTGCAGTTCTCCCCGGCCAACACCTCCCCGGACTTCACCACCTGGGATGACAAGGGCCTCTACTGGCGCACCGCCCCCTCGGACGTGCTCCAGGGCAAGGTCCTCGGCAACTACATGGCGACCTGCGGGGCACAGACCCTGGGCATGATCGTGCTCAACGACGCTTACGGCACCGGCCTTGCAAAGAACGTCCAGGCCGCTTTCGAGGCAGCCGGCGGCAAGGTTGTAGCCCAGGAACTGTTCAATGAAGGAGACTCCCAGTTCAGCAGCCAGGTGGACAAGGTTCTGGCGGCCAAGCCGGACGCCATTGCCCTGATCAGCTTTGACCAGGCCAAGAGCATCATTCCGCTGATGACGGGCAAGGGCGTCAAGCCGACCCAGATCTTCATGGTGGATGGCAACATGTCCGACTACAGCAAGGACTTCCAGGCGGGGACCCTGAAGGGCGCCCAGGGCACCATCCCGGGCACCTTCGCCAACGATGCCTTCAAGAAGCAGCTGCTGGCGATTGATCCGGCACTGAAGGATTACAGCTACGCAGGCGAGTCCTACGATGCAGTGAACCTGATCGCGCTGGCGGCCGAGGAAGCGAAGAGCACCAAGGGCGTGGATATTGCGGCGCACCTGAAGGATGTTTCCCAAGGCGGCGAGAAGTGCTACGACTTCCCGTCCTGCGTCACCCTGCTCCGCAACGGCAAGGATATCGATTACGACGGCCAGTCCGGTCCGGTGACGTTCTCCGATGCCGGCGACCCCACGGAAGCCTACATCGGCATCTACGAGTACCAGGATGACAACACCTACAAGCCCGTCAAGGCAGAATTCGGCAAGCTGTAAGCCGCTTTCCCTCGACAAACCGAAGACCCCCGTCCTCCACCGGACGGGGGTCTTTTGTGTCTCCGGGAACCCGGGCAGCAGCACCTGGTCCGTGTCCGGCTGGGCGCTACGGAATCGGACGAGGGCTGCGCGGATCGGAGGGGCGCTGGTCCGGATCCGGTGCGGAAACGGGACGTGGGGGCGCCGGGAGTGGACCGGCGTCGTGGGGTCGGCTCCGGGGAGGGCGAAGCGCGGGAGGGGTGCTGTGTGCCACCGGGAGGCTGCGGAACGGGCAATGCGCTGCGGAACCGGCAAAGGGCTACGGAATCGGACGAGGGCTGCGTGGATCCGAGGGGCGCTGGTCCGAATCCGGTGCGGAAAATGACTCGGGTGGCGGGGGCCGCCGGGGAGGCACGAGCGCGGGCGCCGAGCAAGTGGCTGCGGAGGCGCCCGGTGGGGCCGAGTGCGCCCGGAGCCTCCAGCGGGTGGCAACTTCCCGCCACCGCGTACGCCGGGCATGCAGAAGGGCCGCCACCGGCTGGTGACGGCCCCTCTGCTCGGGATACTGCCTGTTCGGGATACGGCCCGAAGCGGAACTACTCGACGGTGTCGGCGAGCGTTCCCAGGTAGAGCTGGATGACCTTGGGATCCTTCATGAGCTCCCGGCCCGTGCCCGTGTACGCATCCTTGCCCTGGTCCAGCACGTAGCCGCGGTCGCAGATCTGCAGGCAGCGGCGCGCGTTCTGCTCCACCATGATGACGGAGACGCCGGCCCGGTTGATCTCGTGGACCCGCAGGAACGTCTCATCCTGCTTGACGGGGGAGAGGCCGGCCGATGGCTCGTCGAGCAGCAGCACGGCCGGATCCATCATGAGCGCCCGGCCCATGGCCACCATCTGGCGTTCGCCGCCGGAGAGCGAGCCGGCCCGCTGCGCGCGCCGCTTGCCCAGCTCGGGGAACAGGCTGGTGACGAAGTCGAAGCGCTGGGAGAAGTCCTTGGGCCGCTGGAACATGCCCATCTGCAGGTTCTCCTCGATGGTCAGCGCCGCAAACACGTTGTTGGTCTGCGGCACGAACCCGACACCCCGGCTGACGAGCTTGTTGGCCTTGAGCCCGGTGATGTCCTGCCCGCGGACCACGACGGAGCCGGAGTGGACCTTGACCAGGCCGAACATGGCTTTCAGCAGCGTGGACTTGCCGGCTCCGTTGGGGCCGATGATGCCGATCAGCTCGCCCTTCCGGGCCTCGATGCTGCAGCCGTTGAGGATATTGACACCGGGAATGTAGCCGGCCACGAGATCGGTGACCTTGACGACCGAGTCCCCTTCGAAGGCGGGATGGGCGGCGGGTGCCGCGCTGGTGGCGCTCATTCTGTGTCCTTCTCTGTGCGGTTCGGCTCCTCGGAGCTGCGGCGGCCGTGCGCTGACCCGTTCGGCTCCTCCGCCTCCATGGTGAGGACGTCGGCGGAGATGATGCCGGCGTTTTCAGTGCCGACGATCGAGTCCTCGTCGGCCACCAGCTCGGCGGCCAGTTCCTTGATGCCCTCAGCGTCACCGAGGTCGACGTCGTGGTGGGCACCGAGGTAGGCATCGATCACTGCGGGGTTCTTCATAACCTCGGCGGGCGGGCCCTCGGCGACAATCTTGCCCTCGGCCATGACGACGACCCAGTCGGCAATGTGCCGGACCATGTGCATGTCGTGCTCGACGAACAGGACCGTCATGCCCTCTGATTTGAGGTTCTTGATGTGATCGAGCAGCGACTGCGTCAGTGCCGGGTTCACGCCGGCCATCGGCTCGTCCAGCATCACGAGCTTGGGCCGGACCATGAGCGAGCGTGCCATTTCGAGCAGCTTGCGCTGGCCGCCGGACAGGGACGCCGCGTAGTCGTCCTTTTTGGCGTCCAGCTTAAACTTCTCCAGCAGCACGTTCGCTTCCTGGGTGATCTTCTTTTCCTGGCCGCCCCAGATGCCCTTGAACAGGGCCTTGGAGAGCCGCTCGCCGGACTGGTTGGAGGCACCCAGACGCATATTCTCCATGACGGTGAGCTTGCCCATGACCTTGGTGAGCTGGAAGGTTCGCACCATGCCCATCCGGGCCACCTTGTAGGAGGAGACACCCGCAATGCTCTGGCCCTCGAACTGCCAGCTGCCCGAGTTCGGGGTATCGAATCCAGTGAGGAGGTTGAACAGGGTGGTCTTGCCGGCACCGTTCGGTCCGATCAGCGCCGTGATCTTGTGCCGCGGGATCTCGAGGTGCTGGACGTCGACGGCGTTGATGCCGCCGAAGCTGCGGGTGACGTTTTCGGCCACCACGATCGGATCACGCTTCTTGCAGCCGGGCGCGATCTCTCCGGCGGCGATCGGACGGGTGTCCGTCATGTAATCGATGGTCTCGCCGCGCGACTCTTCGCTTGGAATGCTCATGCGAATGCCAGCTCCTTCTTGTTGCCGAGGACGCCCTGGGGCCTAAAGATCATCAGCAGCATGAGCGCCACGCCGACCAGGATGTAACGCAGCTGCCCGGCCTGGACCGTGTTCAGCCACGTGATGGTCCCGGACTCGATTAGACCGTAGAGGATGCCCTGGGTGAGAGACAGCACCACCCAGAAGATCATGGCTCCGACTACCGGGCCGAGCACGGTGCCGAGACCGCCCAGCAGCAGGCAGGTATAGAGGAAGAAAGTCAATTCCGTGCCGTAGTTGGCAGGCTGAACCGCGCCCCGGGGGATCGTGAAGATCATGCCCGCCAGGGCACCGAGCGCGCCGCCGATGATGAGGGCCTGCATCTTGTAGGCGTAGACGTTCTTGCCGAGCGAGCGGACAGCGTTCTCGTCCTCGCGGATGCCCTTGAGAACCCGGCCCCACGGGCTGCGCATCAGCAGCCAGACCAGGAGGCAGAACACGGCCACGACGGCCCAGGCAACCAACCGGATGAAGAAGTCGCGGTTGTTCATGCCGATATAGGTCCCCGGAGGGAAGGGGTTCATGGCGTAGAAATCGCCCTCGAAGGCCGCCAGGCCGTTGGCCGAACCGGTGACGGTGGTCAGCTGGTTGGTCGTGACGATATAGCGCACGATTTCCGCCGCCGCGATGGTCACGATGGCCAGGTAGTCCGCCCTCAGCCGCAGCGTCGGGATGCCCAGCAGCAGGGCGAAGATGGTGGAACAGACGACGGCGACGAGGAGTCCGACGAAGAACGGCACGTGGAACGTCAGGGTGGAGATGGCGAAGCCGTAGGCTCCCACCGCCATGAAACCGGCTTGGCCGAAGTTGAGCAGGCCGGCATAGCCGAAGTGGACCGCGAGGCCGAGGGTGGCCAGGGCGTAGGCCGCCGTCGTCGGGCTGAAAAGTTCCCCTGCGGCACTGGAAAAAATGAATCCGAAATCCATGGCTGTCTCCTAACCCACGCGCTCGCGACGGCCCAGAATACCCTGAGGCCGGAACAGAAGGACAACAATCATGATGAACAACGCTCCCACATATTTGAGGTCGGCTGCGAGGCCGAACACGGTGGTCAGCTCAACGAAGATGCCGACGATGATGGAACCGACCAGGGCGCCCCAGACTGTGCCGAGGCCGCCCAGCGTAACGCTGGCGAAGATGAGCAGCAGGATCTGCGAGCCCATGTCGAACGTGACGCCGGGCCGGTAGTAGGCCCAGAGGATGCCGCCGAGGGCGGCGAGCATGCCACCGACCACCCAGACGATCCGGATGACGGAGTCGACGTCGATGCCGGAGGCCGCGGCCAGCGCCGGGTTGTCGGCCACCGCGCGGGTGGCCTTGCCGAGGCGGGTCTTGAGCAGGACGACGCCGAGGGCGGCGATCACGGCGGCACTGATGAGGAGGGACCAGAGGTTGTTGGGCGAGATGGAAACCGGACCGATCAGGATCTCAGCGCTCTGTGCGAACGGCAGCTGCTGGGTGGCGCCGCCGAAGTAGAACTGGATCACATAACGCACGGCCAGAGCCAGGCCGATGCTGACGATCATCATCGGAACTAGCCCGGTTCCGCGGCGCCGCAACGGTTTCCACAGTCCGGCATCCTGGACGTAGCCGAACAAGCCGCCGCCTAGGATGGCCAGGATGATGGCCAGCCAGAACGGCAGGTGCATGGCGTTGAAGGCGAACACCAGGACGGCGCCCAACGTGACCATCTCACCGTGGGCGAAGTTCGTCAGACCGGTGGTGCCGAAGATCAGCGAGAGGCCCACGGCCGCCAAGGCAAGCAGCAGGCCGAAACTCAGGCCGGCCACCAGCCGGTTGAGCAGGTTCTGCCAGAAGTTCTGCTCCTCCACGACAATGCCCTTGCCAAAGGCGAAGATCACCGAAAGGTTCGAGGTCTGGCTGAAGGTGACCTTGCGGGGGTTCTCCTGGCCCTCGGCGAGCTTGATGCCCTTCGGGAGCGTGGAGTCATCGAGTTTGACCACGTAGGTTCCCTGGGTGGGGACTCCGATGGTCCAGGCTCCATTGGCTCCGGATTTTGTGGTTCCCGTGAAGTCGCCGTTCGTGGCGGTGATGGTGACCCCGGCGATCGGTGCGCGGTCGTCGCCGCGCAAGAAGCCGCTGATGCTGTTGGTGAACTCGGTAGCCGACGGGGATGGTGTCGGCGAGGGGGTCGTAGCGCTGGATGCCGGGGCAACGATGAGCAGTAGCGCGGCTATGGCGGCACATACAGCCCCCACAGTCCTCAATAGTCTGCCGCGCCGTCGCTGCGACAGGCCGCTCGTTGTGCTTCTCAAATTGAAAACCTCCACATGGGGGTGCTGTGGGTTGCGCCTTTGCAACCGCTGCGAACGGTCAGGGATCCGGCTTGTGATGTCCGTCACCCTGTGTGGCCTATGCTACAGCCCGGGCGGCCCAATGAATGCCGCTGCGAGCAGGCAGAACGTCGCGATCGGGTAACAACCGTGAAGTCGCGCCGGAGCCTCGCTTTAGGGTTGCTAAAGAAAACTTTTGTTGAGTCCGAGTATGCCTAAACAGTGGCCCCTCGGGCTCCGATCCGCGCGGGCCAGCCCGGGACGCGTGCCGTCGCGGGGCCAGGTCGGTCGGGCCAGTTCAGCCACGCCGCCGGAGCCGGGGCTCCAAGCTTTTTCCAAGTCCTCCCGGGTTATGGTGCGAAGAGCGCCAGAACCTGGAGCCCAGTGCGGGAGTCCAGTGCCGAGGTCCAGAACCGAAGTCCGGACGCCACGTCCGGATCATTCAGTCCGGAACCCGGGTCCGGTGCCGATAGCAGGGGCCGATCTTGGAGGGCCGACCGATGAACCGGGTGGTCAAGCTATGCCTCGCGGGCTCAGTTGTGCTGGCGATTCTGGGTATTCCCGCGCTCAGCCTAGGCCCGGTGACGGCCGGGGCACAAGCGTGCACGCCGTCTGTCGGGCCCCCCTCCGTTCCCTATCCAGGGACAGCAGCGGCAGCTTCCAGTTTCGAAGCGGGCACGCTGGACGGGTTCGGCGTCTCCACCTCCGGGACAGGACATGTCTCGGTGTCCGCCGGGCTGTCACACTCCGGAAACTGCGCCGCCGTCCTGCACACCACCACGGCGCCCGGCTCCATGGCCAAGATGACGGTGGGCCTTACGCCCGGGACCACCGAGGCGTATGCGGATGGCTGGTTCAACATCGCTGGCGAGGGACAAGTAGGGAACAACGTTCCCTACTTCCGGTTCTTTTCCGGCAGCCTTCGCGTCATGGATGTCTTCCGGCAAAACATCTCCCATGAGCTGATGCTCCGGATTTCTACACCCGAAGGGTTCACCTACACCACCCTGCGGCAGGATGTTCCCACGGATTCCTGGCACCGGCTGGTCATGCATGTGGTCCCGAACGGTCCCGGGACGAACGTCCAAATCTGGTGGGACGGGCGTTCCGTCTATGCGGGCACGGTCAGCATTCCGGCGACGACAGTGGATATGGTGCAACTCGGCTCCGAACACGACCAGCAAATGGCCGACATCTACGTCGACGACGTCATCGTCACCAGCGGCACGGGAACGCCGACGCCGGTTCCCGGCCCGCTCCCGGAGTCAAAGGGGGATCCGTCGAAGCCCTTCAACGACTTCCGCGGGGACGGACAGGCGCTTGTGCTGGCCACGGGGACTCTGGCCGCGGACACCATTGTCAGGCGTGGCCGGCACCCCGCGCGAATGACCCGGGCCTGATCCGGCACCGCCGATCCCTCGCCTTCAGGTCACGGTTCGGTTGCGGCGGCCGCAAGGGGGAACTATCCCTCCCCGCCGCCCGTGGGAATTGGTAGCGTGACTATGTACAGTCCCCTTCGCATTGTCCGCATTTAGTTATCCGCACCGTAATATTTCGCACCGTAATAATCCGCATCGCACCGGATCAACCCTGCACCCTAATCTTGGAGGACACCCGCAATGGCACCTGGCGGAAACCCGATCTTCAGCGGAAAGAATTTCCGCGAAGCCACCCAGGCACCGCCTGCCCCGCAGGCCCCGTACGGTCACGGCTCTTACGGCCAAGGCCCCTACAGCCAGAACTCCTATGGCCAGAACGCCTATGGGCAGGCCCCGCAGGGGATGACCCAGGAACAGCTCCAGGACCTGTACAACCGGCCGGCGGCCGGCCCCGCTGACATCGGCCGGATGACGTACGACGACGTCATCATCAAGACTGCCGGGTGCCTCGCCGTTCTGGTGGTCGGCGCCGCAATGGCGCTCGCCGTCCCGCAGGGCACCGGGTCCATGCTGATGATCCTTGGCGCGCTGGGCGGCTTCGCCCTCGCAATGGTCAACACCTTCAAGAAGCAGCCGTCTCCGGCGCTCATCCTGGCCTACGCGCTGCTGGAAGGCTTCTTCCTCGGCGGCCTGACCCGTATCCTCGACAACCTGTACCCGGGAGTCGGCATCCAGGCCGTCGTCGGGACGCTTTCCGTCTTCGCCGTGACGCTGGTGCTGTTCAAGAGCGGCAAGGTCCGGGCGACGCCCAAGCTCATGCGGTTCTTCATGATCGCGCTGATCGGCTACGCGGTGTTCGCGCTCGTCAACCTCGTCATGATGTGGACCGGGGCCGTGAACACGCCGTTCGGCCTGAGCACCAGCATGGAGATCTTTGGTATCCCGCTTGGCGTCTTCATCGGTGTGCTGGCGATCGGCCTCGCCGCTTTTTCCCTGATCATGGACTTCACCAGCATCGAGGCGGCCATCAGCGCCGGAGCCCCGCAGCGTTTTTCATGGACCGCCGCCTTCGGCCTCACGGTCACGCTCGTCTGGCTCTACGTCGAAATCATCCGCCTGCTCTCGATTCTCCGCGGCAACGACTAACCGCCGTCGCTTCCGGAACGCACTGGTTGTCCAGATCGCTTTCCAAGTAAGGGCCCCGCCGGCTGGCGGGGCCCTTCGATTTTCCCGGCCGGCGGCTCCTGCCGGGTGCTCCCGGCAGCGCCGCCTTAGCCGGACAGCGTCAGCTGAGCCGTTCGAACACTACCGCCATGCCCTGGCCGCCTCCGACGCACAGCGTGGCGAGGCCGAGGGAGGCGTCTCGGGCGCGGAGCCCGTTGAGCAAGGTGGTGGTCATGCGTGCGCCGGTCATGCCGAAGGGGTGTCCGAGGGCGATCGCGCCGCCGTGGACATTGAGTTTGTCCGGATCGATGGCCAGCTCCCGCGCACTGGCCACGACCTGGACGGCAAAAGCCTCGTTGAGCTCCACGAGATCGATGTCGCGGATGGTCAGCCCGGCGAGGTTGAGCGCCCGGCGGGTGGCCTCGACCGGCCCCATGCCCATCAGCTCCGGGGACAGGGCGCTGACACCCGTGGAGACGATCCGGGCGAGGGGCTCGAGGCCCAGCTCGCGGGCGCGCGTATCACTCATGACCACGACGGCGGCGGCCCCGTCATTGAGCGGGCACGCGTTGCCGGCCGTCACGGTGCCGCCGCTGCGGAAGACCGGCTGCAGGGCGCTGGCGGCCTCGGCCGTCACGCCGGGCCGCGGTGAATCGTCGCGATCGACCACCGAGCCGTCGGCGCGGGTGTAGGGCGTGATTTCGCGGGCGTAGAACCCGGCGGCGATGGCCGCCTCGGCCCGGTTCTGGCTGAGCACCGCCCAGGCGTCCTGCTCGGCGCGGCCGATGCCATAGCTCGTCGCAACGTTCTCCGCCGTCTGGCCCATGGCGATGTATACGTCCGGCATCCGGCCGCCCAGCCGCGGATCGGTCCACGGCGTGTTGGCGGCCGCGGTGGCCGCAGAGCGTTCCCTGGCCGCCTCGAACCGCGGGTTGTGGGTGCTCGCGTCGGTCTCGCCGGCACCGGCCCAGTCCCGGTAACGGGACACCGACTCCACGCCGGCGGCAACGAACGCGTGGCCCTCGCCGGCTTTGACGGCGTGAAATGTCATCCGGAGCGTCTGCAGGCTGGAAGCGCAGAAACGGTTGATGGTGGCCGCCGGAACGTGATCCAGCCCGGCCAGGATGCTGACCACCCGGGCCATGTTGGAGCCGGCCTCGCCGCTCGGTTCGGCGCAGCCCAGATAGATGTCATCCAGGCCGCGGCCCGGCCCGGCAGCGGCGTCGAACGCCGGGATCCGGGCGAGGGCCGCCGTGACCATAGCGGCGGCGAGATCGTCCGGCCGATCGTCTTTCAGCGAGCCCTTGAAGGCACGCCCGATGGGGCTTCTGGCGGTGGAAACGATGACGGCCTCTGGCATGCGCCCAGACTACGCCCCGCCTACGCCAGTCGCATGGCCCCGGCCGCGGGGCGGACGCCGAAGATCTCCGGTGCGGCATACCCCGCCTGTGCGAAGGCCTGTTCGACGGCGGAACGCACCTGATGCGCGGAGCCCGCAGGAGTCAGGGCGATCGCTGAGCCGCCGAAGCCGCCGCCGGTCATGCGCGCGCCGATCGCGCCGGCCGACCGCGCCGTATCCACGGCAAGGTCCAGCTCGGCGCAGGAGATCTCGAAGTCATCCCGCATCGAGGCGTGGGAGGCATCCAGCAGGGGGCCGATGGCGGCCGGGCCCAGGGTGTCCAACAGCTCCACCGTCTGGAGCACACGGTCGTTCTCGGTGACCACGTGGCGGACGCGTCGGAACGTCTCCGCGTCGAGGAGCCCGCTGGCTTCCTCGAGGTCCTCCAGTCCGACGTCGCGCAGGGCCGCTACGCCGAGCACTTCGGCGGCAAGTTCGCACGATTCGCGCCGGGCCGCGTACTCGCCGTCGGCGTGGGAATGCGAGACCTTGGTGTCGATGACCAGCAGCACCAGCCCTGCGGCGTCGGCGTCGAACGGCACCAGGCGGACGCTCTGGTCCCGGCAGTCCAGGAAGACGGCGTGGCCGGCCGTGGCGCGGAGCGAGGCCGACTGGTCCATGATGCCGGTGGGTGCGCCGACGAAGTCGTTTTCGGCCCGCTGGGTGGCCAGGACCATCTCCTGGGCGGAGAGGCCGGCGGCCGTGAGCTCGTTCAGCGCGGAGATCACGGCGCATTCGATCGCATGCGACGACGACAGGCCGGCGCCGCGGGGGACATCGGAATCCAGGAGCAGGTCCACGCCGGGGACCGGGAGACCCTGCTGCTGCAGGGCCCAGATGACGCCGAGCGGGTACTTGGTCCAGCCCCGGGCGCCGGCGCGGGTCAGGGCGCCGGTGTCCGCCGTCGTCAGCCCCTGGTTCCCAAAGGTGGACAGCATGCGGACGCTGGCGTCCGGCCGGACCCTGACGGCCACCCGGGCTGCCCGGTCGATCGCGAACGGCAGGACGAAGCCCTCGTTGTAGTCCGTGTGCTCGCCAATGAGGTTGACGCGTCCCGGTGCGCGCCACACGCCGTCGGGCCGGGCGCCAAAGACTGACTCAAACCGGGCGGCAAGCCCGCCGCTGTCCAGGGAAGGGTTCATGGCCTGGCACCTGCGCTTCTGGAAGTCATGGATCCAAGGTATACGGGTTGCCGGGTGGTCTGTACGGTGGTCACCATGGATCTCACAGCGACACATTCTGCATCCGGCACTGTTTCTTCCGCCAATGGCGCCGTGCGGCGGTATGCGACCGGGCGGCAGTACGAGCTCCGGCGCGGCGACGCCCTGGCCGTTGTCACCGAACTCGCCGCCGGGCTGCGCCTCTACAGCCGAGGCGGCACGGCCCTGACGGAGAGCTATGGCGACGCCGACATCCCGCCCGGCGCCATCGGTATCACCCTGGCGCCCTGGGCCAACCGGGTGGAGGACGGCATCTGGCATTTGAACGGCAAGAAAATGCAGCTCGACATCACCGAGGTCTCCCGCAACAACGCCAGCCATGGGCTGCTACGGAACTCTTCCTACGAACTCGTGGACGAGGACGAATTCTCCGTCACCCTGGAAGCGGCCGTGTTCCCGCAGCACGGCTACCCGTTCCTGCTGCGGCACCGGGTCCGCTACGAACTGGCCGAGGACCTCGCGCTGGCGGTGCGCCAGACCCTCATCAACGACTCGCAGGATCCCGCGCCGTTCGTGCTCGGCGCCCACCCCTACCTGCGGCTGGGGGACGTGCCCAGCGAGGAGCTCACGGTCAGCGTGAACGCCCGGACCCGGATTGTCGCCGATGACCGCCTCATTCCGCGCAGCACCGCGCCGGTTGGCGGCGAGTTTGATCTGCGCGACGGCCGCCCGGTGGGGGACCTGGACCTCGATTCGGCGTATACAGACCTGGAGTTCGACGGCGGCGTCGCCCGGCACACGCTGCGGGCGCCCGACGGGCGGTCGGTAAGCCTCTGGCAGGACGCGAACTGCGCGTACGTCCATGTCTTCGTGACGACGGAATTTCCGGGCCGGACGAAGGCGGTCGCGATTGAGCCGATGACCGGGCCGGCCAATGCGTTCAACAGCGGCGAGGGCCTTCGCTGGCTGGCGCCGGGGGAGCAGTTCTCCATGAGCTGGGGCATCTCCTCCTCGCTGACGGCCGCGGACTGACCCGGAGAGCCGGATGCCGGTTGCTGGTTTCCACTTGCCCGTTACCGGTTTCCTATTGAACGGCTGCTAGGGAATTATGGGGCTATGACGCCAGCTGAGGACGCCCCACCCGCCACATCACCCGCCATTTCCGCGGCCGGGGCCGGACACCGTGCCGGGGCCCGGGTGCGGACCGACAGGCAGATTGACCAGGACATTCCCTACGGCGTGCGGATCGCCGCCGCCTGGGCGTGGCGCGCCGGGCTCATCCTGCTGGTGCTCGGGGGCCTGATCTGGCTGCTCAGCCATGTCAGCTTCCTCATCATCCCGGTGATGGTGGCCGCACTGCTGGCGGGACTCCTGAGCCCTGCGGTGCGCTGGATGGCCAAGCGGAGCGTGCCCAAGGGGCTCGCCGTCGCCATCACGATCCTTGGTTTCATCGGCCTGATCGTCGGCGCCCTGACCCTGGTGGGGCGCCAGCTCGTCCAGGGGTTTGGGGAGTTGTGGTCCCAGGCCCTCACCGGCGTCCAGCAGGTCCAGACCTGGCTGTCGGAGGGCCCTCTGCAGCTGACGGCCGCCCAGATCGACAAATACGTCCAGGAAGGCACGGCCGCGCTGCAGAACAACAGCAGCAGTATCCTCAGCGGTGCCCTGACGTTCGGGAGCACGGCCGGGCACTTCGCGGCAGGCCTGGTACTGGCGCTGTTCGTGCTGATCTTCTTCTTGCTGGAAGGTGAGAGGATCTGGGCCTTCCTGGTCAGTCTCATGCCCCGGAACGCGCGCCGCGCCACCGACGGTGCGGGCCGCCGCGGCTGGACGTCCATGGTCAGCTACGCGCGCATCCAGATGTTCGTCGCGTTCGTGGACGCTGTGGGAATCGGCGTCGGCGCCGCCATCATCGGCGTGCCGCTCGCGCTGCCGCTGGGGGTGCTGGTTTTCCTCGGTTCCTTCATCCCTGTGGTCGGCGCGCTCGTCACCGGCGCCATCGCTGTTCTGCTGGCACTTGTCGCCAACGGACCGGTCAACGCACTGATCATGCTGGCGATCGTGCTCCTGGTCCAGCAGCTGGAAAGCCACATCCTGCAGCCGCTCGTCATGGGCAAGGCCGTATCCCTCCACCCCGTGGCCGTGATCCTGGCGGTCGCAGCCGGTTCCTACCTCGCCGGGATCCCCGGCGCACTCTTCTCCGTTCCGCTCTTGGCCGTAGCAAACTCGTCGATTCGCTACATTGCCGGCAGAACGTGGGAACATGATGAAGTGCTGGCAACCGCGGGACCAGAGCGCAGCCTTGCCCCTGAGCCCGGCGCAGATACCACCTTCACAGACGTCCACCTGCCGGGCCGAACGCCCGGCCGCGAGGGCGCCGCACCCAACAGCGGTGCTCCGGGCAGCGATGCCGGACGGGGCACCGACGCCTGATCCGAAGAAGGAGAACAGTTCGTGAATACCCTTGAGAGCCTGCCCGTCACGCTGGACGATGTCCTGGAGGCGCAGAAGCTGCTCGACGGGATTATTACGCGGACACCCGTGGAGTCATCGCGGGCCCTCGGCACCATGGTGGGCGGCGAGGTCTTCCTCAAGTGCGAGAACCTGCAGCGCGCCGGGTCGTTCAAGGTCCGCGGCGCCTACGTACGCATGGCCAAGCTCTCCGACGCCGAGAAGAAGCGCGGCGTCGTGGCGGCCTCCGCCGGAAATCATGCCCAGGGCGTGGCCGTCGCGGCCAAGAGCCTCGGCATCAAGGCCCGCATCTACATGCCGCTCGGCGTCGCACTGCCCAAGCTCGCCGCCACCCGCAGCCACGGCGCCGAAGTGGTGCTGCACGGCCACAACGTGGACGAGGCGCTGGCCGAGGCCAAGCGCTATGCCGATGAAAGCGGCGCGGTCTTTGTCCACCCCTTCGACGACGTCGACGTCGTCGCCGGTCAGGGCACAGTGGGGCTGGAAATCCTGGAGCAGGTCCCGAACGTGGACACCATTCTCATGGGCGTCGGCGGCGGCGGACTCCTGGCCGGCGTTGCCGTCGCCGTGAAGGCCCGCGCCAAGGAGCTCGGTCGCGAAATCCGCATCATCGGCGTCCAGGCCGAGAACGCCGCCGCCTACCCGCCCTCGCTCGCCGCGGACGCCCTCGTGCCGCTCAAGAAGGTCTCGACCATGGCTGACGGCATTGCCGTGGGCCGGCCGGGCCAGCTGCCGTTCAGCATCATCCGCGAGCTCGTCGACGACGTCGTCACCGTCAGCGAAGACGCCCTGGCCAGGGCGCTGATCTTCCTGCTGGAACGCGCCAAGATGGTGGTTGAGCCGGCCGGGGCCGTCGGCGTCGCGGCGCTCATGGAGGGCAAGATCGAAAACCCCGGCACCGTTGCGGTGGTCCTCTCCGGCGGCAACATCGACCCCATGCTGATGCTCAAGGTGATCCAGCGCGGCCTATCCGCGGCCGGCCGCTACATGACTGTGCGCATGATGCTCGATGACCGTCCGGGCTCGCTCGCGACGATTGCCCGCATCATCGCCGAGAACGACGCCAACGTCACCGGACTGGACCACACCCGGGTGGGCGGTTCCATCAGCATGGGCGATGTCTCCATCACCGTCAACCTGGAAACCAAGGGCCACGAGCACTGCAGTCAAGTCCTCGCAGCGCTCCGGGCCGAGGGCTTCCAGCCGATCGTGGTGCACTAGGGGCCGGGGTGCTGGACGCGTCTCCCGGCGGCACGCCGGGAAGAGGGGAATCTCCCGGGGCGCGGGCCCGCATGGGCCTGCTGGTAGTGGGATCGTTCGTGGTGCTGCTCTACCTGATCGAGATCGTCAACACCGCGTTGTTCCATTCCCTGAACCGCATATTCGGCCTGCGGCCGCGCAGCATGGACGGGATCCTGGACATCCTGACGTTTCCGCTGCTGCACGCGAGCCTCGCCCATCTGATGTCCAACACGCTCCCGTTGATCATTTTCGGGTTTATCGTGTTCCTGTCCGGGCGGCGGGTCTTCATCACGGCCCTGGCCGCCAGCTGGCTGGCGTCCGGAATCGTGGTGTGGCTCATCGGCGGAACCAGCGTCACCGTCGGTGCGTCCGGACTGGTGTTCGGGCTGTTCGCGTTCCTGCTGGTCCGCGGCTTCCTCAACCGGAACTGGTGGCAGATCGTGCTGTCCGTGGTGCTGTTCATGGCCTACGGCGGGATCCTCTTCGGCGTGCTGCCCACCGTGGCAAGTTTCGTCTCGTGGCAGGCGCACCTGGGCGGGGCGGTCGGCGGCGTCGCAGCGGCCGTGCTGCTGAGTACGCGGCGGCAGCGGTCGCTGCCCGCCGGCCGCTGACCCTCGCACACTGACCTGACACGCTGATCCGCGGCGCTGATCCGCGGCGCTGATCCACCAAGCAGGCAGAAAAAGCGACGCCGGCCTCCCCGCGAAGGGGAGACCGGCGTCGCTATTTTCGTAAAGGTGTTCCGTGCGGGAACGTGTGCTGCGGTGTTAGCCCGCGTACGGCTTGGCGGACATGATCTCCACCGTGATGTCCTTGCCGTTCGGGGCGGTGTAGCTGAGCTTGTCGCCCTCCTTGTGGCCGACGATCGCCGCGCCGAGGGGGGACTTCTCGCTGAAGACGTCCAGATCCGAGTCGCCGGCGATCTCGCGGGAGCCGAGCAGGAAGGTTTCCTCGTCGCCGGCAATCTTGGCCACGACGATCATGCCGGGCTCCACGATGCCGTCATCGGCCGGGGCTTCGCCGACGTGGGCGTCCCGCAGAAGGGCCGTGAGCTGGCGGATGCGGGCCTCGATCTTGCCCTGCTCCTCCTTGGCGGCGTGGTAGCCGCCGTTCTCCTTGAGGTCGCCCTCCTGGCGCGCGGCTTCGATCTTCTGGACGATTTCTGCCCGGCCGGGGCCGGAAAGGTGGTCCAGCTCTGCCTTCAGGCGGTCAAAAGCTTCCTGGGTAAGCCAAGCCGCAGTTGCGCTGTTGGTGGTAGACACGGACTTCTCCTTTGGGTGGTCATACAAGCAAAGACCCCGCCACGGTGGCCACTTTTATGACTCAGTAACCAGCTCAGCGGGGGAAAGGTATTGATCCATTGTAGTCAATCCTGTGGATAAACCAAAGAGGACTGCGGCGTGGATCACATCGTGTTGCCATCTGGCAAGGTTTGCCCGGCTGGTGCCGCCACCCGGGGTGGCTGAGGCTGGTCACGGCCGCGAGTTGAAGACGTCGGATCCAAAACCGTCGACTCCAGGGGCGCCGGCATATGCGAGGCGTGGTAGCGAGAAGATGTCTTCGATCGTGGCCAGAAGGCTGTAGTGGCTGTACGTCTTGTCCGAGATTGTGCCGCCCCGGACGAAGGGGGAGAGCACTAAGGCACCGACGCGGCCCCCGGCTGTTCCGCCGGGAACGCCCTCTGGGCCCTGCCTGCCACCGTCAGCTTCGTCAAAGGTAATGACAAGCACTCCGTCCTGTTTATAGGCCGGGGAGTCCAGAATCGCGGGTATCTGTTTCTGCAACCAGACGTTGGAGCTGACCAAGCCTCCCTCCCTGCCGTCCGCGCAGGGACTGTCATGCCCGTCATTGCATAAGTTGGGGCTGATGAAGGAAAGATTGGGGGTGGTCGCTGCGGACTTAAGGTCGCCGGCAAGTTCGGTGAAGTCGACCACGTTCTTCTGACAATCCGGCGAGGATGTGATCGCCGCGAAGTAGACAAAGGGGTTATGCCGGGTCGCGTATTGATCATCCGGTGAGGCGTCCTGGTTACCGTCCTCGGCCCCGGTCTCAGGATGCCGGCATGGACTCTTCATCCCCTCCATGTAGCCCTTCCAAGTCTTACCGGCCGCACTGAGTTGGCCCGCGACGGTTGGTACCGACGCGGGATAGATGCAGCCGGTACCAAGCACCTGCCCCGGCTCGGCGGTGCCCGTTGGTACGAACGGGACATATGTCCCGCAATCGTTCCGGGTCATGGGGTTGGAGGCCTGCCCCGAAATCTGCGCGATGTAATTGGGAGCGGAGTGATGGGCGATTGCGTAGTAGTTGGAAAGCAACACGCCCTTGGAACGAAGCGTCTCAGAGAGGTAGGGAGCGTCCGAGTCAGCGCCCCAGGCCTTGTCGAATCCTTCATTCTCGAGATTGATCACAAACACATGCCCCGGGCGGTCGGCGCGGGCGCCCGGGGCGGGCGCCCGAGGATCCGGGGCTCGCCATGGCTCGCAGCCGGAAACTGCCAGGACTACTGCCGCTGCCAGCACCAGCAGGGCGGCCGCGCCCCGGCCGATGGTTCCTTTCGACTTTCCGGGGTTCATGTGCATCCCGCTTTCTTGTTGAAGCGTGCAGCAGGGGCCCGACACCGCTTCGGTCGCTGTCCTGCTCTCATGACCGACGAGTCGCTGGCACCAGCATAGGTCTCCGGTCCAGGGATGTCCCTCCACGGACACCTTTTGAGTTCATTGATTGGCGCGGCGTCGCGGTGAATGACCAGCTCCCCGCTGCCCGGCGGGTCGCGGGTGCCGCATATGCGGAGGCGTTGGCAGCGGCCGGGTGACGCCGCTGCAGCACAGCTGCGGCCCGCAGGGGCCGCGACCTACTTTCCCGCGTCCGGAATCCAGCAGTTGTCCACGACGGCGGAGACAGCCTGGGACTCGGTGCGCAGCTGGGTACTGTGGCCGGTGGTGTGCCCGCCGTCGGTGCCGGCATCGGTGGGGTTCGGGCCGATGTCCACGACTTTCCAGCCGACGATCGCGAACTTGGCGTCCATGGCCTTGACAGCGCACTTGGCATCCGCGGCGGGGTCCTTGGTCACCTGGAAGTCAACCTCCGTCAGCGTGGCGTCGGTAGTGCTGTAGCCGATGTCCTTGAAGCTGACGCTGGTAGTGGCCGCCGACGTCGTCACCCAGGCAAGGAAGGCGATGCCCACGGCGAGGACGGCGATCAGGATGTTGCGTTTGCCCTTGCGTGTCAGTGCGCGCTTTTGGCCGCCGTAACGATTGGCTAGGCTGGTAGGTGCCGGCGCGGCATGCTGATCCTCGGAAGTCACCAGTCCAGTTTAGTGTGGATCGGACCAGGATATTTCCGCGGCGGCGGCTGACCCTGCAGGCTACGCCATGGACGGCCGGCCCGCCGTGCGGGGTGGCCGTGCCGTAGCGGCCCCGCAGCGTCCGGCGCAACGGCATGTCCGCCACAACAGATTGTCCGCTCGACCAGCAAGTCCGCCCTAACAGAGAACAGCAGAAAGAGGAGCCGTCCCCTGATGACAGCATCCCCCAGCCCGTCAGCACCGCTTCGTCTGCTGGCGGTCCATGCTCATCCCGACGACGAATCGAGCAAGGGTGCCGCCACGATGGCCATGTACGCCGCCTCGGGCGTGGACGTCCTGGTGGCCACCTGCACCGACGGCTCGCGCGGCGACATCCAGAACCCCGCCATGGAGGGCCAGCCGCACCCCAAGCGCGACATGGCCGGGGCGCGCCGCCTCGAGATGGACGCCGCCGCGAAGGTGCTCGGCGTCCGGCAGCGCTGGCTCGGATTCGTGGATTCCGGGTTGCCGGAAGGGGACCCGCTGCCGCCCCTGCCGCCGGGCTGCTTCGCCCTGCAGCCGCTGGAGCGGGCGGCCGCGCCGCTGGTCCGGCTGGTCCGGGACTTCAAGCCCCACGTGATCGTGAGCTATGACGAGAACGGCGGCTACCCGCACCCGGACCACATCATGGCGCACAGGGTAGCAGTCGAGGCTTTCGCGGCGGCCGGTGATCCAGCCCGCTACCAGGGCATCGGGGAGCCGTGGGCGCCCAGCAAGCTCTACTACGACCGCGCCTTCAGCCCGGACCGCTTCCGCGCGCTCCACATTGCGCTGGAAGAGGCCGGCCTGCAGTCCCCGTATGCCGAGAGGCTGGCCACCTGGCTTGAGGCCGACGCCGAGGGGCACACCCCGCCGCCGCCGACGCACCCCACCACCACCCAGATCCAGTGCGGGGACTTCTTCGAAGCCCGCGACGACGCGCTCCGGTCCCACCGCACGCAGGTGGACCCGGAAGGATTCTTCTTTGCGGTATCCGCGGCCATGCAGCGCAAGGTCTGGCCGTGGGAGGACTACTCCCTGATCGAGTCGCGGATCCCGGTCGAACTGCCCGAAACGGACCTCTTCGCCGGGTTAAGATAGACGGGATAGACTTCTTCTATCCGGCGTAGAAGAGGCCCCGTAGAATTGGGGCCCCGTAGAATTAACGCCCCGTAGGACAGGCGCCGTAGAAGAGGCGTCGTAGAAAAGACACCGGTTTCCACAGAAGGTTTTCACCGTGCATTCCTTGCTCATCGCTCTGGCAACAGCTCCGGCGCCCACCCCCACGCCGTCGCTGCGACCGGGCCTGTCCGAGGACCAGGTCACCCCGGGTTTTCTGGGCTTCCTGCTGACAGCCTTCATCGTGGTGCTGACCGCGCTGCTGATCGTGGACATGGTGCGGCGCATCCGGCGGGTCCGCTACCGGGCCCAGGTGGAGGCCGAGCGTACGGCCGCCGGAGAGGCGGGGACCTCCGGCGCCGACGGCACCGAGGACACCCGGTTCCCGGCTGACGGCGGGGTGTCCCGGCCGGAAGTCAACGGCGATGCAGGACCCGGAAACCGCTAACAGCGGTCCCCGCAGCCCGACGCCAGGGGGCTCGAACGCCCTGTCGGCGGAGCCCTCTGCGTACCTGCGCCAGCACGCCGGCAACCCCGTCCACTGGCAGCCGTTCGGCGATGCGGCCTTTGCCGCCGCGGCCATCCGGGACGTTCCGGTGTTCCTCTCCATCGGCTACGCGGCATGCCACTGGTGCCATGTCATGGCCCACGAATCCTTCGAGGACCAGGACACGGCCGACTACCTGAACGCCCACTTCGTCGCCGTCAAAGTGGACCGCGAGGAACGCCCCGACGTCGACGCCGTCTACATGGCCGCCACCCAGGCGATCAGCGGCGAGGGCGGCTGGCCGATGTCCGTCTTCCTCCTGCCCGACGGCCGGGCCTTCCACGCCGGCACCTACTTCCCGCCCCGGCCTATGCCGGGCCGCCCCTCCTTCCGGCAGGTCCTTGAAGCCGTGAGCGAGGCCTGGACGGAGCGCCGCGGCGCTGTCGAAGCCAATGCCGCCACCCTGGCCCGCGGCATCGCCGCGTCCCAGCCGGCCAGCGCCGTCCGGCTCGACGGGCCGCCGGAGCCCCTGGACGCTGCGCTCCTGGGGGAGGCTGTTGGTGCCCTGTCCCGCTCCGAAGACCAGAGCCACGGCGGCTTCGGCGGCGCGCCGAAGTTCCCGCCGTCGGCCGTGCTCGAATTCCTGATCCGGCACGCCGCAGCGCCCGGGGACAGAGTGCCGTCGGCAGCCGCTGACCTAGACACTGCCGGCCCGGACGCTGTAGGAGCTGACACCGCGGCGGCGGCCCGGGACATGGCGGGGCGCGCCCTCGCGGCGATGTCCCGGTCGGCGTTGTTCGACCAGCTCGACGGCGGCTTCGCCCGCTACTCCGTGACCCGGGACTGGTCCGTTCCGCACTTCGAGAAAATGCTCTACGACAACGCCCAGCTGCTGCGCGTCTACGTCCACTGGGTCCGGCTGGGCGGCACGCCGGAGTACCCGGCGGCCGAGGCGGCAGCAGTGGCCGGGCACACCGCGGACTGGCTGCTCACCCGCCTGGGGCTGCCGCCGGCCACGGCCGCGGCACCGGGCGGGGGAGCGGTGCAGGCGGTGGCCCTGGCGTCGTCGCTGGACGCCGACACAGTGGTGGACGGCGTGCACGCCGAGGGCGCCAGCTACCTGTGGACCGCCGCCCAGCTCCAGGAACTCTTGGGCACCGCCGACGGCGCCGCCGTGGCGGCCCTCATGAACGTCCGCACACCCGGGAGCGTGACCGCCGACGGTTCGCCGCTGCATCCGGGCCGGGAGATCGCCGGTGACGACGCTGTGCTGTGGCAGCGGGCGCGCCCGGTGCTGGCGCAGGCGCGCTCCGGCCGCCCGCAGCCAGGCCGGGACGACAAGGTGGTGGCCGGCTGGAACGGACTGGCCGTCGCGGCCCTCGCCGACGCCGGGGCCGTCCTGGCACGGCCGGAGCTCGTGGCCGCCGCGGAACGTATTGCGGCGTATCTCGAACGGGTGCACTGGCAGCCGCCCGGAGACGGTCCTGGCAGGCTCATCCGCGTCTCCCACGGCGGGATGGCACGCGGAATCGGGGGCCTGCTGGAGGACTATGCTTTTTGCGCCGAAGGACTGTTCGCGCTCTATGGGGTGACCGGGCACACCCGCTGGTACAACCTGGCGGCGGCCATGCTGGATGCGGCCTGCGTGCGGTTCGCGGCGGACGGCGGACTGAAGGACGCTGCCGGGGAGTCGGCGCAGGTCACCGCGGCCCAGGGCGGCCGGGACGGCCTGGACCTGTTCGACAACGCCGCCCCCAGCGGTGCCGCCGCACTGGCCGGGGCGTTGCTGACCCACTCGGCGCTGTCCGGCTCCCCGGAACACCGCACCCTGGCGGCCAACATCCTCTCCCTGCTGCCGCCGCTCGCGGTCCGGGCGCCCCGCGTGGCGGGCTGGCTGCTGGCGACCGCCCAGGCCGCGCTCGCCGGACCCGTCGAGGCCGCCGTCGCCGGGCCGGACACGCCCGGGCGTGCCGCGCTGCACCGGGCGCTGCTGCTCTCACCCAGTCCCGGGCTGGTGGTCGCGGTCCAGGACGACGGCGCCGCACGGCCCGTGCCGCTACTGCGCGGCCGCGGTGCGGGTCCGGACGGCGCCCCGCAGGTGTTCCTGTGCCGCGGAATGGTCTGTGACCGTCCGACGGGTTCCGTCGAAGGGGTGCGCGAGCGGCTGGCTACAATGGCCCGATGACTTCTGAGCACGGCTTTGAGCTGGTGGTGTTCGATTGCGACGGCGTCCTGGTCGATTCCGAGGTAATCGCCGTCCGGGTGGACCAGAGGGTGCTGGCGGACCTCAGCTGGGACCTGGAGCTCGATGAAATCGTGGAACGGTTCGTCGGAAGATCCGAGGCCCAATTCGTAGCCTCCGTGGAGCAGCACCTCGGAATCCGGCTGGCCGACGGCTGGGACCAGGAGTACGGACGGTGGTACCAGGACGCCTTCGAGCGCGGGCTTGAGGCGGTCGACGGCATCGAGGAGGCGCTGGACCGGCTGCGGCTTCCGCACTGCGTCGCCTCCAGCGGCAGCCACGAAAAGATGCACCGCACCCTGGGCAAGACCGGGCTGCTCTACCGCTTCCAGGGCCGCCTCTTCAGCGCCACGGACGTGGCCAACGGCAAACCGGCGCCGGACCTGTTCCTCCACGCCGCCCGCCGCCTCAGCACCGCGCCGGAGCGCTGCGCCGTCGTCGAGGACAGCGCCTACGGCGTCCAGGCCGCCCGGGCAGCCGGGATGCACGTCTTTGCCTACGCCGGAGGCGTGACCCCGGCCGCGCGGCTGGCCGGCCCCGGGACCACCGTCTTTTCAGACATGCGGCAGCTGCCCGGGCTCATCGCGGCGGGGCGGCCCGCCTGAGCCGCCGGCCATTCGTGGCTGAGCTTCGACGTCGGAATTTCCCCACCTTCGGGGGCCTCGCCCGGCGTGTCGGGCAGAAGGGCCGGTGAGTCCCGGCGTCGCTGTCTCAATGGTGGGGAGACTGGGCACTGAAGGCTCAGCTCAGGACTGCGATCGCAATGGCAATGTAGTGCGCGGCGAAGGCGACCACCGTCAGGGCATGGAACAGCTCGTGGAAGCCGAAGTGCTCGTAACTGAAATTCGGCTTCTTCAGGGCGTAGAAGACTGCTCCGGTGATGTACAGGACGCCCCCGACGCAGGTCAGCACGGCCGAGGCCACATTGGCGGCGAAGAAATCCGGGAGATAGAACAGGGCCCCGCAGCCCAGGGCGATGTAGATCGGCACGTAGAGCCACCGCGGGGCGTGGGTCCACAGCAGGCGGAACAGCACACCAAGAATGGCCCCGGACCAGATGACCCACAGCAGCAGCTCGGCCTTCTGCCGCTCCAGCAAGGCCCAGGCCAGCGGCGTATAGCTGCCGGCGATCACCAGCATGATGTTGGTGTGGTCCAGGCGCTTGAGGACAATCTTGACCCGCGGTGACCAGTTCCCGCGGTGGTACACGGCACTGACCCCGAAAAGCAGCACCCCGGTAACGGCGTAGACGGCGCACGCAACCTTCAGATCCGGCGGAGCCAGGAGCACCAGCACCAGCCCGGCGACGAGCGCCAGCGGAGCGGTCACGGTGTGGATCCAGCCCCGCCATTTGGGCTTGATCATGAGCAGCTCGGCAAGCTTCACCGCGGCGTCGTCCACCGGGGTCCCCTTATTTGCCGGAGGCTCCGGCCGGGGCTCCAGACTGTTGCTTTCCATGCCGCCATAATAAACTACGCACTGGTAAGTTACCTGCGAGTAACTATGGTTGGGGGGCTACCCGGCGGCAGTCCTGCACGCGGCAGGGCGCTCCGGCAGGTAGCCTAGGATGTGCACTGAACCAAGGATCTCAAGGAAGCCAGGTGAATCTCCGGATGGAAATGCCCGGGTTCCTCTACGGCTTTTACGAACGCAAACTGCAGCGCTCCCTGGACCCGGAGCGGATCCCCCGGCACATCGGCGTCATGGTGGACGGCAACCGGCGCTGGGCCCGCCAGTTCAACGCCCCCACGAGCCAGGGCCACCAGGCCGGCGCGGACAAGATCCACGAATTCCTTGGCTGGTGCCAGGAACTCGGCGTCAGAGTGGTCACCTTGTACATGCTCTCCACGGACAACATGAACCGCTCCGGCGAGGAACTGGACCTCCTGATGGGCATCATCGCCAACACCCTGGACCGGCTAGACGAGGACGCCGACATCTCCGTCCACGCCATGGGCGCCCCGGAACTGCTGCCGGATTACCTGGCCGAGCGGCTGAACAATCTCACGGCCCGCACCCCGGCGCACGAAAAGCTGCACGTCAATGTCGCCGTCGGCTATGGCGGACGGCGGGAGATCGTCGACGCCGTCCGGGAGCTGCTGCACGACGCCGTCAGCCGGGGCGCGGACATCGGAAAACTGGCCGATGAACTCACCGTCGATGACATCTCGCGGTTCCTCTACACAAGGGGCCAGCCGGATCCGGACCTAGTGATCCGGACCTCCGGGGAGCAGCGGCTGTCCGGGTTCCTCATGTGGCAAAGCGCGTACAGTGAGTTCTACTTCTGCGAGGCCTTGTGGCCGGCTTTTCGCAAGGTCGACTTCCTGCGCGCCCTGCGCGATTACGCCGGCAGGCAGCGGCGCTTCGGCGCCTGAACCGTTCACGCGGAGTTCACAAGCCGGCAACAAGAATCGCCGACAAATTGGCGGACAAACCCACCCCCGGAGACGTACGTTTATCCCATCGGCGGGCAATTCGCCGGCCGATCGGGGAGGCCAGTACATGGAGCGGAAGTTCGCACCGGGTGTATGGGAGGCCGCGCGCGGCCTTCAGGCCGAGCCGCCTCACCAATAACAAATCCGGGCATTGCCCCGGGGCTGGAGTCGATGTGGCTATTTCTGAGCAACTGCCCGATGTCATTTCCGACCAGGGACAGAAAGCTGCCTCTCGCGCCAAGCGAGCCACCTCACAGACCGGTGCAGCGGAATCCGCCGCGGCCGGTCTTGCTGTTTCCGGGGAAGGAACAGGAATCCGGGGCACGGCCCGCAGTTTCGTGATCGACACCTCCGTGCTGCTCTCCGATCCGCGGGCCCTCCTGCGCTTCGCCGAGCATGAGGTCATCCTGCCGATCGTCGTCATCACCGAGCTCGAAGGAAAGCGCCACGACCCCGAACTGGGGTACTTCGCGCGCAAAGCGCTCCGGCTGCTGGATGACTTGCGGCTTGAGCACGGCGGCCTGGACCGTCCCATCCCGCTGGGCCGCGACGGCGGCACGCTCATGGTGGAGCTGAACCATATCTCCGCAGAGGTGCTGCCGGCCGGCTTCCGCGGGGCGGACAATGACAGCCGCATCCTTGCGGTGGCGAAGAACCTGGCCAACGAGGGCCGCGACGTAACGGTGGTGTCCAAGGACCTGCCGATGCGCGTCAAAGCCTCGGCCATGGGGCTGATGGCCGACGAATACCGCAATGAACTCGTCAAGGACTCCGGCTGGACCGGCGTCGCCGAGATTGATGCGGGCGAAGACGAGGTCGCCACCCTCTACGGGCACGAACCGGTCTTCATCCCGGCCGCGGCCGAAATGCCGACCAACACCGGGCTTGTCCTGCTCTCCAGCCGCGGCTCGGCCCTCGGCCGGGTCGGGGCGGACAAGCAGGTCCGGCTCGTCAAGGGCGACCGCGACGTCTTCGGCCTCCACGGCCGCTCGGCCGAGCAGCGGCTCGCGATCGACCTCCTGATGGACCCGTCCGTCGGCATCGTGTCCCTCGGCGGCCGCGCCGGCACCGGCAAGTCCGCGCTGGCCCTGTGCGCCGGCCTCGAAGCCGTCCTGGAGCGCCGGGAACACCGCAAGGTGATCGTCTTCCGGCCCCTGTACGCCGTGGGCGGCCAGGAACTGGGCTACCTGCCCGGATCCGAGGCGGAAAAGATGAACCCGTGGGCGCAGGCCGTCTTTGACACGCTGGGCGCCCTGGTCAGCCAGGAAGTCGTCGAGGAAGTGATGGACCGGGGCATGCTCGAGGTCATGCCGCTGACGCACATCCGCGGCCGCTCGCTTCATGACGCGTTCGTGATCGTAGACGAGGCGCAGTCCCTGGAGAAGAATGTGCTCCTGACGGTCATGAGCCGGATCGGCCAGAACTCGAAGATCGTCCTGACCCACGACGTCGCCCAGCGCGACAACCTGCGGGTCGGACGGCACGACGGCGTTGCCGCGGTCGTCGAGACGCTGAAGGGCCACCCGCTGTTCGGCCACGTCACCCTCACCCGCTCGGAGCGCTCGCCGATCGCTGCCCTGGTGACGGATCTGCTCGAGGGGGCGGAGATCTAGGCCCGTCCCGGTTTAGGGCCGTGGTCCGGTTCGCCGGGCCGGGGCCTTTCGCCGTCGTTTAGCGCAGAGGTCCCTTCCCAAGGCTCGCAAGCTCGCCTCGGGGCCCTCGGGACGCTGCTTACGATGCATGGGACCCGCTGCGGTCGCTGAGCGACCTCCGGGGGTCCGATGCGTCGCGATGCGCTCCTTTACGAAAGACCGCGTCCCGGCTGGTGGGCGTCTCACCTTCGGGGCTGCGGTGTCCCGCTAAGGAGCGCATCGCCGACCAAAGCGAAGCGAAGGTCGCCCAGCGACCGCAGCGCAGCGACGGGAGGTGTCTAAGCGACGGCGGGATGCCGTGGCCCCGAAACCCAACCACGGCAACCCAGTGAGGGGAGGCGGCGGTCTAAGCGACGGCGGGACGCCGTAGCCACGACCCGGGAGCCGGGTTATTCCTGGATGCCCAGGTACTTTGCTGTGGCGGCGTGGCCTTGCAGCTGGAGGGTCCAGTCTGGGCGCTTGAAGGTGGCCGGGGTCAGGCGGACCTCTTGGACTTCCTGGGGCTTGCCGCCCCAGACGGCGCGGGTGACGCCGTTGAGTTCGTAGCCGAGGGAGCGGGAGACGCCGAGGGACTGCTGGTTCCAGACGGCGGCTTCGGACTCTGCGAACTCAGCGCCGAGGTAGTCGAAGGCGTAGAGCGCGACGGCGGCACGCATTTCCGTGCCGAGGCCGCGGCCCTGGGCGCTTTGGCGGAGCCAGGATCCCGTGCTGACGGTCTTCAGGGTGGTGAAGTCCTTGGCCGCGACGTCCTGGCAGCCGATGAAGTCGCCGTCGTGCCAGATGCCGAGCACGAGGGTCCAGTCCCCGGCCGTCATGCTGCTGCGGCACCGCCAGTACCACTGCGCCATGTTGGTCCCGAGCTCGTGGGGCGGGGCGTCGGTCCACGGGGTGCTGAAGGGGCTCCGGCCCGGCTCGTGCACGCCGCTGAGGGCGGCCCCGATAGCGGCCGGAATGTCCTCGTCCCGGACGGGGCGTAACGTCAGGCGCGGCGTGGTCAGGGTCAGTCCGAACGGGGGCCAGTAGTCGGCGGGCGAAGTCATCGCAGGAAGCCTAACGGTACCGGGCCGGGGATGCCAGTCATGCCGCGGCACGGCACTCCTACTCGGCCGGAACGTCCCAGCTGATGTGGCGGCGGACGTCCGTGAGGTTCATGGATTCGGCGAGGAACAGGTCATCGAGCATGTATTCGTCCACGCCCAAGATCCTGAGCCAGTGCCCGTAGGCCGGCTCGTCGCCGGTTTCCGGTGCGTCCAGCCAGCGGCTTGCAACGCAGACGCCGGTGCCGGCGTCGACCCGTAACAGCGTGCGTCCCGGGCGGCAGATCGGGGTTGCAGGGTCGGCCGGACGGTACGAGAGGTTCGGACTGACCGTGGTTTCGAGGGCGGGCCGGCCCTCGTGGTCGACCTCCGTGATGGGACCAAGCGCCACGGCGTTGAGGTTCGGGAACTCCAGCGGGACGGGGGAATTCCCCGCGAGCTCCACCGGGTCCAGGACGGCGGCGAAGCGGCCGTTCCCGAAGGACGGTTCGCCGTAGGCCGCCTCCGGACGCCGGCGCACCAGCCCGTCGTCGTCGTACACCGGGGTGACCAGATGCGGCGGCAGGAGCCAGGTCTTCCGCGTCGAACTGACGTAGAAGCCGCCGCGTGAATCATTGATGCCGGTGGTGCTGGCGATCACCAGTCCGTCGACGGTTTCCAGCCGCAGGGCGCCGGGCCGGCGCAGCCACGCCCGGACGAGGTCGTCGGGGACGGCGGCTGTCGCGGAGCCTGCGGCAGCGGTCATAGGCCGGTCCACGTACTCGAACCTCAGCGCCTGCCACTTCCACGGCGAGGACCGGCACAGGTGCCGGAAGGCCGCAGCCTGGTCCGCCGGGCTTCGGGGCGCGAGCGGCCCGCGCCGGTTCCTGCTGTCCCATGCGGCCATATCCACAGTTTACGCGCGGGGACCGGCGGGCCGGACGAATATCCAGTAGCATCCGAGAGTGATCGAACGACTCGGTAACCTGGGCGCCGCCAACCCGCTGGCCTTCTGGCTGGCCCTGGCCGCGTGCGCCTACTTTTTCGTGATGGCCGTCCGGCTCACCGTGATCGATGTCCGGCACCACCTGCTGCCGGACCGCATCGTTTTTCCCTCTTATGCCATCGCCGGACTTCTCCTGCTGGGCGCGGCCGCCAGCCAGCTTCTTCCCGCCGGGCAAGATGTTGCCGGCACACCGGATGCCGGGCTGTTCGGCGTGCCGGGGCTGCGTGTCCTCGCCGGCGGGGCCTCCCTGTGGCTGTTTTATTTCGTCCTGCACGCGGTGTATCCGCCGGGCATGGGATTCGGGGACGTGAAACTTGCAGGCGTCCTGGGAATGTACCTGGGATTCCTTGGCTGGGGGCACGTCTTTGCGGGGACCTTTGCCGCGTTCATCCTCGGCGGCCTGTGGAGCCTCGGATTGCTCGTCGCACGCCGCGGGACGCTGCAGTCGGCCATTCCCTTCGGGCCGTTCATGCTCGCCGGAACAGCGGCAGCCATGCTGCTGATCCCCGCCACATAGGCGGGCGGCATGGCGACCCCGGAGTTCATCGTGAGACTGCGCGAGAAGATCGGGCACGAGGCCCTTTGGCTGCCCGGAGTCAGGGGAGCGGTGTTCGACGACGGCAGGGTCCTGCTCGGGCGTCGGGCCGACAATGGGCAGTGGGGACTGATCAGCGGGATCCTGGAACCGGGCGAGGAGCCAGCGCCGGGCCTGCTGCGGGAAATCCTTGAGGAGACCGGTGTGGTTGCCGCTGTGCAGCGGCTGGTTTCTGTTGATGCCGTGGGCCCGACCCGGTATCCCAACGGCGACGTGTGCCATTTCCTGACCCTGGTGTTCCGCTGCCGCTTTGTCTCGGGCGAGGCCCGGGTCAACGACGACGAATCCACGGACGTCGGCTGGTTCCTGCCGAAGGACTTCCCGGACCTCATGGCCGGACACCTGGAAACGATCCGACGGGCCAGTGACCCCGCGGGCGACGTCCACTACCGGCGCTGACCCGGGCCGGGCTTCCGGTACTGGCTCGAATGGCATGCAGCAGGGGCGCCGCAACCCCCAAAGATTGCGGCGCCCCTGGCTGCCACCGGCCCGCGGATGCGGCCGGGTTCGGGAACGGAGCCCGGAAGATCAGCCGCGCAGGCGGGTGAGCTCGTCGTCGTTCCTGCCCGCCGCGGCCCGTTCCGCCTCGAGCCGCTCGGCTTCCTCGCCGCCGACGGCCTCTCCGCGGGCCACCATTCCGGCGGTGTCCGAGAGCGGAATCTGCTTGAGGGTAATGGCCAGGACCAGGGCGATGCCCAGGAACGGGAGCAGGTACCAGAAGACGGGCGCGAGCGAATCCGCGTAGGCGTTGACGATCGCGTCCTTTAGCTGCGCCGGGAGCTGGCTGAGGGTCTGCGGGTCCATCGTCCGGGTGGACTGCGACGCCTGCTCGGCGGACGCCCCGGCGCCGGTGAAGACATTGGTCAGGGATTCGGCGAGCCGGGTGGTGAAGATGGAACCGAACACGGCGACGCCCAGGGATGCGCCGACCTCGCGGAAATAGTTGTTGGTGCTGGTCGCCGTGCCGATCTGGTCGGCCGGCACGGAGTTCTGCACCACCAGGACAATCACCTGCATGATCGAGCCCAGACCGGCGCCGAAGATCAACAGCTGCACACAGATGACCCAGATGGGGGTGGCGGCCGTGAGCGTGGTCAGCCACAGCATTGCGGCGATGGTCAGGGCCGCCCCGAGGATCGGGAACATCTTGTACTTGCCGGTCTTGGAGATCCGGATGCCGGAGAAGATGGCCATGCCCATGAGTCCCACCATCATGGGCAGCATCAGCAGCCCGGATTCCGCGGCGGAGGTCCCGGAGGACATCTGCAGGAACGTGGGAACGAAAGCGATCGCCGCGAACATGCCCAGCCCGAGGGTGAAGCCAATGGCCGTGGAGTTCACGAAGATGCGGTTCTTGAACAGGCTCATCGGAATGATGGGGTCCTCGACCCGGCGCTCCACCATGACGAAGGCGGTGGCGGCGAGCACGAGCCCTGCGCTGAAGGCCCACGTCAGCGGCGAATCCCAGCCTTCATCCTTCTTGCCGCCGAAGTCCGTGAAGAAGATCAGGCACGTGGTGGCGGCGGAGAGCAGCAGCACGCCCAGGACGTCGATCCTCTTCTCGGCCTTCTTGTTGGGCAGTGTGAGGGTGAACCAGGCAATCGTGAACGCAGCGACGCCGATCGGGATGTTGATGTAGAAGGCCCACTCCCAGGTCAGGTGGTCCACGAAGAAGCCGCCCAGCAGGGGACCGGCGACGGCGGAGAGGCCGAAGATGGCGCCCAGCGGGCCCATGTACTTGCCGCGTTCCTTGGCCGGAACGATGTCGGCGATGATGGCCTGGGACAGGATCATGAGGCCGCCGCCGCCCAGACCCTGGATGGCGCGGAACACCACGAAGCCCCAGAAATCGGTGGCAAAGGCGCAGCCGACGGAAGCGAGCGTGAAGAGCCCGATCGCCACGAGGAACAGGTTCCGCCGGCCCAGGATGTCGCCGAACTTTCCGTAGATCGGCATGACGATGGTGGTGGCCAGCAGGTAGGCCGTGGTGATCCAGGCCTGGTGCTCCACGCCGCCGAGCTTGCCGACGATCGTCGGCATGGCGGTGGAAACGATGGTCTGGTCGAGGCTGGAGAGCAGCATGCCCGCGATGAGGGCGGAGAAGATGATCCAGATGCGTTTCTGGGTCAGCAGCAGCGGTTCGGCTGCTGGCTTGGTGCTGACGGCGCTCATTGCGCTCCTTCGGACGGGGTGGACTGGGAAGACTTCGACTGCGAAGAACCGGACTGCGAAGAACCGGACTGCGAAGAACCGGACTGCTGGATGTCGGGCCGGGACATGCTCAAGGGGGTTGGCCCGGCCCGGGAGGGGTCGAACGGCAGCGCAAAGAGCGTCCGGGCCGCCGCAATGTTTTCCAGCAGCATGTCCTTGTAGGTGCGCGTGTTGCCTTCGGAGAAGTAGCCGGCGCTGGTCTTCCTGGCGATGTTGCCCAGGAGAACTACGGCCATGCGCACCACGGGGTGGTCCGTCGGGACGCCTTCCCGGGCCGCGAGCAGCCGGGCGAACTCGGCCTCGCGTTCCTCGGAGGCGCCGATGATCCGGAGCATCAACTGGGGCTCCTTCTTGATCACACCGATCAGCTGGCGGGTCTCTTCCTCGGAGCCGCTCATCCGTTCGGCGAGGTCGAGGGACAGCCGCACGAGGTCGGCCAGGAGCGAGTCCGATATTTCGCCGGCGGGCGAGCCGGCGCCGCCTGCCATGAAACGTTCGACCACCTCTTCGGGAAAGTCGTCGTCGACGTGGCCGAGAATTGCATCTTCCTTGGCGGGGAAATAGTTGAAGAACGTCCGGCGGGAGATGCCCGCCTGCTCGCAGACCTCCTCCACGGTGTAGCCGTTGAGGCCCCGTTCGGCGGTCAGGGAACGCGCGACGGCGGTGATTGCCGCCCGTGTGGCGGCCCGCTTGCGCTCGCGGAGGCCGCCCTCATTAATTGCACTGTTGCCCATAGAGTGTATTTTTGCACTTGACGGCAATTAGTGCAAAAAAATGGCGGGGTGCCGGGACGCGACGGCGGCCGGCGCCTTTCGCAGGAAAGGCGCCGGCCGCCGGAGTTGGTTGCCGTGGTGACCGGCGCGGCGCACCGGACCTTGTTTAGGCTTTGTGCGGCGGGCGCGTCATGGACATGACGTCCAGTGCGGTGTCCAGCTGCTCTTCGGTCAGTTCGCCGCGCTCCAGGAAGCCCATGGAGACGACCGTCTCGCGGATGGTCAGGCCCTCGGCCACGGCCTTCTTGGCGATCTTGGCGGCGTTCTCGTATCCGATGAACTTGTTCAACGGGGTGACGATCGACGGTGAGGCCTCGGCGAGGAAGCGGGCGCGCTCGACGTTGGCCGTGATGCCGTCAATCATCTTGTCGGCCATGACACGGCTGGTGTTGGCCAGCAGTCGCACGGATTCGAGGAGGTTGGCGGCCATGACCGGGATGCCGACGTTCAGTTCGAAGGCGCCGTTGGTGCCGGACCAGGCGATGGCGGTGTCGTTGCCGATCACCTGGGCGCAGACCATGATGGACGCTTCGCAGATGACGGGGTTGACCTTGCCGGGCATGATCGAGGAGCCCGGCTGCAGGTCCGGGATGGCGATTTCGCCGAGGCCGGTGTTGGGGCCGGAACCCATCCAGCGGAGGTCGTTGTTGATCTTCATGAAGGAGATCGCGATGTTGCGCAGCTGGCTCGACGCCTCGATGAGGCCGTCGCGGTTGGCCTGGGCTTCGAAGTGGTCGCGGGCCTCGGTCAGGGGCAGTCCGGTGTCGGCTGCCAGCAGTTCGATCACGCGCTCCGGGAATCCGGCGGGGGTGTTGATGCCGGTGCCCACGGCGGTGCCGCCGAGCGGGACCTCGGCGACGCGGGGGAGGGAGGCGTTGATGCGCTCGATGCCGTAGCGGACCTGGGCGGCGTAGCCGCCGAATTCCTGGCCCAGGGTGACCGGGGTGGCGTCCATGAGGTGCGTGCGGCCGGACTTCACGACGTCCTTGAACTCCACGGCCTTGCGCTCCAGCGACTCTGCCAGGTAGCCGAGGGCCGGGATCAGGTCATTGATCAGCGCGGACGTGGCGGCCACGTGCACCGAAGTCGGGAAGACGTCGTTGGAGGACTGTGAGGCGTTGACGTGGTCGTTCGGGTGGACAACTTTGTCGCTCCCGGCGGACTTGAGGGCGCGTGAGGCGAGCTCGGCGATGACCTCGTTGGTGTTCATGTTCGAGGACGTGCCGGACCCGGTCTGGAAGACGTCAATCGGGAAGTCGCCGTCGAACTTGCCGGCTGCAACGAGGTCGGCGGCGTCGGCAATCGCCTGGGCGAGCTCGCCGTCGAGCACCCCCAGTTCGGCGTTGGCCTGGGCAGCGGCCTTCTTCACCCGGGCCAGGGCCTCGATGTGGGCGCGCTCCAGCGTCTTGCCGGAGATCGGGAAGTTCTCCACTGCCCGCTGCGTCTGTGCGCGGTACAGGGCGTTCACGGGAACGCGGACTTCGCCCATCGTGTCGTGTTCAATGCGGAACTCTTCGGTGTTCAACTCATCTGTGGAAGTCATGGGGCTAGCTTATTGGGAGTGGGCGTCCCACCGAAAACCGTGAACGGCCGCCGCAATCGCATCCGCGGCGGAAGGGGCCCAGCCCGACGTGCCGGGCTTAGAGCTCGCCGATCCCGGACACGAGGTCAGCCTTGCCGTCGGCCAGGCTGTACGCGAGTCCAATGACGGCGGCGCGGCCGCCTTCCACTGCGTCCGAAATCACACGGGAGCTGTCCACGAGGCGCTGTGAGGTCTGCTTGACGTTCTCGATCACCATGTCATTGACGTCCTCCTGATTGTTACGGAGCGAGGTCAGCACGGAGGGGGTGATGCGCTCGACCAGGCTGCGCATGAAGCCGACCGGCATCTGGCCGGTCTCCACGGCAGTCTTGGTGGCAGTAACGGCGCCGCACCTGTCGTGGCCCAGAACCACAATCAGCGGCACGCCGAGGACGCTGACGCTGTATTCGAGGGAGCCGAGCACGGCGTCGTCAATCACCTGGCCGGCGGTCCGGACGACGAATGCGTCGCCCAGGCCGAGGTCGAAAATGATCTCGGCCGCGAGGCGCGAGTCGGAACAGCCGAAGATCACCGCGAACGGGTGCTGGTTCTCTACGAGGGACGAGCGCCGCGATGCATCCTGGTTGGGGTGCGAGGACGCGCCGGAGACGAAACGTTCGTTGCCTTCGCGGAGACGGCGCCAGGCAAGTGCAGGAGTGAGATAGGTGGCCACGCCCCCGACTTTACTGTGTTGCCGTAGCCGAAGGGGAATCTGTTGCGTCCGGGGTGCTCGCCGGAGCCCCGGCAGGCGGATTGCTTTCGAGCGACTTCACCACGGCCGCCGCCAGGGTGGAGAACTCCTCCAGCGTCGCGGATCCGGACAGGATGACGGTGGTGCCGCGTTCGGCCAGCACCATGGATTTCTCGCCCGTACCGGTGTCGCGCAGTTCCCAGTCCCGGCCTCCCGCGTTCCGGGTGCCGGTCACCGGCGCGTTCTTGGTCTGCTGCAGGAGCCAGGTGGGGTTGGCCTGCCGGGTCTGCACCAGACCGATGAAGGACTCCTTGGGCGTCAGGTAGCCGACTTCCCAGGCCGGGACGCCGCTGCCCGCGCCGGACTCCCAGCGGGCGTAGTTGGGATGAAATGTGTCGCCGGTATCGGCTGCCACGGGTGTGAATCCCGCCACATCGGCGGCGTTCTGTGCGACGGCGCTGACGTTGATGTTCGGGTGGTAGCCGTCGGTCTTGGGCGAGGGATTCATGAGGACGATCGGCAGGAACGCGGCGATGCTCACCACCAGGGCGATGATCATGCCCATCACGGAGGCGTTGGCGCGTTTTGCCGCCGCGGCGGTGATGACGGGCCGGACCGGTGGCTGTCCGGAAGCGTCCGGGCCGGCCGCGGGGGCGCTGCCAGCCGGAGAACCGGGGGCTGCGGGGGAGGTCTCCTGCAATTCACTCACCCCTCTATAGTCGCCCATGTCCGGGCCGATCTCACATTCGCGCCCCGGCGACCGCCTGACGGTGAAGTGCGTCACGCACCGGTCATCCCATGACCTGGCTAGGTTGCCGCGACTATGATCAATAGCAGACGAATCACCGCGACGGATCGATCCTGGCCGTACGGGTTCAACGACCGCCACTCGAAGAAGAGGTTCACGTGACACCAGCGCCTATGTCCCAGAAGTACTCCACGCTTTCCCCCTCGCTCGCCGTCGGGATCGACGAGCCTGACCGCAACCTCGCACTGGAACTTGTCCGCGTCACCGAGGCCGCGGCCATCGCCGGCGGTCACTGGGTGGGCTTCGGCGACAAGAACAAGGCCGACGGCGCCGCCGTCGACGCCATGCGCTCCTTCCTTCAGACGGTCCACTTCAACGGTGTTGTGGTCATCGGCGAAGGCGAGAAGGACGAAGCCCCGATGCTCTTCAACGGGGAACACGTCGGTGACGGCACCGGCCCCGAGTGCGACGTCGCCGTCGACCCCATCGACGGCACCCGCCTGACCGCGCTCGGCATCAACAACGCCCTGGCCGTGCTCGCCGTGGCCGAACGTGGCTCCATGTTCGATCCCTCCGCCGTGTTCTACATGGAAAAGCTCGTCACGGGTCCCGAAGCGGCCGACATGGTTGACCTGCGCCTGCCGGTCAAGCAGAACCTGCACCTCATCGCCAAGGCCAAGGGCGTCAAGGTCAACCAGCTCAACGTCATGATCCTGGACCGCGATCGGCACCGCCCCCTCGTGGAGGAAATCCGCGAAGCCGGCGCCCGCACGAAGTTCATCATGGACGGCGACGTCGCGGGGGCCATCGCCGCTGCACGTGCCGGCACCGGCGTCGACGCCCTCATGGGCATCGGCGGCACCCCGGAAGGCATCGTCGCGGCCTGCGCCATCAAGTCCCTCGGCGGCGTCATCCAGGGCCGGCTCTGGCCCACGAGCGACGACGAGAAGCAGAAGGCGATCGACGCCGGCCACGACCTCGAGCGCGTGCTGTCCACCAACGACCTCGTCTCCAGCGACAACTGCTACTTCGCGGCCACCGGTATCACCGACGGCGACCTCCTCAAGGGCGTCCGCTACTCCAAGGACAAGGTCCTCACCCAGTCCATCGTGATGCGCTCCAAGTCCGGCACCATCCGCTTCGTGGACGGCGAGCACCAGGCCAGCAAGTGGGAAGGCTACGCCCGCAAGAGCTAGCACCTGCGCAGCCGCACTGCGCTGCAGCAGCAATGACGACGAATCCCGGGGACGCATCCGCGCCCCGGGATTCGTCGTCTTCAGCCCCCAGTGTTCGGTGCCGCGGTTTCTGCTACCGCGCGTCTATGACCGCAGTCTCAATTACCGCAGTGTCAATTGCCGCAGGGCGGTGGCAGCGCCGGCGGATTCGGTAGGGTGGAACCATGACGTGGCTCGTAACTGGCGGTGCAGGATATATCGGTTCTCATGTGGTTTCCGCTTTGCGCGGCGCCCGGATCCAGCCGGTGGTGATTGACTCCCTCTCCAGCGGGCACCGTGAGTTCGTTCCGGCCGATGTGCCGTTCGTCCACGGCAGCATCCTTGACGCCGACCTCGTGGCCCACACGCTGCGGAACCACGCGGTGACCGGCGTGATCCACCTGGCCGGGTTCAAGTACGCCGGGGTGTCCGTCCAGGAGCCGCTGCTGACCTACGAGCAAAACGTCACGGGAACCGCGCAGCTGCTCAAGGCCATGGAGCTCACCGGGGTCGACAAACTGGTCTTCTCCTCGTCCGCAGCCACCTACGGCACGCCCACCGGCGACATCGTCACCGAGGCCACCCCCACCAACCCGGAATCCCCCTACGGCGAGAGCAAACTCATCGGCGAATGGCTCATCCGGGACCAGGGCCGGGCCCGGGACCTGAAGCACACCTCGCTGCGGTACTTCAACGTGGTCGGCTCAGGCGCGCCCGAGCTCTACGACACAAGCCCCCACAACCTCTTCCCGATCGTGCTGCGGGCGCTCACGGCGGGCAAGACGCCGCGCATCAACGGCATCGACTACACCACCCCGGACGGCACCTGTGTGCGCGACTACGTGCACGTGGCCGATCTGGCGACCTCGCATGTGGCGGCCGCTCAGGCCCTCGCCGCGGGAACGCCGCTGGAGCGCGTCTACAACCTTGGATCGGGGGACGGGCTGTCCGTGCGCCAGATCATGACGGCGATGGCCAAGGTCACCGGAATCGATTTCGAGCCGGAGATCGGCCCGCGCCGGGCCGGGGATCCGGACCGGATCGTGGCCGACGGCACGCTGGCCGCCCGCGACCTGAACTGGAAGATGCGGCACTCCGTGGAACAGATGGTGGCCAGCGCCTACGACGCTCAGCGGCACGCGATCACGGCTGCCGGCTAACGCCGCCGGCCGGCGGTGCCAACTGGCCGCGGTACGTTCTCCCGCCGTCGGCTGCTGCCGGCTAACTGTTCGTGAGGGCGCGGGACCGGGCGCGCAGCTTCTTCGCGAGCTGGGCACCCTTGCGGGCCAGCTGGTAGCTGCCGTAGCGGACCTTCCGGACCGGCAGGTCCCACGTTCCCGGATAGGCGATCTCGCGGCCGCCGAACGACTTCTTGAACGCCGTGAACCCGGCCCACTTGTGGTCGGGCTGGTCCGAGGGTGCCACGCCCCAGAGGTCCACGTGCTTCAGGCCCTTCGCCTGGGCATCCGCGATCAGGGTGACCAGCAGGGGAATGCCCGCGCTGAGCTTGCGGTGCGTGTCATCAAGGGCCGCATGGGCGTAGGTCCGGGTGTCGGCCGAATCGTAGGCCAGGGCGGCGGCGATGGGGTGGCCGTCGAGCTCGGCGATGAACAGCGTCGCGGCGCCGGCCGGCATCAGTGAGCGGGCCACCTGGCTCAGGTACTCGTCGCTTTGCGGCTTGAAGCCGTTACGGGCGGCCGTCATGTGCAGGAACTCCAGGAGGACGGAGATTTCCGCCGGGTCCTGGCTCGAGCGGAAGGTCACGCCCTTTTTGTGGATGTTGCGGAACAGGTTCCGGTTCACCGGCTTCATGTCCGCCAGGACGTCCTTGAAGTCCCGGTCGAGGTCCACAATCCAGCTCAGCTCCGGTTGCTGGTTGACCGGAGCCGGCTGCAGGCCGCGGCTGCCGAGGACAGCGTCGGCCTCGGCGGCCTCAAACCCCGCGGTGACGGGCTCGACCCGGACAAACACTGCCCCGTTGTTCCGGGCGAGGTCCGTCAGGGCCGCCAGCGCGGCGTCGAACGCCGCCAGCGATTCGGCGACCGGACCGTAGGGGGAGTACAGCAGCTTGCCGGCCGGGTTGGATTCCTCGACGGCGAGGAAGCGCCACCCGGGTCCGGACTGTTCGTGGACCGTGCGTCCCAGCGCACGCTGGAAGTCCGCCCACTGCGGGCTCTGCAGGAAATAGTCCATGGTGTCAGGCTTCCAATCCGGTGGTGACGGCAAATGCGAGGGCGGTGTGGGTGGCCCCGGAGAGGGCATGGACGTTGACCGGGGCCTCTGCGGCGGCCAGGAAGGCGCTGGCGCCGCGGTCCAGCCGGAGCTCGCCCTTCGGGGAGTCGAGCCGGACGGAGCCGGCCGTGACGATGATGACGGCGGCCCCTGACTGCGCCAGCGGCACGGGCTCCGCGCCTGGCGCCAGTTCAATCCGCTGGAGCTGGAATTCCCGGAACGGCGGCCGGAAGAGTTCCTGGCCCAGCATGGTGGTCTCGGCGGGGAGCATGGGCACGGCGACTGCCTCGAACGCAACCGTCTTGAGCAGTTCCGGCACATCGATGAACTTCGGCGTGAGCCCGCCGCGGAGCACGTTGTCCGAGGACGCCATGACCTCGATCCCGAGGCCGTGGAGGTAGGCGTGGACGTTTCCGGCCGGCAGGTAGACGGCCTCGCCCGGCGCCAGCGAGATCCGGTTCAGCAGCAGCGAAATCAGGACGCCCGGGTCGCCCGGGTACTGGCCGTTCAGCGTGAGCACGGTAGAGAGCGCGGCCTCGTGCTCCGCCATGGGAGCGCCGGACGTCAGGACGGCGGCAATCCTGGCCGTCGCGTCGGAGACGTCCTCGCCGCCGGCGATCAGCCGTTCGAAGGCGGACCTGAGGGCCGTCGGCTCGTCCGGCTGCGCCAGGTCCTCGAGCAGTTGCGGGATCAGCGGCGGCAGTTCCAACCCGGCGAGGTCAAGGCAGGCCGCCAGGTGCAGGAACACGGCCCGCGATTCCGCCGACGGCCGGAAACCGCAGAGTGCCTCGAAGGGCGTGAGCGCGAAGATCATCTCCGGCTTGTGGTTGTCGTCCTTGTACTTGCGCTCCGTGGCGGCACGGTCGACCCCGGCGGCCTCTTCCCGGGCGAAGCCTTCCCGCGCCTGGTCGAGCGTGGGGTGAACCTGCAGGGACAACGGCGTCGCGGCCGCGAGAACTTTGAGCAGGAAAGGCAGGCGCGGGCCGAACGCGGCCACGCTCCCGCTGCCCAGGCAGTGTTCCGGATCCTCGGCGATCAGCGCGTCCAGCGCCAGCCGTCCGCCGTCGCGCGATGCGGGGGAATGCCGGCCCTCACCGCCGGGCGCCGGCGTCAGGGCGACGGACGGGGAGTCCGGGTGGGCGCCGATCCAGAGCTCCGCTTCGGGACCGCCGGAGGCCGGCCGGCCCAGGAGGTCGGCGATGGCCGTCGGGGAGCCCCAGACGTAGGGCCGGAGGACATTCTCAAGTTCGTACATGGCCTGGAACCTATCTGGTCAATGAAGGGTTGTCACTGTGATCTGGGCGCTCTGATCTGCTCGCCTGCGGCGCGGGCAACCGGCGTGGGCAGCCGGGTGGCCGTGCCCTAGAGCGGCGCGCACTCGCCGTTGGTGGCGACGAGGTCGCGTATGGACTGTTCGTCGCCGTTGCGCTTGAACTGGTTGAGCATCTCTTCGGTGATCGGCTGTCCGTCAGGGGTCGTGGTGACGGGCGTGAAATCCGACGACGAGGGCTTGACGGCCGGCGCTGCTCCGGCGGCCGCTGGTGCGGCCGGTGCTGGTGCGGCCGGTGCTGCTCCGGCGGGCGCTGCGGGGGAGGGCGGGCCGGCGGCCGTCCCGGGCTTCGCGGCGCTGTCATCCGCGGCTCCGGCCGACGTCCCGGCCAGCAGTTTGGCGACCCGCGCGTGGATGACATCGAAGTCCGGGGTCGTGGAGAACGCCGCGTCGAAGTCGGGCGGACCGATGGTCAGGCGGCTGACGTTCTGGCCCTTGGCCTTCATGGCCAGGTCCACGAAGCTGCCGAGCTGGCCGGAGGAGATGTTCGATTCGACCACTTTGGTGCCGGCCTTGGCGATGTCCTCGAACTTGGTCAGCAGGGTTGCCGGGTCAAGCTGTTTGAGCATCGCCTGCTGCACGCACTGCTGGCGCTGGATGCGGGCGTAGTCGTCCACGAACTCCCGGGACCGGCCGTACCAGAGCGCGTGGAAGCCGTCCAGCGTCTGGTCGCCGGCCGGAATCCAGCCATCCGGCATGCCATGGATGCCGTTGGCCTCATCCACCACGGGGCCGCTGATGGGGACCCAGCCGCCGGCCTTGATCCGGATGCCGCCCATGGCGTCGATGAGCTTGGAAAACCCGTCCATGTCCACCAGCACGTAGGCCTGGACCTTGATGCCGAGCGTGCCGGAGACCGCCTCCAGGGTTGCCTGCGCCCCGGGGTCCGCCACTCCGGGATAAAGGTCCTGGTGTTCGTTGGTGACCTCGGTGTTGATCGCGTTGATCAGGCATTCGTCGCCGCAGTTGTACCCGTCCGGGTACACCTTGCGCATGGGGGATTCCGCGCTGAACTGGGCGTTCTGGAGGTTGCGGGGAACGGAGATGATCGCCGTGCCGCCGGTCTTGGCATCGACGCTGATGACCGAGAGACTGTCCGGCCTGCGGCCCGTGCGGTCCGCCCCGGCGTCGCCGCCCATCATGAGGAAGTTGTACCGGCCGTCGGAGGGCTCCAGCGTGGGGCCGGAACCGGAGAAGATACTGCCGATGGCGTCCCGGCTGACGTTGAGCAGATAAGCCGCGTATCCCAGGGAACCGCTGCTGAGGATCATGGCCAGCACGAGCGCCAGCACCACCGCGGGGCGGATCCGGGGGGTGAGCAGGCCGGGCCGGATCAGCCGCAAGGTGTTCAGGAACAGGGCGGCCCAGCCGAGGGCCAGTAACGCCAGGCCGAGCACCAGCAGAAACGAGGGGACCGGGCCGGTGAGGATGTTGATCAGCGTGGATCGGGAGACGAACAAGAGCAGCACGGCAAGCAGGGCCAGTGCCCACAGCACCACGGTCACGCGCAGCGCGGCCCGTCCCAGCCGGCGGTTGCCCGCGACGATCTGGGCGCTGCCGGGAACCAGCAGCGTCATGATGATCAGCACGAACGCCCGCTTGGTCAGCACCGGGGCCGGAGCGCCGGAAGGATTCCGGACCGGGTCGCTCGGCGCCGGCCGGGACTGTCCGGGGCTCTCGGTGCCGCGCGCGGGGGCGTAGCCGTTGCTCATGTGGAGAGATCCCTAATGGCTGCCTTTTTGGCTGCTATGCGGGGCGGCGTTTCCTTCGGCGAACACTTCGCTGACCTTCTGCCGCAGGCTCGCGCCCTTCCGGGTGGCGACGTCGTTGAGTTCCTGGGCGAAGTCGATAAGGTCGGCCCGGAGCTGGAGCGCGAGCTCGTCCGTGCCGGAGGCCAGCATCCGCACGGCCAGGAGGCCGGCGTTGCGCGCCCCGCCGATCGAGACGGTGGCGACCGGGACGCCGGCGGGCATCTGCACGATGGACAGCAGCGAATCCATGCCGTCGAGGGTCTTCAAGGGCACGGGGACGCCGATCACCGGCAACGGCGTGACCGAGGCGAGCATGCCGGGAAGGTGCGCCGCACCGCCCGCACCGGCGATGATGAGGCGAAGGCCGCGCTCGTGGGCGCTCTGGCCGTAGCGGATCATCTCCGTGGGCATCCGGTGCGCGGAGACGACGTCGGCCTCGAATGGGATCCCGAACTCCGACAGGGCTTCAGCGGCGGCTTCCATGACCGGCCAGTCCGAGTCCGAGCCCATGACGAGGCCCACGATCGGGGTGACCGAACCGGCGCCGGCGAGTGGGGCTGCTGCGTTATCGGGTGCGGTGCTCATGCGGTCTCCTCGGAGGTTGGCGCGCTCGTGCCGGCGTGGGCCCGGCCGTTCCGGATGATGTCGGCCACGGTGGTGGCCCGCTGCCGCACGGAGTCGACGTCGGCGGCGGAGGTCCCGACAAGGTTGACGTGGCCGATCTTCCGCCCGGGCCGGACGGCCTTGCCGTAGCAGTGCACCTTCGCGGCCGGTTCGCTCGCGAGGGCCGCCGGGTAGGCCGAAAAGAGGTCCTGGTTGGCCCCGCCGAGGAAGTTCTTCATGACGACGACGGGCCCCAGCAGGTCCGTCGCACCCAGCGGCAGGTTCAGGATGGCCCGCAGGTGCTGCTCGAACTGGCTCGTCACCGAGCCGTCCTGGGTCCAGTGTCCGGTGTTGTGCGGGCGCATGGCGAGCTCGTTGATCAGGAAGCCCGCACCCACGCCCGGCGTCTCGAAGAGCTCGACAGCCATGACACCTGTCACGCCGAGTTCGTTGGCGATCCGGATGGCGGCGTTCTCGGCGGCCGCGGCCACATCGAGGGAAATGTCCAGGGCGGGGGCAATTACTTCATCGCACACCCCGTCCACCTGGATGGTGTGCACCACCGGCCACGCGCGTGATTCACCGTCCGGGGTCCTTGCGACCATGGCCGAGAGCTCGCGGCTGAATTCCACCTTGGCCTCGGCCAGCAGTGGAGACATGGCCTCGAACCAGTCGGCGGAGCCGTCCGCGTCCTCGGCCGACGACACGATCCGCACGCCCTTGCCGTCGTACCCGCCGCGGGGCATCTTCAACACCACCGGCCAGCCGGTCTCCTCACCGAAGGCGACGAGGTCCGCGACATTGGCGACGGCGGCCCACCGGGGGTTGGGCAGTTCCAGCCGGTCGATCGCGGCCCGCATCACCAGCTTGTCCTGGGCATTGACCAGGGCATCCGGACCGGGATGGACGTTGACTCCGGCCGCGATCAGGGACCGCAGGTGGGCCGTGGGGACGTGTTCGTGGTCGAAGGTCAGAACATCCAGGCCGCGGGAGAACTCGAGCAGGTGGTCCAGGTCCTTGTAGTCACCGACCGGGGCGTTGGCCACGGCAGAGACGGCAGAGACGTCCTCGCCTTCGGCGAGAACACGGAGCTCGAAGCCCAGGGCGGTGGCGGCAGGGGCCATCATGCGGGCAAGCTGGCCGCCGCCAACAACACCGATTACAGGAAAAGTCACAAGTCCCAGCCTACCGAAAACCTCGCGGGAACCCGGCTTTTGGCCACTGCAAGCCCGGGAAGAGCCCCGGAACAGTGCGGGAACAGCGCCGATTCGACACTCCGGGGGCCGCCCGGACGCGGTCCGGCGTCGGGTGCGCAGGGCGCCGTCGCGACGGTCCGCGAGGGCGGCCTCCCGGGAAACGGCGCTAAAATGGGCGTTTGGCCCAAAGGCCGACAGTTCCAAAAGGCCACGGAGGGTCATGATTACTACACTTACAGAGCGCATGCGCGGACTGGCCTCGCTGTTCTGGCGCGAAGTGGCCAAGTTCGGCGCCGTCGGCGGCATCGCGTTCGTCATCGACAACGGACTGACGTATTACCTGATGCACGGTCCCATGACCGACAGCGAAGCCAAGGCCCGCTTCTTCGGTGCCAGCGTGGCGACGGTGTTTTCCTGGGTCGCCAACCGCTTTTGGACCTTCCGGCACCGCCGGCAGGCCAATGTGCTGCGTGAATTCGTGATGTTCCTCATCATTAACGGGATCGGCATCGGCATCTCCACCGGCCTGACGGCCCTCGCGAAGTACGGCATGGGAATTACCGACAAGAACATGCTGTTCCTGGCCGGCGTCGTCGGCATTCTGGTCGCGACCGTGGTCCGGTTCTTCGCGTACCGCTTCCTCGTGTTCAACCAGGAACTCGACGAAGAGCCGGAGTTCTCGCACGACCACGAGATCATCGAGCGGCATCCGCACATGCAGCACGGCCAGGAGCCCGGCGCCAGTGTTTCCGCGACGGCCGTCAAAGAGGCCGTCAAAGATCCCGAGCTGCCCGGCCCGGCAGCCTGACGCACCGGCCTGACGCCCAGGGCAGACAGGCCGGCCTAGCGCTTACTTTCCGCTGCGGCGCGCTCAGATGCCGCTGATGCGCTCGGCGGAACGCAGCTTGCCGGTCACCTCGACGTCGGGGTGCACCAGGACCACCGAGCCGTCAGCCTTCCAGCTCCCCAGTGACTGCGCAAGGGCCGTCTCGAGGCCATCCGCGGCCGGAACGAGCAGCCGCAGGCCGGTCTCGTGCTCGGCAGCGAAATCGTCCAGGAGCCCCCCATGTGCGTGGGTTGTCCCGTCCGCGGTGCGGACCGCGGGGCGTTGGGCTTCCGGGTCAATGTGGGGCATGAAGAAGTCTCCGTGGGAACGGACCTCGGCGGCGTAGTCGAGGACGCCGGTGGGCAGCTCGCCCGGCCACCGCATCGCCAGTGCCGGCAGCGACACCGCGAGGACGGCGTCGAACCCGCCTGACGCGGCGCCGGGGCCGGGGTCCGCAGTAGCCAGCAACTCCGCCTCCGCGTCGTCGAAGACCACCTCCATGCCGAGCTGCCAAGCCGCCAGGGCCAGGATCACGGACTTCCAGTGGGCGGGCAGGTCCAGCCGCAGCCGCATGCCGGGTTCGGCATCGAGTTCGTCCTGCAGCAGGTTGGACGTCTTCGCCACCCAGTTGTCCAGCACGCGGCCGGACAGTTCCACCCGCTCGGAATCCGGGCCGTACCAGGTCAGCCGGGGCGCCGTGGACTGGCCGGACCGCAACGCTGTCATCAGTTCGATTGCCGGAATGCTCATGCCTTCATCTTGCCACGGCCCCTCCGGCCGCCCGCGGTGTGATGTCCGTCATACCCGTGATCCTGCCGCCGACTACCCCTCAGGCTGCGGCACGGAGAATTTCCCGAAAATTCAATGAATACCCCCCAAAAGTGCTCAGTACACTGATTATTCCGCGGGTTCCTGCGGGCGGGGCGGGAAAAATACCGGGCGTGGCGTGCATCCCTTTTGTGTTTCGAGTTGATTATTATCTCCGCCGTGGCTTGACTCCCGGATACTTACACACGTGTAATTAGTTATCTATAGCCACTGCGCATAAACCGGCACTCAACCGAGTGTCCAAGGGGGTCTTGCAGTGGCTGCAAATCAGGAGGGGGACGCCATGGGGCTAGCAGAGCGTATCCATGAAGATGCCGTAGTTGCCGGCCAGGCCACGGCGAAATACCGTTCACGAGGCGTGCCGAGTGACTGGTATGTAGATCCGGCCGATCCGGACGCAGCTGACCGCTACAACGAACACACCAAAGATTCCCTGCAGGACGCGGCTACCGCCTTCCTCGCAGCGCACGATGAACTCCTTGCCGGCCCGGATCAGGACCACGATCCCCTCGACCCGCCCATGGAGCTCCATTCACCCGGCGCCGGTACAATCGCGCAGCCGGTCTGGATCGGGCTCCCGTCCCGGCAGGACTTTGACGATGAGGGCGAGCTCGGCTGGCAGACCGACGCCCTGTGTGCCCAGACAGATCCCGAAGCCTTCTTCCCGGAAAAGGGCGGCTCCACCCGCGACGCCAAGAAAGTCTGCGGCGCCTGCAACGTGCGTTCCCAGTGCCTCGAATACGCCTTGTCCAACGACGAGCGCTTCGGGATCTGGGGAGGCCTCTCCGAGCGCGAGCGGCGCCGGCTTAGGAAGCGAGCAGTCTAATTCTTCAAGAAGTACGAGTCACCGCCGTCGTGGTCTCCCACGACGGCGGTGATTTTCTCCCCAGGACCCTGGCGGCGCTGGCGGCCCAAACACGGCCAGCCGACGCCGTCATTGGTGTCGACACCGGTTCCCGCGACCACTCCGCAACCCTTCTCGAGCAGGCTCTGGGCAAAGCCAACGTCACCGTGTTCGACCACCCCAAATCCGGCATGGGCGGGGCCGTCATGGCCGGGCTCAAGGCCCTCGCGCCGTGGCCTTCGACCGGCGCGGCCGGTGTGGCAGGGGCGGCCGGGACAGGCAGTGCAACCGGTGGAAACACCGACGGCGACGCCGGCCTCGCACCATGCGCCGACTGGATCTGGCTGCTGCATGACGACGCCGCACCGGCCCCCGAGGCCCTCGCGGAACTTCTCCATGCCGTCGAGCGCGCGCCCTCGGTCACGGTGGCAGGCTGCAAGCAACTGGACTGGCAAGCCGAGCGGCGGCTGATCGACGTCGGACTCTCCACGAGCCGCTGGGCCGAGCGCCTGACGCTGATCGACGCCGACGAACTCGACCAGGGCCAGTATGACGGCCGCAGCGACACGTTTGCGGTGAATTCCGCGGGCATGCTGGTCCGCAGGGACATCTGGGAGGAACTCCGCGGCTTTGATCCGGCGCTTCCCGGCAGCGGCGACGACGTCGACTTCTGCTGGCGCAACCGCCTCGCCGGACACCGCGTCGTGGTGGTCCCCAGCGCGAGGATGTTCCATGTGGCGCACCGTCCCCAGGCCCTGGGCAACGCGACCGCCGCTCGCAAGGCGCAGGTCTACTTGCGGCTCAAGCACGCTGCCGGCTGGAAAGTCCCGCTGCACGCCGCCGGCGCACTCCTGGGCAGCCTCTTCAAACTCGTCCTGAGCATTGCAGTCAAGGACCCGGGTTACGGTTTCTCCCAACTTCTTGCCACCTTTGCTGGGCTGGGCCGCCCTGCCGCGGTCATCCGCGGGCGGCGTACCGCAGCGCGCACCCGCCGGATCCGGCGGTCGGTCATGAAAGGGCTGCAGACGCCGCGCCGTGAGGTCTGGGCGCACCGGCGCTCGCTCATCGAAGCGCTGGGCGCGGACGACCTCGCCGACAGTCTCACCGGCGCCGACCCGCTGGCCGACCAGCCCACCGGCGACGCCGACGACTTCGCCGCGATCGCCACCCCGGAGCGCGGCTGGGTGGGCAACGGCGCCCTGCTCGCCGTCCTCATTACGACGGCGGTCTCCCTGGCCGGGCTGCTCAGCCTGTTCCGGGCTCCGGCAGTTGCCGGCGGCGCGCTGATCCCCGTCTCCGTGCGTCTCTCTGAGATCTGGGACCATGCCTCCACCTGGTGGATCAGCCTCGGTGGGGGACTGCCGGGCCACGGCGATCCCTTCGGCTACCTCCTGTGGGTGCTGGGTGTGCTCGGCGCCGGGGACGCCAACGGTGCCGTTGGCTGGCTGTTGATCCTTGCCATGCCACTGTCCGCGCTTGGCGCCTGGTTCGCTGCCGGCGCCCTCACCCGGCGCCGCCGGCTGCGCCTGGCGGCCGCCCTGGTCTGGGCCGGGGCGCCGGCGCTCCAAGTGGCCCTCAACCAGGGCCGGCTGGGTGCCTTGGTGGCGCACGTCACGATCCCGGTCCTCGTCCTGGCGCTGCTCCGGGCGACCGGCACGGCGGCAGGCCACGGCGTCCACGCCGTCCCGGCGCCAGGCCAGCGGCGGCTCACGCCCACGCCGGCCGCCCGCCCCGGCATCAACGGGACCCCCTCGTGGACGGCCGCGGCCGCCGCAGGCCTCGCCCTGGCAGTGCTCACCGCCGCGGCGCCGTCCCTGCTGGTGCCATCGGTGGTCATCATTGCCTTGTGCGGCATGCTCCTGGGCCGCCGCGGCCGCACGGTGTGGTGGGCGCTGCTGCCCAGCCTTGCACTGTTCCTGCCGTTCGCCTTCTCGGTCCTGGACCGGCCGCGGGCGCTCCTGGCCGATCCCGGCATGCCGCTCGGGTTTGACGCCGCTCCGCTCTGGCAACAGGCCCTGGGCCAGCCGCTGAGTTTCAACGCAGGCGCCGGGCTGACCGGACTGAGCGCTTTCGGCGGGTCCGCCGCGGGCTCTGCCGGTCTCGCCGGCCTTCCCTGGGCCCTGCTCTTAGCCTTGCTGCTTGGGCTGCCGGTGCTGCTCCTGGCTCTCGCCGCCTTGTTCATGCCGCGCAGGATCGTCCTGGCGGGACGCACCTGGACTGCCCGTGGCCTGTGGGGGGCGGCGCTCCTGATGCTGGCCGGCGGCTGGCTCGCCGGGCATGTGGCCTCCGGTGCCAGTGCCGACGTCCTGGTCACACCATTCCCCGGCCCCGCCGTTTCGGCTGCGGCCTTCGCGCTGCTTGGGGCCGCTCTCATCGCGGCAGAAGGACTTCTGGACGCCGCGGATCGCGCGGCCGGCACCGGACTGGCCCGGACGATTCTGCTCCGCGGCACCGCGGTGGCCGCGATGTCCCTGCTGCTGGCCGCGCCGCTTGCGGGGTTGGCCGTGTGGACAGCGCAGAACCTGCTGCAGTCCACGGCATTGTCGCCCGCACCGGCAGCCACCCCGGATGCCGCCGGCCTCGGCACTCCGAGGCTCATCCAGCCGGCCCCGGCCCGCACCCTTCCCGCCACGGCGGTGGACCGCGGCGAGGGGCCGGAGCAGGCCAAGACGCTGATCATTGCCAGCAACGAGGACGGAAGCTTCAATGCCTCCCTCATGCGCGGTGCCGGCACCACCCTGGACGGACTGTCCACCATCGCGGCGGCCCGCAACATCATGGGGGAGCCGGGCAAGGAAACAGTCCGCGACGACGACGCCGTGGCCGGATCGCTCCGGAACGTCGTGGCCACCATCGTGGCCGGCGAGGGCGTGGACCCTCGGGCGGACCTCGAAGGACTCGGCGTCGGCTTTGTGGTGCTCCGTGTCGCGGACTCTGCCTCTGAACTGACGGCCAGCCGTATGGACGCTGTTCCGGGCCTGGTCGCCGTCGGCCAGACCGGCGCGGGCTGGCTCTGGCGGGTCACCCCGCTGGACGGGCCCGGGGTCAAGGACTCCGACGTCGCACACCGGGTCCGCGTGGTGGACGGCACAGGGGCGGTGGTCGGACTGCTCCCTTCGGAGGAAGTCTCGGCAACCGGCACCGTACCGGCCGGCCCGGAGGGCCGCCTGGTGGTCCTCGCCGACCGCGCCGATCCGGGCTGGAGCGCCTGGCTCGACGGCCGCCGTCTGACCTCGACGACGTCGGGATGGGCCCAGGCGTTCACGCTGCCCGCCCAGGGCGGCCAGTTGAGCATCCGCTACGAAGCGCCCTGGGCTGTCCTGGCCGGAATCGCGCAGGCCGTTGTCATCGGCCTGACCATTCTCCTGGCCGTGCCCATGCCTGCCCGCCGGTCCAACACCGGCCTGTCCAGGGACGAAGCCTCCCTGCGTAAGGAACATCAGCATGTCTAAGGGCGACACCCCGACCGGCCCGGCCAGCGACACCATCGCGGCCGAGCCTTCCACAGCCGAAACCCCGGCCGCCGGCACGTCTGCGGCTGGTTCGGTCACTGCTGGTCCGGCAACTTCTGTTCCGGCCACTGCTAGTCCGGCTGGCGCCGGAACGAGGCTACGGAAAAAGGGCGCCCCGCGCGGCGGCGTGATCGGCGGTATCCTCTCCGCCGTCGCCCTCGTGGCCGCGGCCGGAGGCCTGGTAGCGGCGGCGTCGCTGACACCGCAAAGCCCCGCCAGCCGGCAACTCGCGGCCCCGGTTGCCTCCGTGCCGGCCGGCAGCAGCGTCGGGGTCTGCCCCGGCCCTGCCCGGCTGCTGGAAGGCACCCCCGTGGGCACCGACCCCCAGTTCAGCCCGGAATCCGCCACCGCGAAGACCGCCGTCAGCGCCGCCGTACTTGGCTCGAGCGCGGGCGTCCTTCCCGCCAGTCGGCTCGCCCCGCTCACGGGGACCCCCCTCGTGGAGATCGCCAAGGGCTCCGCGTCCGGAGCCTCCGCGCCCGCATCCCGCACTCCGGTGCTGCTCGCCGGCGTCGTGGCCCAGCGTGAGGTGGACAACGTCAGCGTCCTCAGTGCCGATCCGCAGGACAACCGCCAGGCGGCTGCCAGCGCGGTCCTGAGCTACGCCGCGGAGGACGGAGACCTGCAGGGCTCCGCGGTCGCCGCCTGCCAGCAACCGGGCAACGATCTCTGGCTCGTCGGTGCCAACACGGCCCTGGGCCGCTCGGCGGTCTTGAACCTCACCAATGCCTCCAGCACGCCGGCCACGGTGAGCCTGGACCTCTTCGGCACCGAGGGCCAGATCCAAGCCCCTGGAAGTCGCGGCCTGCTGGTAGCGCCCGCCAGCACCCGGTCCATAGTCCTGGCCGGGCTCGCGCCGGGACAGGAACGCCTCGGCGTGCGGGTCCGCAGCGCCGGCGGCCCGGTGGCTGCCGTCATCCAGCAAAGCGTGCTCCGCGGCCTCACGCCCGGCGGGGTCGACTTCATCACCCCGGGCGCCGGGCCGTCCGACCGCCAAGTGGTCGCCGGTCTCGACATTCAGGATCCGGCAGGCCTGGCCGCGCTCACGGCGAAGCCCGGCTTCGCCGACGCCGGGCCGGCCCTGGAGATCACGGTCCCCGGGGCGGCCGACGCCGTGGTGGAGATCAAGTTGTACGGACGCGACGGCCAGAAGGCCCTGCCCGGCGGCGGAGTGGTCACGGCGAAGGCGGGCGCCGTCACGGAAGTGTCCCTGGCCGGGGTCCCGGCCGGGGCGTACACCCTGGCGGCCACCTCGGATATCTCCTTCGCGGCTGCAACCCGGCTCACACGGGGGCTGCAGTCGGGGGACGCCGCGGACGTCGCGTTCTCCGCCGCGTCGGCCCGGCTGGGCAGCCAGCACATCGTGCCGGTTCCCCGCGAGGGCGACCGGCAGCTCGTGTTCGGCGCGCCTGACGGCAGCGCGAGTGTCTCCTATGCGCCTATCACCGCGGACGGCAAGATCCGGACCGCCGCCACCGCCGAGATTGCCGGCGGAACCACCGTGTCCATCAAGATCCCCTCGGACGTGGGCGGTTCGCCGCTTGTGGGCTATGTGGTGTCCGCGGCGGGGGACCCGGCATACGGGGCGCTGCTCCTGGGCCGGGACGGGCGGCAGGACATATCCACGGTAGCCGTGGCCCCGGAAGCGGCTGGACAGCGGCAAGTCCCGGTCACGCTCGGGTACTAGGACCGCTCGGTACTGGGACCGCTCGGGTTCACGGTGCCGGGCGGATCGGCGGAGTCCGGTCCCCGGGCGCGGCTAGTACCGGCGGCGGTAGACCGGGTCGAGGGACTCGGGAGGCACTCCGAGCATCTCGGCAGTGTATTCCACGACGACGTCGTGCACCAGGTCCTGGAGTTCATCCCGGGTTCCGCACGCCTGCTCCACCACCCTGCGGTACAGCGTGATGACCGGTCCCTCCTCGGCCGTCGCGGCCGTGAAGGCGCCCATCGGCGCCGGAGTGCGGTCCGCCACGAGCTGTTCCAGGCCGGGAGGGATCTCGTCGACGGCAAAGCGGACGCCGTCGAGGGGTTTGCCCCAGATGTCGTGCAGCCGCTGGGCCGAGTCCAGGACGAAGTCGTCGAAGCGGTCGGAGCGGGTCCGGTAGCCGGGCAGCGTCGGGAGCATCAGCTCGCCGCGAAGCCCCCGGCCGTGCCGGTTTCTGCGGCGCTGCCGGAAGCTCTTTCCCCGGACAGCGAGAGGCGACCCGGCCGCGGGTGCGCCAGCGGGGGCGGAACCGGCGCCTAAGTCTCCGGCGTCGGGGTCAGCCAACCGGACCGTGAAACCCGAATCGTGGTGCGATGACTGCATATCTTGACTCTAAACCCGCGGAATGATTTACGCGATATGGGCCCTTCGGCGAGCCGCCACGGCCGCCCAACGCACTCCCGGGGCAGCCCTACGGCACTCCCGCGGCATTGCTGCGGCACACCTGCGGCACTCCGAAGGGTGGTTCAATGCGCGGCCCCCGGCCTGAGGGGGAGTAGTCTGTGATGTCGTGGGTGCTATTCGTCTTTGTTCGAGGTCTGCCTGCCGCAATTCTGCGGTGGCCACTTTGACGTACGTCTACGCCGACTCCACGGCAGTCCTGGGCCCGCTTGCCACCTACGCTGAACCGCACTGCTACGACTTGTGCGAACAGCACGCTGACTCGCTGACGGTCCCGCGCGGCTGGGAGGTCATGCGCCTGGCGATGCCGGCGACGCCGGCCGGTCCCGGCCCGGACGACCTCCTGGCCCTCGCCAACGCCGTCCGCGAGGCCGCCTCCCGTCCGGCCGCGGCGGAACCGGCAAAGGGGCAGCGCACCCTGCACCCGGCCCTGGAAGCCCCGGCCCCGGCCGAAGGCACCCGGCGCGGGCATCTGCGCGTCCTGCGAGAACCTTCCTAACGCGCCAACTGGCGGTAGGGTGGAAACTGCAAAAAGCCGTAAGCCACCGGCGCCTTCCGCGGCGCCCATCAGGGAGCGTCCACTATGCCCAAGCTCAGTCCCGAACTCTTGTCTGTCCTGCGATGCCCCGTCACCGGGTCCGCCTTGGAGCAGGAAGGCGACGAGCTCGTCACCGTCACGGCCGGCGAGTCCGGGGACAAGCTGCGCTACCGGATTGAGGACGGCATCCCGCTGCTACTGCCTCCGGAACTCCTGCCCGCCGCCGCGGCGGCTCCCGCTGACCAGCACGACGCAGGCCAGCACGACGCAGGCCAGCACGACGCAGGCCAGCACGACGCCGCCCCGCGCCACGCAGCGGAATAGCCAGTCCGCACGAAACGGCCCGCACCAGGAGACGAACAAAAAACTGCCGGACACCCATCGGGGACGCCTCCGGCCGCGAATGACTGCTTAGAGCCAGAACTGCCCGGAATAACCCAGCTTCAGACACGCAACGTCACCGGCCACAACAAAGGATTCACATGACTTTCGATTACAAGATTGCGGACATTTCCCTGGCCGAGGCGGGCCGCCACCAGATCCGCCTCGCCGAGCACGAGATGCCCGGACTTATGTCCCTGCGCGAGGAATTCGGCGCCAGCCAGCCGCTCAAGGGCGCCAGGATCGCCGGATCGCTGCACATGACGGTCCAGACCGCGGTGCTGATCGAGACCCTCACCGCCCTCGGCGCGGAAGTCCGCTGGGCTTCCTGCAATATCTTCTCCACCCAGGACGAGGCCGCGGCAGCCGTCGTGGTCGGCCAGGGCACCGTGGAGGACCCGCAGGGCGTCCCCGTCTTCGCCTGGAAGGGCGAGACGCTGGAGGAATACTGGTGGACGGCCCAGCAGATCCTCACCTGGCCCGGCGCCGACGCCAACCCCGAGCTGGGTCCGAACATGATCCTGGACGACGGCGGCGACGCCACCATGCTCGTGCACAAGGGCGTCGAATTCGAGGCCGCCGGTGCCGTGCCCGCCGCCGCCGAGGACGAGTCCGAGGAAGGCCGGATCTTCATGGACGTGCTGCGCGCCTCCCTCGCAACCGACCCGCAGAAGTGGACCCGCATCGGCTCGCTCCTGCTCGGCGTCACCGAGGAGACGACCACCGGTGTGCACCGCCTGTACCAGCTCGCCGAGCAGGGCAAGCTGCTCTTCCCGGCGATCAACGTCAACGACTCCGTCACCAAGAGCAAGTTCGACAACAAGTACGGCATCCGCCACTCCCTGCCTGACGGGATCAACCGCGCCACCGACGTCCTGATGGGCGGCAAGGTCGCCGTCGTCTGCGGGTACGGCGACGTCGGCAAGGGCGCCGCTGAGGCCTTCCGCGGCCAGGGTTCACGCGTGATCGTGACCGAAATCGATCCGATCTGCGCGCTCCAGGCAGCCATGGACGGTTACCAGGTGGCGAAGCTCGAATCCGTCCTCAGCGAGGGCCACATCTTCATCACCACCACAGGCAACAAAGATGTCATCATGGCCGAGCACATGGCGGGCATGCGGGACAAGGCGATCGTGGGCAACATCGGCCACTTCGACAACGAGATCGACATGGCCGGCCTGGCCCGGATCCCGGGCATCAAGAAGGTCGAGATCAAGCCGCAGGTGCACGAGTGGGTCTTCCCCGCCGATCCTGAAACGGGAAAGAGCAGTCGCTCCATCATCGTGCTCTCCGAGGGCCGCCTGCTGAACCTCGGCAACGCCACCGGCCACCCGTCGTTCGTCATGAGCAACTCCTTCGCCAACCAGACGATCGCCCAGATCGAACTGTTCACGAAAGCAGGCCAGCCCGAGGGCGAGCGCGAATACGAGAAGCAGGTCTACGTCCTGCCGAAGATCCTGGACGAGAAGGTCGCCCGCCTGCACCTGGGTGCCCTCGACGTGGAGCTGACCGAACTGTCCAAGGAACAGGCCGAGTACCTGGACGTCGAGGTCGCCGGGCCGTACAAACCCGAGCACTACCGCTACTAGGAAACCCTCCAAAGGGCCCCGGACAACGGTCCGGGGCCCTTTGTTGTGACCGTTTTGGGGGCCCTTTTGTAACCGGATCGTGGTGTAACCCGACAAGGGTTCCAAGGTAACTCCCTTATGCTGGCAGGATGACGTGTGGAAACGCCCGGGTCCTGTGATGGCCCTGAAAACCTGGAGTACCGGCCGAAAAATCGCCCTGGTGGGGGTGGTCTGCGCCCTGGCAGCCGGCGGCGGGGCCTTCGCCGCGGCCGCCCCGGGGCTGGCCCAGTCGGGGATTTACTCTGAGGCCGGATCGCCGGCACGGACGACGCCGGGCCTTGCAGATCCGGTGGTGGCTCCCGCGGAACTCGCCGTCGCTCCCGATGACGGCGCCAAGCAGGTCAACCCCGCGGCGCCGGTGTCCCTGAAGGTGACGAACGGCCGGATTGACCGGGTGGCCCTCACGAGCGACGACGGCGAGACCATTGACGGGACCCAGAGCGCGGACGGTTCCGCCTGGACGTCCGCCGGCAACCTGAAGTTCAATACCCGGTACAACTACACATACTCCGTGCTGGACGGCGCCGGACGCACCACCCACAACACCCGCTCGTTCACGACGGTCTCCACGGCAAACGAGGCCGACGCCGCCATCTACCCGCTGGACGGGATGAAGGTGGGCGTGGCCCAGCCCCTGCAGATCACCTTCAGCGAGCCGGTCCTGAACCGGGACGCCGTCGAAAAAGCCATCAAGATCACCTCCACCTCCGGCCAGGTGGGTGCTTTCCACTGGTACAACAACAACACCGTCAGGTACCGGCCGGAGGCCTTCTGGGCCGCCAACAGCACCATCACGATGGACATGAAGCTCTTCGGCGTCGAACTGGGCAACGGGCAGGTCGGCAACTTCAACAAGACGGTCACCGTTCATATCGGGGACAAGAAGGTGGCGGTCGCCGACGCCAAGGCCCACACGTTCTCGGTCAGCATCAACGACAAGCCGGCAGGGCAGTGGCCGGCGACCATGGGCGACACTCGTTTCCCCTCGGCCCGCGGCTACCTCGTCCTGATGGAAAAGCACCGTGTGGAGCACATGGACGCCTCCACCATCGGACTCAAACCGGGGGACCCGGCCTACTACGGCCAGCTGGACGTAAACTACGCCACGCGCCTGACGCCCAGCGGGGAGTTCATTCACCAGGCCACGGACTCCGCATTGCCCTTCATCGGCAAGACGAACCTCTCCCACGGCTGCATCGGTCTGGGCCCGGACGGCGCGCAGTGGGTCTTCGACAACATGACCACGGGCGACGTCGTCCAGGTGGTCAACACCGAGGGCGACTTTGCCAACTTCGATGACGGCTTCGGGGACTGGAATATCCCGTGGGCCCAATACGCCAACTGACGGGGTGGCACCTCGCCGAGCCTCATCCCGTGACGGTAGGCTCGGAGCCAGATAAGTTGCGCAGCCGGGCGCAGGCCGGGCAGCGCGGAAGCCTACGGAAGCGAAGCTCCACGTGACTGACACAAGTCCTACCCCTCCCGACCGGCCGGATCCGAACCTGGATCCTATGGACGACACCGACGAGCCGGCTTTTGACTGGATGAAACCGGCCGCTGCAACCAGGCCCGCCGGGGGCTCTGCAACCACGTCCGCCGCCACGGCTGCGGCGGCGGGCACGTCCGCCGCGAAGAAGGACGACGTCGGCGGGGGAGCAGCCGTCGGGGCGGCAGCGCCGTCGTCGGCGTCCACAACAAGCCAGCCGGAGAGCCGAGCCGACCGCAAGGCGGCCGAGGCCGCCGTCGTCCGCCCGGGCACCGCGTCCGACGAGCCGCTGCAGACCTCGGCCCTGCAGATCCGTCCTCCGCAGGAGGAGGTTGAGCGCCGCAATGCCGAACGCGAACAGGCGGCCAAGGCCAAGCCTGTCCTCCCGCGGGTGATGCAGGTGATGCTCGCCGTGTTCTACCCGGTCATCCTGCTGGTGCTGGCCGTCCGCGCCGTCACCAGCCCCTTGTTCCTCTGGGTGGAATACAACCGCCCGGGCTTCCCCGGGGACGGCTACGGCTTCAGCACCGATGACCGCATGACCTACGGCTCCTACGCCGTGGACTACCTCAGCAACTGGTCGGGTCCGCGCTATCTCGGCGATCTCGTCGGCCAAAGCGGGGACCGTCTGTTCAAGGACGGCGAAGTCAGCCACATGGCCGACGTCAAGACAGTCATCCTGTCGACGTTCGGTGCAGGCACCCTGTTGATCCTGCTGAGCTTGGTCGCCGTGATTTACCTGAAGCGGCGCCGCAACGGGGGAGTCCGCCGCGGCCTGTTCGCCGGCTCGATCATTTCGCTGGCGATCATCATCGGCCTCGGAACCCTCGCCGTGCTCGGCTGGGAGCAGTTCTTCACCGACTTCCACCGTATTTTCTTCGCCAACGGGACTTGGACCTTTACGCTTCAGGACACCCTGATCCGGTTGTTCCCGGGCCAGTTCTGGATGGACGCCGGGATGGTGATCGGCGGCCTGGTCCTGCTTGCCTCGCTGGTGACCCTGATCCTGACCTGGCCCACACGCCGGCGCCGCGGCCTTGGCCGGAAGGCAGCCGCCGGGTCCAAGGACACCGGCGCTGCGGCCGCAGGCAGCACGCCAGACAGCCCCGCAGCCGGCCAGACGGACGCCCCGGCCGGCCGCGACGGCGACAGTTCCGGCGACAGCGCACCGGACACGGAGCGCACCCGCCACACCGTCTGAGTAGCAGAAACGGCCGGCACCTTTGTGCCGGCCGTTTCGCTGCCCCGGCCGGTTCAGGGCGGCGCGTGTCGGGGCTCAGCCGTAGATGCGGTTGATGTGCTCCTCGTAGTCCCGCACGACGGCGTCCCGCTTGAGTTTGAGCGAGGGTGTCAGGTGCCCTGATTCGACCGTGAAGTCGGCGTCCAGGATGACGAAGCTGCGGATGGATTCAGCCTTGGAGACCAGCAGGTTCGCTTCATCGATGGCGCCTTGGATCGAGGCCCGCACCATCTCGTCCGCAGCGGCCTCGGCCGGAGTCATGACGGGCACCTTCCGGGCGGTGCACCAGTTGCGGAGCCCTTCCGGGTCCAAGTTGATCAGGGCCGACACGAACGGCCGGCCGTCACCGATCACGACGGCCTGCCCTACCAGCTGGTGCTCGCGGATCTTCTCCTCGAGCGGGCCGGGGGCCACGTTCTTGCCGCTGGCCGTCACCAGCAAGTCCTTCTTGCGCCCGGTGATGGTCAGGAAACCGTCCTCATCGAGGGAGCCCAGGTCCCCGGTGCGGAAGAAGCCGTCCACGAAGGCTTCCGCGTTGGCGGCCTCGTTGGCGTGGTAACCCTTGAAGACCCCGATGCCCTTGACCAGGATCTCGCCGTCGTCGGCCACCCGGATGGTGGTTCCCGGCACCGGGATACCGACCGTCCCCACCTTGGTCCGTGCCGGCGTGTTGGCCGTGCACGGCGCCGTGGTTTCGGTCAGGCCGTAGCCTTCGAGGACGGGGATGCCGGCGCCGCGGAAGAAATGGGCGTCACTGGAGCTCAGCGGACTGGCCCCGGAGACCGTGTACCGCAGCTGGCCGCCGAAGGCCTCCCGGAGCCTGGGGTAGAACAGCCGGTCAAAGAGTCCGTGCCGGACCTTCAGGATCCGTCCGGGGCCCTTCCCGTCGCCCCGGGAGGCGGCATCCAGCGCCCTGGAGTAGTCGACCGCGGCCGACGCTGCGGCCGTGAACACACGCCCCTTGCCGGCCGCGGCGGCCTTTTGCGCGGCGCCGGCATAGACCTTTTCGAAGATCCGGGGGACCACCAGCAGGAACGTGGGTTTGAAACTGGCCAGGTCCTCCAGGAGTTCATTGGCGCTTGCGGTGTGACCGACGGTGGCGCCGGAGCTCAGGCAGATCACCTGGACCGCACGGGCCAGGACGTGCGCGAGGGGCAGGAACATCAAGGTCCGGGAACGCGGTTGCATGAGGATCTCGGGAAGGAGGAGGACGATGTTCTTGGCGACGAGGGCGAAGTTGGCGTGCGTGATCTCGCAGCCCTTGGGCCTGCCCGTGGTGCCCGAGGTGTAGACCAGCGACGCGACGTCGGCGAGGGACGCGGCGCTCCGGTGGCGCTCGAGTTCGGCGTCAGTCACCCCGGTGCCGGCTGCGGCGAGACTCGCCAGGTTCGGTGCGGCGCCGTCGTTGTCCATCCGGACGACGGCAACAAGCCGGTCGCCGAGGACTGTGGACGCGTCCAGAACGCCCTGGACCAGGGCCGCCTTAGCCTGGTCTTCAACGAACACGCGCCGTGCCCCCGAGTCGTGGAGGATCCACTCGACCTGGCTGGCGGAGGAGGTCTCGTACACCGGAACCGTGACGCCGCCGGCAAACCAGATGGCAAAGTCCACCACTGTCCACTCATACCGGGTCGCTGACATGACCGCCACAGTGTCGCCCGGGGTGAGTCCGCCGGCAATCAGGCCCTTGGCCAGGGCGGTGACCTGGTCCAGGAAGTGCTGGACCGGGACGTCGGTCCAGCCGCCGGGACCCTTGCGGGAGTAGAGGGCGTGCACGGGATCCTTCGCGTGCTGCTCCAGGAGCAGGTCGGTCACGTTGCTCTCCGGGTCCAGCTCCACGAGCAGTCCGGTGCTTGCTTCTCTCACAGCCGAGTCTCCATTCCTGGTCCGCCCGGAGTTCGGCGGACTTTCCCCTGCAATCCTGCCTTAGATCCAGGAAGGCATCCACATGCGCAGGCGCCATTCCTGGTACGGGATCACCTCGCCGGTCCAGACCGGGTAGAAGAACGCGGACAGCAGCACGGCGGCCACCACAAACAGCGCAACCAGGCAGAACCCGGACCGCCGCCGCCAGAGGGGGTCGCTGCGCTGGCCAAAGACCAGTCCCAGGCAATAGACCAGCGCCAGCACCAGGAACGGTTCGAAGGACACGGCGTAGAAGAAGAAGGTGGTGCGCTCCGGGTACATGAACCAGGGGAGGTAGCCGGCCGCCACCCCGGCCAGGACCGCGCCGGCGCGCCAGTCGCGGCGGGCCGCCCACCAGAACAGCAGGATGACCAGAGACACGGCCGCGCCCCACCAGATCAGCGGGTTGCCTACCGAGAGGATGGCGGAGGTGCAGTTGCTGAGGTCGCACCCGGGGGTGCCCTTGGCGGGAGATTCATAGAAGAAGGACGTCGGCCGCCCCATGACCAGCCAGGTCCAGGCACTGGCCTCGTAAGGGTGGTCGGAGCTCAGGCCCTGATGGAACTTGTACGCCTCCAGGTGGTAGTGCGCCAGGGACCGCACAGCGTTCGGCAGCCAGCCCCACTCGGCCGAGGGGTTGGCCTCGGCCCAGTGCCGGAAGTACGCGTCCTTGGACAGGAACCAGCCCGTCCATGTGAAGCCATAGACCACCGCAGCCACCGGAACGATGGTCAGGAAGGCCGGGACGCCGTCTTTGAGGATGCCGCCGCTGATCCAGGCGTGCACGCCGGCGATGCGGCGCGCGCTGAGGTCCCAGAACACGGTCAGCAGGCCGAAACCGGCCATGAAAAACAGCCCGGACCATTTCGTCCCCACGGCCAGACCCAGGCAGACGCCTGCCGCGAGTCGCCACCAGCGGATGCCGAGCCAGGGTCCGGACGTGAGCTGCAGCGCCGAGGGACGTCCCGCGGGAGAAGCAGCGGCCTCCCGGCCGAGCCGGGCCGCCAGACGCCGCCGGCCGTCGTCGCGGTCCATCAGCAGGGCACCGAACGCGGCAAGGAGCCAGAACATGAGGAAGATGTCCAGCAGCGAGGTCCGGGACATCACAAGGTGGTGGCCGTCCACGGCAAGCAGGACGCCGGCAACCGCGCCCAGCGTCAGGGAGCGGAAGAGTTTTTGCGCGATCAAAGCCAACAGGAAGATGGACAGGGTCCCCGTCAGGGCCGCACCGAACCGCCAGCCGAAGGGGTTGTCCGCGCCGAACAGCCACATGCCCGCGGCAATCATCCACTTGCCGACCGGCGGGTGCACCACATACTCCGGGGAGTTCAGGAGCACGCCGGGGTTGCCTGCAATGAAGGAGTCGTTCGCCCGGTCGGGCCAGCTCCGCTCGTAGCCGCTGACCAACAACGAATACGCGTCTTTGACGTAGTAGGTTTCGTCAAAGACCAGGTTGCGGGGTGTGTCCAGCCGGACGAACCGCAGGATGCCGCCCAGCGCCGCCGTGAGGGCGGGAATGAGCCAGTACCAGAGCCGCAGCGACGCCGGGTAGTCCCGCCAGCTTTGGATGCTGCCGATCAGGCGGTCCTTGAGTGCCTCCGTGGTGAAAGCCTCGGCGGGGCGGCCGATCCAGCGGTGCCCCTCGAGATTGCGGCCGGTGCGGACGCGGCCGCGGGCCTGGCTGCCGGCGCTGCCGCTGTTCGGCCCTGTTGACGGCGATGCGGCGGCACCGGCCTCGGGCGGGAGCGTGGGGGTCTGGGTCACGTTGCCCATGCTACCTTTCGCGGCTGTGCTCGTCGGGCCGTGCCCCGGCGGCAGTAGGCTGGTCATGTGGACCACGAACCGAGTACTTCCCCCCAACTTGATCTTCGCTCCGAAGACAGCACCGACGGCGCCCTTCCCGTTGACGAAGCCGCGCCCGGCACTGTTCCGGCCGCTGGTCCGGCCGTTGGCGGACCCGGCCGCATCGTCCTCGCGGCGACGCCGATCGGAAACACCGGCGACGCCTCGGCGCGGCTCGTGGAGCTGCTCACGACGGCGGACATCGTCGCCGCCGAGGATACGCGGCGGCTGCACCGGCTCGTGCAGACCCTGGGTATCACGGTGGGCGGCCGGATCATCAGCTATCACGAGCACAATGAGGCCGCCAAGACGGCTGACCTGCTGGATCAGGTCAGGTCCGGCAAGACCCTGGTCATGGTGACCGACGCCGGCATGCCGTCCGTCTCGGACCCGGGGTTCCGGCTGGTTGAAGGCGCTGTAGCGGCCGGCCTCACCGTCACCGCGGCACCCGGGCCCTCCGCCGTGCTGACCGCCTTGGCCCTGTCCGGCCTGCCGACCGACCGCTTTTGCTTCGAAGGATTCCTGCCCCGCAAGGCAGGCGAACGCTCCTCGCGGCTGGCAGACCTCGACGCCGAGCGGCGCACCATGGTGTTTTTCGAGGCGCCGCACCGGCTGGAGCCGATGCTGAGGGCGCTGCGGGAACGCTTCGGCGCCGACCGCCGGGCCGCCGTCTGCCGGGAACTTACGAAAACGTATGAAGAAGTCATCCGCGGCACCCTGCGCGAACTGCTCGAATGGGCGGAGTCCAACGAGGTGCGCGGCGAAATCGCCGTGGTGGTGGGCGGTGCTCCTGAGCGCGAACCGGGCCGCCCCGAGGACCACGTGGCCGCCGTCAACGGCCTGATCGCCCAGGGCATCCGGCTGAAGGAAGCCGTCGCCGCGGTGGCCGAGGACGCGAAAGTCAGCAAGCGCGAACTCTACTCCGCGGTGCTCGCCGCGCGGTGATCCCGGAGGCAGGTTCCGGGGCGGCCCGGGGCCTCGCCGGCCGCAGCGGGCCGGGTTCGCCATGGGTTGTGCAGCTGCACAGCATTATCCGGATCGGGTAGTGCGCGCATGCATAGACTTGCCCGTGAGCGCGGCAGTACCGTGGCAGTAATCCAGGCGGCCGGCCCTACGGGAACGAGCGCCTCAACCGGCACGCAGTGCCAATAAAGCCGCAGTGCCAATTAATCAGTGCCAACAAACTAGAGCCAAAAAGCTAGTGCCACAAACTAGTGCCAACCGAATTGCTGACGAGGGAGTCGTTGTGACTGTAACTGCCCAGCCTATTGTTTCCGCGGAGCGGGAGAAGGCCCTGCTGGCCTCGGTCCCGACGGGCCTGCTGATCAACGGCGAATGGCGTCCGGCCGCGTCCGGGAAGACCTTCCAGGTCGAGGACCCCGCCACTGGCCAGGTGCTTCTGAGCATCGCCGACGCCGGCCCCGAGGACGGCAAGGCGGCCCTGGACGCCGCCGCCGCCGCGCAGGAGTCCTGGGCGAAGGTCCCGTCGCGCGAACGCGGGGAGATCCTGCGCCGCGCGTTCGAACTCGTGACCGAGCGGGCCGAGGACTTCGCGCTGCTGATGACCCTGGAGATGGGCAAGCCGCTGGCCGAGGCCCGCGGCGAGGTCACCTATGGCGCGGAGTTCCTGCGGTGGTTCTCCGAGGAAGCCGTCCGCGCGTTCGGCCGCTACTCTGTGTCCCCGGATGGGAAGTCCCGGCTGCTGGTGACCAAGAAGCCGGTGGGCCCGTGCCTGCTGATCACGCCGTGGAACTTCCCGCTGGCCATGGCCACCCGCAAGATCGCCCCGGCCGTCGCCGCCGGCTGCACGATGGTGCTCAAGTCCGCGAACCTGACCCCGCTGACTTCCCAGCTGTTCGCGGCCGTGATGGTCGAGGCCGGCCTGCCCGCCGGTGTCCTGAACGTCATCCCGACCTCCACGGCCGGCGCCACGACGGGGCCGCTGATCAAGGATCAGCGCCTGCGGAAGCTGTCCTTCACCGGCTCCACGGAGGTCGGCCGCCGGCTGCTCGCCGATGCCTCCGAGACGGTCCTGCGGACCTCGATGGAGCTCGGCGGGAACGCCCCGTTCGTTGTGTTCGAGGACGCCGACGTCGATGCCGCCGTCGCGGGTGCGATGCTGGCGAAGCTGCGGAACATGGGCGAGGCCTGCACCGCGGCCAACCGGTTCATCGTGCACGAGTCCGTCGCGGACGAGTTCGCGGAGAAGTTCGCCGCGAAAATGAAGGACATGACCACCGGCCGCGGCACCGAGGCCGAGTCCAAGGTCGGCCCGCTCATCGATGCCAAGAGCCGGGACAAGGTCCACGAACTCGTCACCGACGCCGTCGCCTCCGGTGCGGTCGCGGTGACCGGCGGCTCCGCCGTCGAGGGCCCGGGCTACTTCTACCAGCCGACGATCCTCAAGGGCGTCACCGAGGGCACCCGGATCCTGTCCGAGGAAATCTTCGGCCCCGTCGCCCCGATCATCACCTTCGACACCGAGAACGAGGCCGTCCGGCTCGCGAACAACACCGAATACGGGCTCGTGGCCTACGTCTTCACCCGGGACCTGAACCGGGGCATCCGGATGGGCGAACGCCTCGAAACCGGCATGCTCGGCCTGAACGCGGGCGTCGTCTCCAACGCCGCCGCCCCGTTCGGCGGCGTCAAGCAGTCCGGCCTGGGCCGCGAAGGCGGCCTGGAGGGCATCGAGGAATACCTCTACACCCAGTACATCGGCATCGCCGACCCCTACGCAGGCTAGGCGCAGGGAGCACCCGGGCCCCGGATTCGCTGACGCGGATCCGCTGACGCGGGACGGCTGACGCGGGCCCGATGACGGCGGCACGCTAGCCGCGACGCACCCGGCGGACGGTATTGCGGATCTTCCCCCAGGATCCCGCGATGCCCCGCCGGGTGCTTTCTGCTGTCCGGGACAGGACCCGTCGGGGCAGCGGGAGGGCCCGCCGCCACCCGGACAGGACCGACGGCGGCAGCCAGTCCGCACGCAGCCGCACCAGGAGCTTCGCGTTGCCCCGCAGCGCGGCCTGCACCAGCGCAATCCTGACCGCGGCGGAGTCGGCGGCGCCCGCAGATCCGGCGGCGCCCGCAGCGCCCGCAGATCCGGCGGCGCCCGCAGCGCCCGCAGATCCGGCGGCGCCCGCAGGTCCGGCGGCTCCGGCCGGGCGGCCGTACCGTTCCCGTTCAAAGTCCTCCGTCAGGGCGGCCGCTGCCCGCTGGCCGGGCGTCTCCGCTCCGCCTGGCTGTCCCAAAGCCGCCGAGGCGCGCAGCCGCTCCGAGAAATGCCGCGCCGTCTCGCTCGCTTCTGGCGCCACGCCGTAGTCCGTGGCCAGGTCCCTCAGTTCGGCCCAGGCCGGAACGGCCGTTCCTGCCGGCGCGCCGCCCCTGCTGCGGGCCGTCGTCGTCAGCCTGCGGCGCCGCACCCCGCTGCGCACCAGCCGCGGGGAAGCCGCCAGCAGTGCCAGCAGCAGCACCGCTCCCAGGCCGTACAGCGCCTGTGCCGGGTGCGTGTCCGCGGGGGTCCGCGCCCCGGCCGCCGGAAGGGGAACAGGGGCCAGGGTGGGGACCGGCGCCGGCGTGGAACGTTCCCCGGGGGTCAGGGCATCGTTGCGTTCATTGGTGCTGGCGCCGCTGGGCGTGGCGGCTGCCGTGGCGTACGCCGGAACCACGCCGCGGGAGGGCGTCGGCTCAAACGGGACCCACCCGATGCCTTGGAAGAAGAGCTCCGGCCACGCATGGGCGTCTCGGGAATCGACCTCGTACTCGGGCAGCGGGCCCTGGCCCGCGACGGACACGGAGGCGCCGGTGGAGCGGCCCGGGGCGTAGCCCACGGCGATTCTGCTGGGAATGCCCTCCAGCCTGGCCATCACGGCCATGGCCGAGGCGAAATGAATGCAGTAGCCGCTCTTCTGGGTCAGGAAGTCCGCCAGGACGGACAGGCCGTTGCCGTCGTAGCCGCCCTGCACGGGGGACTGCAGGGAATACGTGAACTGGAGTGAACGCAGGTACGTCTGGATGGCCATGGCGCGCGCATACGGCGTGGCGGCTCCGGCCGTCACAGTATCGGCCGTGGTGCGCACGATCTCCGGAACGTTCGAGGGCTGCCGGAGGAACAGATCGGGGATCCCGCCGGCCGGCTGTGAGGCCTCTGCCAGCAGCCCGGCGGTGAGTTGCGGGCTGACGGAGGTGACAACGTACTGCTGGTCGCGGGAATTTGTGTCGACCCCCTTGATGCTGAGCGTGGCCGGATCCCAGGCCCAGCGCCCTGTGAGCCCGCTGACCGACTCCGGCGCGTAGGGTGCGGGGAGGTAGGGACTCGTGAACTGCCCGGTGTTGACGGCGGTGACCACGCGAAGCTCCGTTGCGGCGCTCTCAAGCCCGGAGTCGATCCTGCCGGTACCCAGCCGCCGGGTGGACTCCCGGTCATCCGGTGCCCAGGTGTCGCCGTCGAAGTTATCCACTGTGACCGAGCGCAGGTATGGCGTCGTCGGCGCGTTCGTGGCAAACGTGATCCGGCCCTCGCCCGAGGGGCTGCGCAGGCTGCTGCCGAGGCTGATCATCGGATTCAGGCCGGTTGCGTTGCCGAACGGGTTCAGCCGCGAGCCCTGCGGAAACGTGCCCTGGTCGAAACCCGGGATGACCGGCTGCAGCAGCAACGTCAGGGTCAGCGCCATCCCGGCCGTGACCGCGCCGCGCCGGATTTGTCCCGGGTCCCGGGCGGTATCGGCGCCGGTGCGGGCATCCGGCGTGAACCAATGGCTGCAGCCCAGGATCAGCAGATAGCCGACGGCGGCCCCGAGGAACCCGAGCACGCCCACGCTCTGCGGCTTGACCATGGCCGGCACCACGAGGATGGCCAGGATCCCGAGTCCGCTCGTGGCCGGCAACGCCAGAGGGAACGCGAGGGCATCCACGAGGATCACCAGCAGCCCGAGCACGGCGCAGATGAGCATGACGATTCCGGCGTTGGGAGCCACCGGCGTGCTCTCGGCGAGCACGGTTTCGCCAGCCCGGCGGAGGAACCTTCCCAGGTAGTCCATGGTCTCGGCGGACGGGATGAACCCGGCAATGCTGTGCTGCCTGAAGAAGGTGAAGGTCAGGACCAGGATGAGCGCCGCCAGCCCGCCGGCGGCCACGAACCACGTCCGCGCTCGCAGTGACCGCAGTATCGCCATGCTGAAGGCGACGGCAAGGACGGTGGTGATCACCGGGGAGTACCAGGCCCACCCGCGCAGGACGCCGTTGAAGCCGAGGGCGGCACCCGCGACGGCCACCGCGACCGCGGTCCCCATCACCCAGGGCTGGGCGCCGGGTCCGGCCCTGCGGGACGCCGTGCCGGGGGACAGGACCGTCGGTTCTTCTGCGCCCGAGGGGCCGGCGTCGGATCCGGTGCGGCGCTGCGGTGCGAGGGTCATGGCCTGCCCCCTGCGCCGCGGCGGACGTCGGCGGCAGCGGCCATGGCCGGGTCCGTCTGGTCGAAGGCCGCCCATGCGTCGGGCAACGAACTCCGGGCCGATACCGCCACGGCCCGCCATCCGCCCAGCCGCAGCGCCTCCAGTGCCCCGGACACTTCGCCGGAGTCGTCTGCCTGGTCCGTGACCAGCAGCGCGAAGGCGTTCGCGCCGAACGCCGCCGCCGGGGACAGCGCCCGGGCCTCGGCGGGCGTCAGGCTGCCCAGGACGGCCAGGATCGGACCCCGCAGCCGGTGGGCGGAGAGCTTGTCCAGCAGGGCGTCACCGAAGGCCTGCGGCACGGACCCTGAGGCTTGCCCGGAGCGGGCTGCCTCCTGCCCGCGGACGGCGTTGGAACCCGCGGCGGCCCCCGCCGGGCCGGGGATGCCGCCGGGCTGCGGGCGGGGGCCGTGGGCGCGGTTGCGGTGCAGGTGGGTGTAGTGCGGGCCGGAGAGTTGGATGGCGGCCAGGCTTTCCGCGATGGACTGCAGTCCGGATGCTCCCGTGTACTCCTCGGCCTCGGGATCGGGAGCGGACGGCGACTGCCGGAAGGCGGGCGCGCCCGCGCTGTCCAGGAACCGCAGGGAGTAATTGCGGTCGGCAAGGTGCGCGCCGATCGACATTGCCGCTGTGACGGCCCATTCGAAGGCGTCGCAGGTCAGCAGCTCACGGCTGGACCCGTCGCTGCCTCCGGCGTGGCCGGAGTGGGGGCGGCCGGCCGCAGAAAAGCCGCCGTGACCCAACACTCCGTGCGGGTAGGCCGAGAGGCACTGGTCCAGGATGATGGTCGCCTCGGGGGTCGTGACGGATTCCTCCTGCCGCACCATGAGGGCCCCGTGGCGGGCGGTCGCAGCCCAGTGCACCCGGCGCATCGGATCCCCGTGACGGTATTCGCGGGTCATGACGTCGTCGTCGCTAGGATTGGCCCGGACCCGGGTGGCCGTAACACCGTCGTGTCCGCGGGCACCGGCGAGCCCCGTCGCGGGAAGCTCGACGGCGGCGGGCGTCACGGTGAGGAGGTCGCCGTCGTCGATTGCGTGGCGGTGGAAGGACAGGCCGAAGGGGTCGCTGAACTCTGCCGTGACGGGCCCGATCCGGAATTGGCCCCGCTTGGCCGAGCGAAGGTGGTATTCATAGCGGCTCGTGCCCCCGGCCGCCGTGCGGGCGGGGAAGCGGAAGGCTGGAGACTCGCCAAACCGGGCCGGCAGGTGTTCCTCCATGATCGCGTGGCCCGTTCCCGCCCCGCTCCGTGCCACGGCCAGCCGCACCGTGGCACGCGCGGACGTCTCGACCTGAGACGGACTGAACTCGCGGTAGACGCGAAACCTCGGCTTCAACACTCGGGTTCCGGCCAGCGACAGGAGCGGCAGGATCAGCAGCAGCACGGCCAGGGCCAGCAAATCCCGGCGCCCCATGATCTGCGCGGCCAGCAGGAAGATCGCACCCGCGCCGAGCAGGCCCCAGCCGCGGGTGCTGAAGATATGTCCCGGGAACCGATCCCTCCACGCCATGGCGGAACCGTTGCCTAGCGCGGATTCGGCTGTTGGGGCGGCGGCGCGGCCGCCATGGCCGAGGCCCTGTTCCGGCCGGGGCGTCCGGTTCCGGTGGCTGCCGCCGTCACCTCCGGGGTGACAGGGATTTTGCCGATGATGGCACGGATGACGCTTTGCGGCGTCTCGCCCGTGCTGGCGGCCTTGCGGTCGAGGATGATCCGGTGGGCGAGCACGGCCTCGGCGACGCTGATGATGTCGTCCGGCAGGACGAAGTCCCGGCCATCGAGTGCGGCCGTGGCCTTCGCCGCGCGCAGGAGCTGCAACATGGACCGGGGGCTGGCGCCAAGCCGGAGCAGACCGCTTTCACGCGTGGCCCGTCCCAGGGCCACCGTGTACTCCTTGATGGACCGGGACACGTAGACCTGCTGCACGGTGGCAATCATGGCGGCCACTTCCGCGGCGGTGACCACGGCCGTCACGTGGGCCAGCGGGGAGGACGCCTGATGGGTTTCCAGCATCTCCATCTCGGACTCCCGGTCCGGGTAGCCCATCGAGATCCGGGCCATGAAACGGTCCCGCTGCGCTTCGGGAAGCGGGTAGGTGCCCTCCATCTCAATGGGGTTCTGCGTCGCCACCACCATGAATGGCTCATCCAGGCGGTAGGACGTGCCGTCCACCGTGACCTGGTGCTCCTCCATGCACTCCAGCAGGGCGGACTGGGTTTTGGCGGAGGCGCGGTTGATTTCGTCCCCGATGACGATGTTCGCGAACACCGCGCCGTGCCGGAATTCGAAGGACCGGGTCGCCTGGTTGTAGATGGATACGCCCGTCACGTCGGACGGAAGCAGGTCCGGGGTGAACTGGATACGGCTGACGGAACAGTCGATGCTGCGGGCCAGGGTCTTGGCCAGGAGGGTCTTGCCGACTCCGGGGACGTCTTCCAGGAGCAGGTGGCCCTGGGCCAGGAGCACCGTGAGCGCCAGCTTTGCCGCTTCGGCCTTGCCGTCGATCACCGTATTGATGGCAGAGAGGATCCGGGTGCTGGCGGAGTGGAAGGCGCCGGCGTCCATGGCTGGGGGCGCCTGCGGCGAGGAGCGGTGTCCGGCTGGCGCTGCGTCAACGGCGTCGGCATCCACGGCGGGGCGGCCCGGGAAGCTCCGTCCGTCGGGGAGAGCGTCCTCTAGGGAAGTGCGCTGGTAATCCATCGGCAGCCTTTCAGCCCTGGTGGGTCCCGGAACGGACCGGCAACGGCCGCCGGGCCCCGCAGTGGGGTTCGCCTGTTTCCTTACGGTGAAATAACAGAGTACTTACAGACTACTAACACAACTGCCGGGCCTGACAGAGAGTTCCGGGTAATTCCGGGCGCCCGTTAGGGTGGAAGAATGCTCAATCTCCACACTCCCGTCCAGTTCCGGTCGCCCGGAAATGACGGCGCCGGACGCAGCGGCTATCCGCCTGCACCGGAACCGCTGCCCGTCCCGGTGATGGACAACCACACCCATCTGGACTTTCCCGACGCAGAGCTGTCGGTGAGCATCACGGACGCCCTCGACGCCGCGGCTGCCGTGGGCGTCCAGGGGGCGGTGCAGGTGGGGTGCGACCTCGAATCGTCACGGTTCACGGTCAAGGCCGTCGAGCTCGATGCGCGGCTCCTGGGCGCAGTCGCGCTCCACCCCAACGATGCGCCCGACTACGCCCGCCGCGGCGAACTGGACAGCGCCCTGGCCGAAATCGAGGCCCTGGCCGCCCACCCGCGGGTCCGGGCGATCGGTGAGACAGGGCTGGACTTCTTCCGGACCGAGGGGGAGGGCCTGGCCCACCAGCGCTATTCGTTCCGCCGCCACATCGACATCGCCAAACGGCTCGGACTGACGCTGCAGATCCACGACCGCGACGCCCACGACGACGTCGTCCAGGTGCTGCGCGAAGAAGGAGCGCCGGAGCGTGTGGTATTCCATTGTTTCTCCGGCGACGAGGAGCTCGCCAGGACGTGCAACGCGGAGGGCTGGTACATGTCCTTTGCCGGGACCGTGACCTTCAAGAACGCGTCCAACCTGCGGGCCGCCCTGGCCATCGCGGAGCCGACCCGGATCCTGGTCGAGACGGACGCGCCGTTCCTCACGCCGCACCCGCACCGCGGGCGCCCGAATGCGAGTTACATGGTTCCGTACACGGTTCGGGCGATGGCCGATGTGACTGGATCGGAGCTTTCCGGACTGTGCGCGCAGATCGCCGAAAATTCCGTGCGGGCATACGGATCCTGGGCCTAAAACGGTCACTTTCGGCCTCCGCCAAAGCATACTGGGTATGCACAAATTCTTGGCTGCTTTATAACGCTACGGTTACAGTGGTCAACTATTAGCCGGGGTCGGGGAAGGCCTACGGATAATTTCACTGAAGCAGGGCGTGCATCGTGGCAAACAAACCACATGTGCGCTCTCGTTTTGGGTGAGGCAGTGCACGCATCTTCCGTGACGCTCCGGACCCTGTCCGGAGCCGCCCCTGGCGCGCTCACGGCGGGTGGTCGCGTGCATTTATCCCCGTGCCCGGAAGGTCCAAGAGATTCGGGCAATCGTGGTCAAGTTCTTCACATCGGACGGCAAGATCAGCTTCGTCAAAGTTGGCTCCCAGCTCGTAGTTCTGGTGGCACTGGTGCTGGGCCTCGTGGCCTTCGTAGGCAACAACAAGACGATCACACTCAACGTGGACGGCAAGGTCAGCTCCGTCCAGACCTTCGGCGGAACCGTCGCCGAGGTCGTCAAGAGTGCCAAGGTTGAACTGGAGCCAGCCGACCGGGTGTCGCCTTCGGCGGACGCCCACGTGCAGGACGGATCAGTCATCAACGTCAACCTCGCCAAGGCCGTCAAGGTCAGCCTCGACGGCGCCGAACGGACCATCAACACCACATCACCCACCGTCGAGGGGCTCGTGACCGAACTCGGCGTGGCCAGCGCCTCTCAGGTGTCTGTGCCCAAGGACGCCCAGCTGGCTGTCTCCGGTTCCTTCGTTGCCATCTCGACGCCGAAGACAGTGAGCATCGTCGCGGACGGCAAGGCGGCCAAGACCACCACGACAGAGGCCACCGTGGCCAAGGTGCTCGAAGACGCCGGGCTGTCGCTCGGAGCCAGCGACCGCGTCTCCCAGCCCGGGAACGCGCCGGTGGTCAACGACATGGTCATCAAGGTCTCCCGCGTCGATGTCAGCAAGACGGCCAACACCACCGAGCCTGTCGCATTCGAAACACTCACCACCGAAAGCGCCGACATGTTCAAGGGTGACAAGACCGTCACCCAGGCCGGCGTCGCCGGTACCACCACCAAGAGCTTCAAGCTGGTCCTCGTAGACGGCCGCGAAGCCGCCCGGACCCTGGTCTCCGAGACCGTGAGTGCTCAGCCGGTCACTGAGAAGGTCACTGTGGGCACCAAGGAAAAGCCCCAGCCCGCAGCCAACACCGGTGCCGGCGCGCCCGCGATGATGAACCAGGGCATGTGGGACAAGATCGCGCAGTGCGAGTCCGGCGGCAACTGGTCCATCAACAGCGGCAACGGCTACTACGGCGGCCTGCAGTTCGACGTCCGGACCTGGCTCGGCGCCGGCGGCGGCGCCTACGCCCCCAACGCCGCTGCGGCCACCAAGGCCCAGCAGATCGACATCGCCAACCGCGTCTACGCGCAGCGCGGCCTTGGCCCCTGGGGCTGCGGCTGGGCCGCGTCCAGCTAAGACGCCCAGCTGGCATTCCCTGCCAGCACGCCCAGTCGGCTCGTGACTGCCCGCTGATGACCGCCCGCTCCCGCGGCGGCTGACCACGGCCGCGGTGAGACGCACAGGCCGGGTCCGGATCCCTCCGGGCCCGGCCTGTGGCGTACCGGCGCCGGGATAGGATACCTAGGTGACTGAACCGAGCCCCTCCGCCCCCGAAAGCCTGCCGTCAGCGGCGCCCGCACCGCTGATGGGCGCCACCGATATCCGCCGGCTGGCTGAGGAAATCGGCGTCCGGCCCACGAAGACCCTGGGCCAGAACTTTGTCATCGACGGCAATACCATCCGGCGCATCGTGGCCGCCGCGGACATCCGGGCCGATGAGACGGTCCTCGAAGTGGGGCCCGGTCTCGGGTCGCTGACCCTTGGCCTGCTGGACGCCGCCCGGACCGTGGTCGCCGTCGAAATCGATCCGGTCCTGGCCGGGCGGCTGCCAGCCACGGTGAACCAGTGGCGGCCGAACGCCGTCGGAAATTTCCACCTCGTCCTGGCCGATGCCATGAGGGTCACGGAACTGCCCGCGGAACCGACCGCGCTCGTGGCGAATCTTCCCTACAACGTCGCCGTTCCCGTGGTCCTGCACCTCCTGCAGCACTTCCCGAGCCTGCAGCACGGCCTCGTCATGGTCCAGGACGAGGTCGCCGACCGCCTCGCGGCGGGGCCCGGTTCCAAAACCTACGGCGTGCCCTCAGTCAAGGCCGCCTGGTACAGCAGCATGCGCAAGGCCGGCGTGATCGGCATGAACGTCTTCTGGCCGGCTCCCAAGATCCATTCCGGACTGGTTTCTTTCACGCGCCGCGAGCCCCCCGTCACGACTGCCACGAGGGAACAGGTCTTCGCCGTGATCGACGCCGCCTTCGCGCAGCGGCGCAAGACGCTTCGGGCGGCACTGGCCGGCTGGGCCGGCAGCGCCGCCGAGGCCGAACGATGCCTGCGGGCCGCCGGCGTCGACCCCTCCGCCCGCGGTGAAGTGATCGATATTGCTGCGTTCGCGAGGATCGCCGAAGCCCACGCGCAGCCGGAGTCCTGAGTTCCCGCTGAGTTCCTTTGGCGTCCTTTGTGAGTCGCTTGTGAGTCTCAGGGGAGCCGTCCGGGAGCCGTCCCGTGCTTGGAGCCGGGGCCGGGATGCCATAGCGTGGAGCCATGAACGCAGTGAGAGGGCGCTTTGCCGCGAGGACTGTCCGGGTCAAGGCTCCAGGCAAGGTCAATGTCTCACTGGACGTCGGACCCCTGCGGCCGGACGGCTACCATTCGGTGGCCAGCGTCTACCTGGCCGTCTCGCTCTACGAGGAAGTGGCCGCCACCAGCACCGATACCGGCGGGATCACCGTCAGCATCAGCGATGCGAGCACCCTGGACCTGGATGGCGTGGACATCCCGCTGGATCATCGCAACCTGGCCTACAAGGCGGCGGCGATTATGGCCGACGTCTCGGAGCACGCCACCGGGGTCCATCTGGAGATCACCAAACGCGTGCCCGTGGCCGGCGGCATGGGCGGCGGGTCCGCCGACGCCGCAGCCACCCTGCTGGCCTGCGACGCGTTGTGGAACAGCGGGCTGTCCCGCGATGAGCTGGCCCACCTGGCCGCCGAACTCGGCGCCGACGTCCCGTTCTCGCTTCTGGGCGGCACCGCCGTCGGGTTGGGACTGGGCGACGACCTCTCACCAGCCCTCGTCAAGGCCCAGACCGACTGGGTCCTGGTCGCGGCCGACTTCGGACTGTCCACCCCGGAGGTCTACCGGACCCTGGACCGGCTCCGCGCGGCGGAGGGCGTCACGGTGGAGGAGCCGGTCGCCGTCGACCCCGGCGTCCTCACGGCCCTGCGCAGCGGCGACGCCGACGCCCTGAGCCGCGTCCTGGTCAACGACCTCCAGCGCGCCTCGATCGAACTGGCTCCGGGCCTGCGCGACACGTTGGGGCGCGGCGAGGCATGCGGCGCGATCGCGGGAATCGTCTCGGGCTCCGGACCCACCGTCGCCTTCCTCGCGCACAGCCCCGCGGCCGCGGCCGGGCTCGCCGAAGACCTGCGCCACCATGGCCTGGATGCGATGGCGGTCCACGGCCCGGTGCACGGCGCCCGCATCATCTCCGATACGCTCCTTTAGGAGCTTTTGACGCACCGCATCTCATGACTTCACAGCAACACTTCACCGATACACCTAAGAAAGCAGTTCCCAGTGGCACACCTGCTCGGCGGCGAGAACCTCACGGTCTCGTATGCAACCCGCACCGTCCTCGACGGCGTAACCCTAGGCCTGGAAGAGGGCGACCGGATCGGCATGGTGGGCCGCAACGGCGACGGCAAGTCGACGCTCATGCGCCTGCTGGCCATGCGCGCCACCCCGGATTCGGGCCGGGTGACCAAGCGCAGTGAAGTCAATATCGGCTACCTGGACCAGAGCGACGTCCTCGACGGCGACCTCACCGTCGGTGCGGCCATTGTCGGCGACAAGGCGGACTATGAGTGGGCCCGCAATCCGCAGATCCGCGAGGTAATGGGCGGACTCGTGTCCGACGTCGACTGGCACGCCAACGTGCATGCTCTCTCCGGCGGCCAGAAGCGGCGGGTGGCCCTGGCCAAGTTGCTGATTGAGGACCACGACGTCATCATGCTCGACGAGCCCACCAACCATCTCGACGTCGAAGGCGTCGCCTGGTTGTCCCGGCACCTGAAGACCCGCTGGCGCCCCAACCAGGGCGCCTTCCTCGTGGTCACCCACGACCGCTGGTTCCTCGACGAAGTCTGCAACAAGACCTGGGAAATCCACGACGGCATCATGGATCCGTTCGAGGGCGGCTACGCCGCGTACGTCCTGGCCCGGGCCGAACGCGACCGCTCCGCCTCCGTCATGGAAGGCAAACGCCAGCAGCTGGTCAAGAAGGAACTCGCCTGGCTGCGCCGCGGCGCCCCGGCCCGCACCGCCAAGCCCAAGTTCCGGATCGAGGCCGCCAACGCCCTGATCGCCGACGTCCCCGAACCGCGCGACTCGATGGCGCTGAGCAAGATGGCCACCGCCCGGCTCGGCAAGGACGTCCTGGACCTGGAAAACGTGTCCCTCGACTTCCTCGGCGGCGAACCCGGGCAGAAGCTCTTCGACAACATCACCCTGCGCCTCGCCCCCGGCGAACGGCTGGGCCTGGTGGGCGTCAACGGCGCCGGCAAGACCACACTGCTTAAACTGCTCAATGGCGAGATTCAGCCCACCTCCGGCAAGGTCAAGCGCGGCAAGACCGTGGTCACCGCCGTCCTGACCCAGGAGGTCAAGGAGCTCGACGACGTCGCCGACCTGCGCGTCATCGAAGTGATCGAGCGGGAGAAGCGCTCCTTCAACGTCGGCGGCAAGGAATTCACCGCAGGCCAGCTCGTGGAGCAGCTCGGCTTCACCAACCAGAAGCAGTGGACCCCGGTCAAGGACCTCTCCGGTGGCGAACGCCGGCGTCTGCAGCTGCTGCGGCTCCTCGTGGGCGAACCCAACGTGCTCATGCTTGACGAGCCCACCAACGACCTCGACACCGACACCCTGGCCGCTGTCGAAGACGTCCTGGACGGCTGGCCCGGCACCCTTGTGGTGGTCAGCCACGACCGCTACCTGCTCGAACGCGTCACGGACCACCAGATGGCGCTCCTGGGCGACGGCAAGATCCGCGCCCTGCCGCGCGGCGTGGACCAGTACCTCGAGCTGCGCGAGTCGGCGCTGGCCGGCTCCACGATCACCGGCGGCGGGAACCCGGTCACGGCCGCCGGCGGGGGCTCCGGGACGGGCTCCGGTTCCGCGCCGGCTGCCGGCGGCGCCTCTGAGGCGGAGAAGCGCGATGCCCGCAAGGCCAAGAACCGGATCGACCGGCAGCTGGGCAAGCTCAAGCAGCAGGAAGACAAGATCCACGCCCAAATGACGGCCGGGGCCGGGGACGCCAGCAAGTTCGATGAGCTCGCCGGGCTCAACAAGAAACTCCAGGAGCTCGCCGGCGAACGCGAAGCCCTCGAACACGAATGGCTCGAAGCCCTCGAAGTGCTGGGGGAGTAGTCTCCTGACGGCCCGGGGGAGATGCCCAGTGTGTTGGTGCTCAGCGGGTTCCGGCACGGCTGGACATGCCCTTCGGCGCAGGCCAGGAATGGACATGTTCCCCGGTGTGCCCGGAACCCTCAGGACATGCCCCTTGATGTCAGCCAGGGCTGGGCATGTTCCCCGGTGTGCCCGGAACCCTCAGGACATGCCCCTTGATGTCAGCCAGGGCTGGGCATGTTCCCCGGTGTGCCCGGAACCCTCAGGACATGCCCCTTGATGTCAGCCAGGGCTGGGCATGTTCCCCGGTGTGCCCGGAACCCTCAGGACATGCCCCTTGGTGTAAGCAAGGAATGGACATATTGGCCTCATGCCCACTCCTCGGGGCAGGGGGAGGACATGTCCCATGGAGCAGTCGACGGCATCGGCGCATTTTCGGTGAAGTGCTGAGTTGTTTCGCAGCCGGCTTGAATTGGCCATGTCGCTAAATCCTGGCCACGCGGCTGGATAGGTTCTTTGTGAGGGCCAAGTCTGGTGCGAAGGCCAAGGCTGGTCATGTTCCCCAGTTTGCTCGGAACCCTCAGGACATGCCCCTTGATCCAGGCTAAGGCTGGACATGTTCCCTCGTGTGCTCGGAACCCTCAGGACATGCCCCTTGGTCCAGGCTAAGGCTGGACATGTTCCCTCGTGTGCTCGGAACCCTGAGGACATGCTCCTTGGTGCAGGCCAAGGATGGGCATGCCGGTGTTATGCCCATTTCTCAGGGCCAGGGCCAGGGCCAGGGCTGGGCATGTCCCGTGGCGGCCAGCGACCACGGGCGATCCCCGGACCTCAATCAAACGCCGGACCTCACTCCACCCCGCCCCTCACTCCTGGCTTCGGAGCTCCGGGTCCTTCTGCAGCCCGGTGAGCCCGTTCCAGGCCAGGTTTACCAGGTGGGCGGCAACTTCGCGTTTGTCCGGGGTGCGGCTGTCCTGCCACCACTGTCCGGTCATCGCGACCATTCCCACGAGCATCTGCGCATACATGGCCCCGTCCGCCGGGCTGAAACCGCGGCGGGCGAGTTCGTCCTCGAGGATGTGCTCCACGCGGGCCGTTACATGCGAGAGCAGGGTGGAGAAGGCGCCCTCCGGCTGGGACGGCGGGGCGTCGCGCATGAGGATGCGGAAGCCGTCCGTCCGGTCCTCGATGTAGGTCAGCAGGGCCAGGGCCGCCCGCTCCACAAGGACGCGTGGCTTGGCGTCCTCGGACAGGGCATCGTTGATCGAGGTCAGGAGGATGTGGAACTCGCCGTCCACCACCTGGGTGTAGAGGCCTTCCTTGGAGCCGAAGTGCTCATAGATCACCGGTTTGGAGACGCCCGCGGTGGCAGCGATTTCCTCGATGGTGGTGCCGTCCAGGCCGCGGAGCGCGAAAAGGCCCCGGCCGATGCCAATCAGCTGCGTGCGGCGCTGCGGGCCCGTCATACGGGGCCGGGGAACGTAGCCTGGCGCACGGACAGGCCTGCCGCTACCGCCGTCCGCCCCGCCGGATGGGCCTGCGCTCTTGCTCACAGCACCATCATGCCCTACCGCGAGCCCGTACCAGCCCACAGCCCACCGGACCATGCCGGCCCCGCCCCCGCCGAGCCACAGGCCCACTAGCCATGCCGCCCCCCGCCCCCGCCGAGCCACAGCCCCACCACGGCCCCACCTCCCACGCCGCACCGGCAGCACCGCCCGTGCTTCGGACCCTGAGTCGCACGAGCATCAACCTTCGTGGCAGAATTGGTTCTCGTGCCGCAGGTCAAGCCCGGGCACGGTCCGCTCTGGTGTAATGGCAGCACCCCGGCCTTTGGAGCCGTGGAGTATAGGTTCGAGTCCTATGGGCGGAACTGGCGAGACACACTGCGCAACCAAGCAAGGAGAGCCAACACGTGAGCCCCGAGAACACCGGCCCAGCCGCCGTGATCGTCCTAGCTGCAGGGGCCGGTACCCGGATGAAATCCCGTACGCCGAAGATTCTCCATGAGATCGGCGGCCGCTCGCTGGTGGGCCACGCCCTCAACGCCGCCCGCAGTGTCCACCCCCGCGACTTGGCCCTCGTGGTCCGGCATGAACGCGACCTCGTGGCCGCCCACGTCGCAGCCCTCGATCCGGACGCCCTGATCGTGGACCAGGATGACGTCCCCGGCACAGGCCGTGCGGTCGAGGCCGCACTGGAAGCCCTCGATGCCCTTCACCCCCAGGGACCGCTCAGCGGAACCGTGGTTGTGACCTACGGCGACGTTCCGCTGCTCACCGGCGGCCTGCTCGCCGAACTCGTCGCCACCCACGAATCCGAGGGCAATGCCGTCACGGTCCTCACTGCCGTCCTCGATGACGCGACCGGCTACGGACGGATCCTCCGCGCAGCGGACGGAACCGTCACGGGCATCCGCGAGCACAAGGACGCCACCGAGGCCGAACGCGGAATCCGCGAAATCAACTCCGGCATCTACGCCTTTGACGCCGCAGTGCTGCGCGACGCGCTGGTCCACGTCACCACCGACAACGCCCAGGGCGAGAAGTACCTCACCGACGTCCTGGCCCTGGCCCGAGCCGCAGGCGGCCGCGTCGCCGCCGTCGTCACCGAAGACCGCTGGCAGGTCGAAGGCGCCAACGACCGCGTCCAGCTCTCCGCTCTCGGCGCCGAACACAACCGCCGCACCGTCGAGGGCTGGATGCGCGCCGGCGTGACGGTCGTCGATCCCGCCACCACCTGGATCGACTCCACGGTGACGCTCGACGAGGACGTCCGCCTCCTGCCCAACACCCAGCTGCACGGTGCCACCACGGTGGCGCGCGACGCCGTCGTCGGCCCCGACACGACCCTCACCGATGTCATGGTGGGGGAGGGTGCCACGGTGATCCGCACCCACGGCTCCGGGTCCACGATCGGTGCACGCGCCAGCGTCGGCCCCTTCACCTACCTGCGCCCCGGCACCGTCCTGGGCGAAACCGGCAAAATCGGCGCGTTCTATGAGACCAAGAACGTCACGATCGGCCGCGGCTCGAAGCTCTCGCACCTCGGCTACGCCGGAGACGCGGAAATCGGCGAGGACACCAACATCGGCTGCGGCAACATCACCGCCAACTACGACGGCGAGAAGAAGCACCGCACGGTGATCGGCTCCGGCGTCCGGACCGGCTCCAACACGGTCTTCGTCGCTCCGGTCCGGGTGGGCGACGGCGCCTACAGCGGCGCTGGCGCGATCATCCGCCAGGACGTCCCGGCCGGCGCCCTTGCCCTCTCCATCGCCAGGCAGCGGAACTCGGAGGGCTGGGTTGCGGCCAACCGCCCCGGGTCCGTTTCCGCCGCACTGGCCCAGTCCGCCGCCGCGGTTGAAACAGCCGCCGCGGGCGCCGCCCCAACTTCCTCCACTACTCCGGCACCGACAGAAGAGGGCTAGCAATCATGAGCGAAATTACGGCACACGGCGAGAAGAAGCTGGTGCTGGCCGCGGGGCGCGCGCACCCTGAGCTGGCGAAAGAGATCGCCAAGGAGCTGGGCACCGAGCTGCTGCCGCTGGACGCCTATGACTTCGCCAACGGCGAGATCTACGTGCGCGCCGGCGAAAGCGTCCGCGGCACCGACGCCTTCGTGATCCAGGCCCACCCTGCCCCGCTGAACAACTGGCTCATGGAACAGCTGATCATGATCGATTCGCTCAAGCGGGCCTCCGCCAAGCGCATCACGGTCGTGTCCCCGTTCTACCCCTATGCCCGGCAGGACAAGAAGGGCCGCGGCCGCGAGCCCATCTCGGCACGCCTCGTTGCCGATCTGTACAAGACCGCCGGCGCCGACCGCATCATGAGCGTGGACCTGCACACCTCGCAGATCCAGGGCTTCTTCGACGGCCCTGTGGACCACCTCATGGCCATTCCGCTCCTGGCCGACTACATCCGCACCCGCGTCGGCTCGGACAAGGTTACGGTCGTTTCCCCGGACACCGGCCGTGTCCGCGTTGCCGAGCAGTGGGCCGAGCGCCTCGGCGGCGCGCCGCTGGCCTTCGTGCACAAGAGCCGCGACCTCACCGTGCCCAACCAGGCCGTCTCCAAGACCGTCGTGGGCCAGATCGAAGGCCGCACCTGTGTCCTGATCGATGACATGATTGACACCGGCGGAACCATCTCCGGCGCCGTCCAGGTGCTCAAGAACGCCGGCGCCAAGGATGTCATCATCGCCGCGACCCACGCCGTGTTCTCCGACCCGGCAGCCCGCCGGCTGTCCGAGTCCGGCGCCCGCGAGGTGGTGGTCACCAACACGCTGCCGATCACCGCGGACAAGCGCTTCCCGCAGCTGACAGTGCTGTCCATCGCGCCGCTGATCGCGCGCGCCATCCGTGAAGTGTTCGACGACGGCTCGGTCACCAGCCTGTTCGACGGCCAGGCCTAGGCCGGCCGGCGGCGGGCCCGGTTTCAGAAACCGGGCTTGCCGCTGGTAGCCTTGTACCGAAACCTTGGCGAGGGAGAGCGCCGGTCAACCGTATACACGGGGAGCCGGAGTGCTGGTCTCCGTTATCGACTGGGTCTGAATCTCCTTCTGAAGGTCAGCTGCACGGCAGCCCGGCGTTGAAGGTCGCAAACAGACCTCCGCCCTTGCTGAACACCGTTTAGTCCCACAGCTTGAAATCCCACGAGGAGATATCCATGTCTGAGCAGAAGCTCGCAGCAGAAGTACGCACCGAATTCGGCAAGGGCTTCGCCCGCCGTGCCCGCATGGCCAACCTGATCCCGGCCGTCATCTACGGCCACGGCGCAGAGCCGATCCACATCACCCTGCCGGCCAAGGCCACCACCCTGGCCGTCCGCAAGGCTAACGCCCTGCTGACCCTGGACATCGACGGCGAGCAGCACCTGGCCCTGGTCAAAGACATCCAGCGCAACCCGATCAAGCAGATCATCGAGCACCTCGACCTGCTGACCGTCCGCACCGGCGAAAAGGTCACCGTCGACGTCCCCGTCCACCTGACCGGCGAGCTGGCTCCGGGCAACGTGTACAACCAGGAAATGACCACCGTGTCCCTCGAGGCCGAGGCAACCCACCTGCCGACCGCCATCGAGGTCAGCATTGAGGGCCGCAGCGCCGGCGAGCACATCCACGCTTCCGACCTCGTTCTGCCGAAGGGCTCCGTCCTGCTGGCCGACGTCGAGGCTCTCGTCGTTCACATCTCCGAGGCCACCGAGGTCTCCGAGGAAGAGGCTTCGGCCGACACCACCGAAGGATCCTCGGTCGCCGCCGAGTAATTCCGGCGATTTCTCCGGCGGCCGGGTCCCTGAGGGGCCCGGCCGCCGTCGTGTCTGATGCCGTCGTATTCCGCGCCGGAGCCGGCACTCCCGCGTGACCCGTCCCACCCTGACCTGGCCCACCGAAGGACTGATCCATGACCGACACCTGGCTGATTGTAGGCCTTGGCAACCCCGGACCCGAGTACAGCCACAACCGCCACAACGTCGGCCAGATGGTCCTGGACGAACTCGCCTCGCGCGCCGGCGGCGGCTTCAAGTCCCACAAGGCCCGTGCCCAGGTCCTCGAAGGGCGCCTTGGCCTTGGCGGCCCCCGGATCGTGCTGGCCAAGCCGCTGTCATATATGAACGTCTCCGGCGGTCCGGTCTCGGCCCTGGCACAGTTCTACGGGATCGACCCCGCCCACGTCATTGCCGTCCATGACGAGATCGACATTCCCTTCGATACCGTGAAGCTGAAGCTCGGTGGCGGCGAAGGCGGCCACAACGGACTGCGGGACATCTCGAAGGCCCTGGCCACCAAGGACTACCTGCGCGTGCGGGTGGGCGTCGGGCGTCCGCCGGGCCGGATGGACACCGCGGACTTCGTCCTGCGTGACTTTTCCGCCCCGGAGAAGAAGGACCTGCCCTTCCTCATCGACACTGCGGCCGACGCCGTCGAAGTCCTGGTCAAGGACGGCCTGCCCGCCGCCCAGCAAAAATTCCACCCGGCCAAGGCCCCATAAATCAGGCTTAAACACGCACCAGGCCGGCCCTGTAGCAGGGGGCAGGCGGGCCGCGAGTATCCGAATAGTGGGTTTCCTTCCCAAGATTTCGGCATTCCAGCTATGATCTGTCTACTCTCATGTCGGGGGATAGGGATACGCTACTTCTAAGTGGGCAGTCTGGGGTTGCTGTCTACAAAGCGGTACGAAGGAAACTACATGTCGAGGGATTCGCTGGGCTGGGGGAATGTTTCCACTACATTGGCACCCGCCGAAGAAGAACATGCCGCCGGTCCGGTCGCGAGGCACGGATGGTCCGGTTTGGCGCGGAACGCCGACGCCGAGCGCGTCCGGACGGAACTGCTTGCGCAGGACCGGATGGGCGTTGTCATCACCGGCGACCGCGGCGTAGGCAAGACCCTCGTCGGCAGGACTGCCCTCGCGGGGTTCGGCCCCGAGGTGTACACCATCCAGCTCCGCAGCACAGGGCCGGGGTCGGCAACGCCGTACGGCTGCCTCGCCTTCACCCTGGCTCGGCTCCCGCAGAGCTCCCTTGGCTCGCCGACCGCCATCCTGCACGGCATTACGTCCCTGATCCGCGACGACGCCGCCGGCCGCCAGTGCGTGATCCTGCTGGACAACGCCGGAGCCCTCGACGAACTCAGTACCGGGGTCCTGCTGAACCTGCTGCAGACCCGCACCGCCCGGCTGATCGCCACGGCCCAGCGCACCACGGACCTACCGCCTGACTTCTACTGGCTCATCACCTCGGGCCAGCTTGCCGAGGTCCGGCTCGCCAACCTGACCGAGCTCGAAACGTTGGAGGTCCTGCAGTCAGCCCTGGGCCACCGGGTCTCGACGGCCCTGGCAAGCCAGCTGCACCAGTTAGTCGGCGGCAGCCCCACGCTCCTGCAGGCCGTCGTGTCTGAACAGATCGAACGCGGAAACCTTGTCCTGTCCGGATCGGTCTGGACCCTGGTCGATGAGGTCGTGCTCGACGGCCGGACGGCGCTGGAAGACATTGTCCGGGCCAGATACGCCAGGGAAACACCCGAAGCGCGGGAGGTCATCGACGTCCTCTCCTGCGCCCGGACGCTTCCCCTGTCACGGCTCGCCCGGATGTACAGCCCCGGTGTCATCGCCGACATGGAAGAGGCCGGCCAGATCGTCGTGGACCGCGCGGACCGGCACCTCGTCACCCTGGGCGACCGCTACCTCGGCGACATCGTCCGGAACTGGCTCAGCGTGGAGCGCCGACTGGAGCTACGGGACAAGGTCCCCGGACACCAGGAAGAGGAACTCGACGAACTCACCGTCGAGGACCTGCTCGCCTACGCGGCTTGGACCCACGACTGCCACGCCCAGCTCGCACCCGCCCACGCGCTGGCGGCCGCCAGAGCCGCCGTCAAGCTCTTTGACCCGAAGTTTGCCCTCAAATGCGCCGGGAGCCTCTCTCCCTCGGACCCTGAATGGGCCGAGGGGCAGCTCCAGAAATCGGCGGCCTACCTCCAGCTCGGGCTGCCCCTTCAGGCCATGTCAGCGCTGGACGATGTCTCTGAGCGGCAGGTCAACGACCTCGAGGCCGAGACCTTCGCCGAATTCATTGCGGCGAAAGCCGACTGCATGGCCTGGCTGGAAGACCGTTCCGGCAAGGTCCCCGAACTTCTGCGGCAGGCCCGGGTCCGGCTTCAGGACTTGAGCCTGGACGAGCCAGCCGCCAGCCCCGCCGCACTCTCGCGGGCCGTGCTGCGCCTGGATCTGTGCGAGTTCAACTACTTCTCGTTCATCGGGGATTTCGAGCCCATAATGGCCCGCCTCACGGCCGCGGCCACCACAGACGTCCCGGGCGCGGACCCCGTGCACCGGCTCCGCTCGGCCATCATCCTGATGGAAGCCTTGTCCATGACGGGCCGGGAACTCGACGCCAAGAAACTCGTGCGGGAAATCGGCGGGCAGCTGGGCGAGTGGTCCAACGTGCCGCGCATCCGCGAAAACTTCGCCTGGCGCTCCTACAACGTCCTGCTCCTGTCCGGCCTGTGGCGCCAGGCCATCGACATGCTCAAGGACGCGAGCGGCCGGGCCGGGCACGGGCTCCATTCCGGGAGCGCCGCCACTGACCTTGCGGTCGGTCTCGCGTACGTCTATGCCGGCCGTGGCTACATGGCGTTAGACCCGCTGTTGGCCGCAATCGCCCAGCTTGAGGTCCGGGCGAGCCTGCAGTCCCTGCGCCAGGCCTACGCCGCCACCGCCTTCGCGTACGCCCAGACCGGAAACGCGGTCCAGGCCACCATCTACCTGGACCGCGCCCGCTCGGCTGACGGACCGGCCCGCTTCGCCGTCAGCAGCTCGACGGAGTTCTGCATGGACATGGCCTCGCGGTGGCTCGGCGACCCGGAGGCCAAGGACCGGCTGGTCCGGTCCGCAGAGGCGCATTTCCGGAAAGGCCGCTACACCCTCGCCGGCATCTGCATGCTTGGGGCCACCGTCAACGGAACCGTCAAGGATTATCTCTACATGGAGGAAATCGCCGGGCTGAGGCAGGGTCCGCTGGCCGAACTGTCCCGCACGGTCGCCGTCGGTAGTCGGAAGAAGGATGCCGCAATCATGCTCCAAGCCGCCGAGCAGGCCGCGGCCCTGGAGTTGGACGCCGTCCAGGCCAGGTGCGCGGCGCTCGCGTTCGATTTCGCCAAGGGCGCCGGATTGACCGCCAGCGCCAACACCGCCTACAGCATGCTTGAGAGCCTCTCGGAGTCCGTACCGGCGCTGCCGATCATGCCCCGGAACAAAGGCCCGCTGCTCACGGAACGGGAGCGGCAGATCGCCACCCTTGCCGGGAACGGGGTTTCGAACAAGGACATCGCCCTTGAAGTGGGCATTTCCGTCAGAACAGTGGAGGGCCACCTGTACCAGGTGTTCACGAAGCTCGGCGTTTCTTCGCGAAGTGATCTGCTTGGACTCATCTAGGGGCACGGCGGGAGCCCCCGGCACCGAGGCGTCCCGCGCCTTGACTGGGAGGTCGGATGATTTGATGTCGGCCGTGGAGTCCCTTCAGGGCGGAAGCCATGTGGCGGTATTCGTTCTCGGCGAAAGCGGGATGGGCAAGTCCAGGCTCATCGAAGCTGTGGTCGCCGAGCTGGGCCCGGACGTGACGCCGGTGCGGATCCACGGCAGTGCGTCGCTGACGAAGGTGCCCTACGGTGTCCTCGGCCCCTTCATCGTCGAACTCCCGGTCCAGGATGCGACATCGCAGCTGGCCGTGCTGAGGACGCTGTGGTCGCACCTGGAAGAAGAGAAGCGCGCCACCCAGAAGCCCCTGCTGCTCATCGTCGACGACGCCCACGACCTCGATGAGGCGACGGCGGGAATCCTGGCCGAGCTGGCCGCGGCAGGCTGGGCGAAACTGCTGGTGGGCGCGGCCGCCCGGCCCGGACTTCCGGAGCCGCTCCTGCAGCTGTGGTTTGAAGGCATCGCCGAGCGGCATGACCTGCGGCCCCTCACCCTGGCTCAGACCACAGAAATGCTGGAGGGCGAGCTCGGCTCGCAGGTGCTGCCCAACGTCGCCGAGATCCTCTGGGAGGCCTCCGGCGGCAACCCGATGCTCCTCAACGGGCTCCTCGACGACGCCAAAAAGGACGGTACACTGCTGCGCCGCAACGGTGTCTGGTTGTTCACCCGGCACCTGAACAGCCACGGGGACCGGCTGACCGATGTCGTGCGCCGCCAGCTGCTGCTGCGCTCGCCGGAAGAGCGGCAGGCACTGAACCTGGTGGCCCTGGCCGAACCCGTGTCCCGTGAACTGATCGAGTCCGTGGCCGGGGAAGAGGCCGTGGGGTCGCTGATCGACAGCGAACTGATCCGTGTCACGGGCTCCGCCGGCGGCGAGCTGCGGCTGTGGCACACCGTGTACGGGGACACCCTGCGAAACCTGATCTCGCCCGCCAGGAGCCTCCAGCTGCGCCAGAGCCTGCTGCGCCGCATGGACAGCGAGCCGACGTCGGCCGAAGGACTGTTGCGCCACGTGAGCTGGTCGATCGAATGCGGCGCGGAGGTCGAGGACCGCCAGCTCCTGAGGGCCGCCGTCCTGGCCAGCCGGCTCTACGAGGACGATCTCGCCCGCAAGGCGGCCGCCCTCGTCAAAGACCCGGACCTGCAGATGGCCGCCCGCGCCGTGATAGCGCGGACCCGCTACAACGCCTCCGACTACGTTGCTGCCTGGGAAATCCTCGACGCCGATTTCGGCCAGGGCGGCAACCTCACCAGCCTGCTGACCGGATCCCTCCTGTGGGCCGCGGTGATGTGCGCACTGGGCTACGCGCCGGCCGAGATCATGCAACGGGCACAGGCGCTGCAGCCTGCCGGTGAACACCTGGCCGAGGCCCAGCCGGAGAACGCCGAAGCCATTCGCGCCGCCATAACGGAGCGCCTGGACACCATGGAAGCCATGGTCCTGGCACTGGCAGGCGAGTACCCGCAGACCTCTGCCGCAGCGGACGCGGCCGCCACCCGGCCGGCGGCCAACAACCTCGAGGCGGCGTTCCGGCTCTCCCTTGACGCGGAGCGGCTCCTGGCCACCGGCAAAGGACTGAGCGCCTTTGCCGTGATGTCGCAGGCAGTCGAGGCCGCCGGAGCCGACCACGATGAGCTGTACTTCCTCACGGATTTCCTGGTGGTCCGGTCGGCCGCCGCCGCGATCCAGGCCGGGGACTGGCAGGCCGCGGAAAACCTCCTGGCCGCCTTTGTCGCCGGGTCAGGGCCAAGCTTGATTTCCTTCGGCGGGGGAGTCCACGCGGCCCACGGCATCATCCTCCTGTACCAGGGCAAGGCCGCACAGGCGCTGAACACCCTCAGCGCCGCGCTCGAAGCGCTGCGGCTCACCGATCCCCAGCAGCTGTTCGCCCTCACTGCGGCCATGGCTTTCGCGGCGGCCGCCGAAGTCGGTGCCCAGACGAAAGCGGAGCTTTTCCTCGCCGACTTCGAGGCCGCCCCGTCGGCGTTGCCGCGGTACATGCACTCCCTGGCCATGATGGCCGTGGTCTATGGAAAAGCCCGGCTCGGGAACTACCCCGGCGCCATCGCCGAACTGAAGCGCCTCGGCCGCCCGCACCCGGAGATGAATACGGCCGGCCTCGAACTCGAGGCCCTGGCCCTTTGCCTGGCCTTAGGGGACACCGACTCGGCGCCCCGGCTGCTGGAACTGCAGGCCGGGCTCGAGGGCCCCCGGCCGGCCGCGATCTGCGCCTATGCCGCAGCCATCAGCACGGACAACGCCGCGGACCACCTGGAGGCCGCGAAAACCTGTGAGGCTGCGGAACTGTGGACCTTCGCTGCCCTTGCCTACGACGCGGCGGCGCACGCCTACCGGGCCGCGGGCGATACCCTCAGGGAGCGCATGGCGAACTCGCAGCGGAAGCGGTGCCTGGACCGGGCCGACGACCTTCCCGGTGAGGAAACGGCCAAGAACGACGACTCGCTGGGCATCCTCACCCGCCGGGAGCGCGACATTGTGGCGCTCGCAGTGCGCGGTCTGACTGACCGCCAGATCGCCGCCGAACTCCAGGTTTCTGTCCGGACGGTTGAGGGCCACCTCTACCGCAGCTACGCCAAGCTCAACGTCAAGGGCCGCGAACAGCTACCCGGAATTGGCGGTCGCTAAGCCCGGAGGCAGCCGCTTGTCCGGGACTCCGGGAGACTACGCTCAGGGACACGTGAGGCGGGCTTCCGACTACTTGGTTTGGACCCGGCAGCCTTGCGGCCGCAACTGAGTACAGCTACGTAGAGCCGGCCGAATACTCGCTGCGTAATCGAGTACTACTTACGCATACCGAAAATACGCGTAGTCAATACGGTGGAGGTATCACCGCTCAAAACTTTGATTGCGAAGGTCTCTCATATGTTCCAGCAAGACGCCGGCTTGCCAGCGGGCAGCGGCCAGACAGAAGCAATGTTTCCGGCGCAACGAAACGGCCACGGCCGGAACAAAGACAGACCCTTCACCCGCCAACAGCTCGTTGCCGACGTCGTTCAAACCCTGACGTCGGGTTCCGGGTGCGGCATAGTCCTCGTGGGCGACCACGGGGCCGGCAAATCCTTCATCGCCCAGCGCGCCATTGAGCAGCTCGGCGACGAGTACCTGGTGGTCCAGGTCAGGGGCAGCTCGATCTCCTCCAAACTTCCCTACGGTGCCCTGAGCGTCCTCCTGAACGACCTCGACGCCTCCCACCTCGAGCACCCCCTGATGGTGCTACGCGGGCTGACCCAGTTGCTGCACAACAAGTCCGAGGGGCGGCAAATCGTCCTTTTCGTGGACAACGCCCATGACCTCGACGAGCTCTCGAGCATGATGGTGGCCCAGCTGAGCGCAGGTGCCCATGTCACGCTGCTGGCGGCGTGCGTGGACATGCCTCACGTCGGCGGCGACATCATGGGCCTGTGGAAGGATGACCTGCTCCGGCGGGTGGACCTTGGCCCGTTTGACTTCGCCGAGACGGCCGCAACACTGCACCACGAATACGGCGGCCGGTTCTCCTTGACGGCCGCCCGGGCGCTCTGGAGCGCGAGCGGGGGCAACGCCCTGTTTCTCCACTCCCTGGCCCGCGAACAGATCAAGCTGGGCACAGTGGTCCGCCAGGACGGCGTATGGTTCCTGGGCAACGGCCCGATCGCCTTGACGGGCGAGATCCGGGACGTCGTGAAGGCCCGCCTGAACCGGCTCGGCACCGGCCAGCGCGACGTCTTCGAACTGCTGGCCCTTGCCGGGGCGGTCCCGCTGCAGACCCTCATGCTCATCGCCAACCCCCAGGATATGGACGCGCTCCAGGAGCGGACCCTGATCCGGGTGACCCATGACCATCCGCCGATGGTCAGCGTCGCCAACCCGGTGACGGCCGGAATCGTCGCGAGCGTTGTCCCGCCCGGACGCAGCGCCGAACTCCGCCGCCGGCTCACCGCCGTGCTCCAGGAGTCCGACGCCCTGGACGCCGGCGGCTCCACCGGCGTCGCCTGGGCGCTGGACTGCGGGGAGCAGGTGAGCCCGGAGGTCGCCCTGGCGGCGGCCCGCGCAGCCAACAGCGCGTCCGACCCCGCAGCCGCCCTGCGGTTCGTCCAGGAGATCGACGGCGGCGAGCCCGCCGTCCCGCTGGCCATCGAATCGGTGACTGCCCACATCTCGGTAAACAACGATGAGTCCGCACACCGGGTTCTGGAGTCGCTGGACAAAGAAGCCCGCGCGGAGCTTCCGCTGGCCGAATGGACGGCCCTGCAGCTGCTGCGGGCAGAGCTGGAAAAACGCAGCACTGCCCCGGGAACCGATCCCCGGGCACGGCTGCGGGAACTCGCGGAGCGGCTGGCTGCCGAGCCCCCGGAGCGGGGCTCCACCGTCAGCGCGGCGAGGGAGCAGCTGCGCCTGGCCGAGGCCGAGCTCGCCGCGTTCCAGGGACGCTATGCCGATGTCCTTGCCACGACCGACAGCATGGACACAGCGGACCTGGGCAGCGAGCCGCGGCTTGTGACCGCCAGCGTGCGCTGCGAGGCCCTGGCTGTCAGCGGCAACGTCGTGCAGGCGATGGTCCTGGGCAAGCAAATCCTGGCGGCCACCGCGAACGTGCGGCTCACGGACCGCGCGGTCCGTGAGATCCGCGGCAGGTTCCTGCTCCTGCTGCTGCTCTCGGCCAAGTTCAGGGAGGCATCCGCCTACCTCGAGGAGACGTATGGCGGCGGAGAGCCCCAGACCCGGCTCGGGGGGATGTTCGAGATCGGGCAGGGCGTCATTGACCTGCACTTGGGACATCTCGACGATGCCCTGTCCAGGCTTCAGGCGGGCAGGTGGCAGCTCCTGGCCCAGGACTCCGACGCCTTGGCGGGCCTGGCTACCGCGGTCTGTGCCTATGCCGCCGCCCTGCAGGGCGAGGAGGAAACGGCTGCCGTCCTGCTGGGCGACCTCGCCCAGCCCGGGACACCACCGGCGTGGCTGGTTGGTCGGCTCACCCGTTACTTCGAACTCTCGGCCCAGGCCGAGCTTGGGCAGAGGGCCATGTCCATCCGCGCCCTCACGGCCGAGGCAGACAGCGACACGGAATCCTCGGCCCTGGCCCCGGCGCTCCTGTTCCTGTCCGCGGCCGCCCGGCTGGGGGACCGCCAGATGGGCCAGAAGCTGGACAGCCTGAGCAGCCGGGTGACCGGACAATTCGCGGCCCTGTGCTCGCGGCTGGCCGAAGGCATGAGGGAGTCTGACAGTGAACAGTTACTGGGGGCGTCCAGGGACGCTGACGCATCCGGCAACGCGGTCTTCGCCAGGGACGCGGCCCGGAAAGCCGTCAGCTGCGCCAACGATGCCGGCAACCGGATCGCGCTGCGGATCGCCCAGCGGGCGCAGCAGTCGCTCGATGACAAATTCGGCAGTCCCAAGAACGGTCTGCATTCGCTCACCACCTCGACCCTGACGGCGAGGGAATGCGAAGTTGCGGTCCGCGCCGCTGCCGGCACGTCTAACCGCAAGATCGCGGAACAGATGCACGTATCGGTCCGCACGGTCGAGGGACACCTCTACCAGGTGTATTCGAAGCTGCATGTCGCCAGCCGATCGGAACTCAAAGATGTCATCTCAACTCCGGCAGACAGCTCCCGGCTCGGCTGACGCTGGCACGCTCCGGGCAGCTGCCCGGACGGCTGACGCCGGCACGCTCCGGGCAGCTTTCCCGGACAAGCAGAGGACGGCAGGAAGAACCGGCGATGGAAAGCCTGACTGAGACCGCCCCGCTGATCGAGCGATCGGCGCTGGTCAAGGACCTGGTGCGTTGCCTGCGCGACGACACCAGGTCAGGTGCGCTCGTGGTCGGCGGGGCAGGGACGGGCAAGACCGCCGTCGTTAAGGCCGTCATCCGCGAACTCGGTCCCCGCAGCCACATCATCCGGCTGACGGCCACCCCGGCTATGGCCGCCGTTCCCTTTGGCGCCCTGGCGCCGTACCTGTCCCGGCTTCCCGACCGTGAACTCGACTCCTATGCCGCTGTCGTGGAGGCGATGGCGGGCAGCCTGAAGTCGGAAGCGGAACGCCCTCTGTTCGTCGTCGACGACGCGCATTGCCTCGACCACGGGACTGTCCGTCAGCTGGCGCAGGCCGCGGCCACCGGCGCCGCAGGTATCCTGGTGGCATGCCGGCCCGGGCCGATGATCCCGGAAGAATTCCTGTCCTTGTGGGACGACGGAATCATTGCCAAATTCGATCTTGCCCCGCTCAGCCGGACCGGAACACACCAGCTGTGCGAACAGGTCCTGCGGGCCGACGTCTCCCCGTGGGTCAGCGCGCTGTTTCATGATGCGGCAGACGGGAACCCCCTCATGCTGATGTCCTTGATTCAGCATGCCCGTAGCAGCGGCGCACTGGGTTTCCGGCACGGCGTATGGTTCCTCCTGGCCAACCCGGACATGGCCCAGGTGCCCGCCGCCGATGTCGTTGACCGGCAGCTGCGCTCCATGACGCCGGAGGAGAAGACCGCAGCGACGATCGTTGCCCTGGCCGGACCGCTGTCCCTGGCCCAGATCCTGCGGATCAGCGGTCCGAAAGCCGTCGATGCGCTGGACACGGCAGGAATCATTGCTGTCTCAGCCGGGCACGACCGGCTGGTACGGCCCGCGAGCCCGATTGTCGGCGAGATCATCCGCCACCGGGTCCCGGCCGGCCGCAGTTCAGCCCTGCGCTCAAGCGTGCTGTCGTTTCCCTCGGCGCGGGCCGCCGTGCCGGGAGCGGCCCTGAACCGGTTGCGGTGGTCCCTGGACTGCGGCGTGGAGATCCCTCCTGTCCAGCTGCTGCACGCCGCCGTCGCCGCGAACACGGCCCTGGATCCCGTGACTGCCGCCCGGGCTGCCGGGGCCATCCGGGACGTCCGGTTCCTCTCCGAAGCACGCATCCAGCTGGCGTATTCGAACTTCATCCTCGGGCACCCGGAGGCCGCCGTGGCATCCCTGGAGTCCGCCCAGCCGCTACGCGCCGGACGGTCGTCCTATCTGGCGGCCCTGCTCGCGGCCCGGATCGGGTCCGCAACGCCGGCCCGGAGACTGCGCGCCGATGCGGGAAACCCGCCCCCGGGCTCTGTTCTGGCCCTTGAACCGCCGTTCTCTGTGGAACCGCCGTCCGTGGATTCCCTGGCGCTGCCGGCCGTGCCGTCGACGCAGCCTTCGATACTCGATCCGGAGGAACAGCTCCGGGACGGGGCCGCCGCCGCGGGACTGGCCGCGGAACTGATGAGCCGCACGTGGGACAGCCGCTTCCTGGGAGCCGGAACCGGGTTGCGCGAACTCATTGAATCGGCCGGCACCAATCCCGAAATCCGTGTCCCGGCAGTTTCCCGCCTCGCCGAACTCCTAACGGCTCAGGGGCGCCTGCGGACAGGGCTTCGCCTGGACGGCGAGGCATGGAACGGCGCCCGCAGCGCAAGCGTGGCGCTGCCCCTGGTGTATGAGGACCTTGTAGTACGCCACTGCCTGAACCTGATCCGGGCAGGGGACTGGGACGGACTGGGACAGGTCCTGGACGATTACGCGGCCCGCGAGCCCGGACGGCTGCTCTACAGCGGCGGCATGCTCCACCTCATGCGGGGGTATTCGAGGCTTCGCCAGGGCAGGATGCGCGAAAGTCTCGCCGAAGTGCGGCTGGGCGTGGAAGAACTCACCATAGCCGACCCCCTCAACCTCCTGCCCTTCGCCCATGCCGTCGCAGCCTACGCGGCTGCTGCCGTCGAACGCCACCGTGAGGCCGGCCAGCATTCGCTGGCCTACCGGCTGTCGGATTACCGGGAGCCGACAACCCTTCGCCTGCTGGCGGAGGCGTACTGCCTGGCGGCGGACCCCGGAGACGGGCCTGACGGGAACAGTGCCCGGGCTCTGGCCCAGCTGGCGGATGAGGCGCTGCGCGAGGGTCTGCGGGGCGTTGAAACCGATATCAGGCGTCTCGCGTTCCGCAGCGGCGACACCTCGGGAGCCGAAGCCCTCGCGCTCAGCAGCAGCGCGGTGGACGGCCCGGAGGCGCGCCTGCTGGAGTCCTATGCGCGAGCGGTTTCGGCCTGCGACGCTGCCGACCTCATTGGCATCAGCGACGACGCACTCAACGGCGGGCACGGGCTACTGGCCCTTGAAGCCGCCCAGCAGGCGGAGCGGATCCTGGCTGACGATCCGGACCGGTGGAGGCTTACCGCAGTCCAGCGCAGGGTCCATCACCGCCTCGTCGAGGCCGGGATGTCGGCGCAGCTGGAGCTTGTCCATAACGATCATGGCGCCGCGCTGACCCCCCGGGAGGCCGAAGTCCTGGAACTGGTGTCCGGCGGTGCCACGAACGGCGAGATCGCCACCGCCCTGTGCGTATCGCAGCGGACCGTGGAGGGTCACCTGTCCCGGATCTTCGCCAAGCTCGGCGTCGGCCGGCGCGCGGACCTCCTCGACCTCGGCACGCCTCACCCCTGACACTGCACTCCCTGGCTCCCGTCACCTCTGACCGGCCCGCTGACGCCCCGGACCGGCCCTCGTGAGGCCATGACGGTTTGCGGCGCCCTCCCGCACACCCCCTCCGGCACTTGCGCCCACACCTGGGACCCAGGCTGCGCGGGCGGCCGCGTACAGCACGGGTGGCCCGAGGTGCCGGCGGGAGTATCCCCAAGTAGTGCGGCCGCAAACGCGCCGACAGAAGTCGGGTAAACGCTACTCGTGTGTAGATCGGGTCCGGGCGATTGACTTAAGTCAGTCCCACGAACAACTCACAAAGGTCTCAAAATGAGGAACTTCAGGGCGGTAATCGACCGCGGGTATGACCTGCAGGAGAGTGTGGCCTCAAAATCCATCTTGCTTGCGGACGCAGCCACTGTCACCATTAGAGGTGGTCGTGCCATTACCTCCCTACACCGAACTCCTTCATTGGAATCGTACGGTGCCTTCACGGGCAGCCGTGCGCCAAGGTCGGAGCCGGCGGCGTCAGAGCCTTCTGAGACCGAGGCTCTCCCCCCAGCCGCCGCCGGCTCCCTTAACCGGTCTGCACCCGGGTCCGCGCCGTTGAGAAACGCGGACCCGGCATGAGTGCCGTCGATGAGCGCCGCCGGAGATACCGGTCACGGGGGAGCCGCCTGACGCGCCGGACCCAGCCGGTCCTGGCCTCGAGCGCCGGACCGCTCGGCCAGCCCTGGGCCACCGCCGACGCAGGCCGCAGCCAGAACGCTCCGGCCACGCTGGCGGACACGGAGCTGGTGGACTCGGGCAAGTCCTGGGCCAAACGCTACCGCCGCTGGCTCCGCATCACGGACGCCGCCATCGTCGCGATCGCCGTCGCCGCCGCCTACGCCTTCCACTTCGAGGAAGGCGAACCTGTCTTGTCCCGCGGCGGAGCGGGCGGGTCGTATCTTGCCGTCAGCATTGCCTTCGTCGTGGCCTGGGTCCTGGCGCTCGAAGTGCACCGCACCCGTGAGGAAACCGTCCTCGGCATCGGCTCCGAGGAATACAAGCGGGTCCTCGACGCCACCCTGGGCGTCTTCGGCGGGATCGCCATCATCGTGATCGTCGCCGGCATCGATGTGGTCCGCAGCCACTTTGCCCTCGCGCTTCCGGCCGGGGCCCTGCTGCTGCTGGTCAACCGGTGGCAGTGGCGCAGCTGGCTGAACCGCCAGAGACTCTTCGGCCACTACCTATCCAAGGTGATCGTCGTCGGGGAACCGTCGGACGTCGAGTACGTGATCCGGCAGTTCGGTAAGGTCTCCGGAGCCGCCTACGAGGTCGTGGGGGCAGCCCTGCCCGCCGGCTACACCGAAAGCCATGTGCAAATTTCCGCCCAGAGGGTTCCCGTCCTGTGCGACGTCGACTCGGTCGCGGAGAAGGTCGCCGAAACAGGCGCGAACGCCGTGGTGGTGGCGGGACGGCTCCAGGGCGGTACCCGGTCCATCCGGCAGCTGGGGTGGGCCCTGGAAGGCACCCGCGCCGGCCTCGTCCTGGCCTCGAGCCTGACCGACGTCGCCGGTCCCCGGATTCATTGGCGTCCCGTTGAGGGACTGCCCCTCATGCACGTGGAGCTGCCCCGGTTCACCGGCGGCAAGCACACGCTCAAACGGCTCGTGGACATCGTGGCATCCGCCGCGGCCCTCCTGATCCTCTCACCCCTGCTCGGCGCCCTGGCGTGGATCATTGTCCGCGACAGCAAGGGACCTGTGTTCTTCCGCCAGGAGCGGGTCGGCCGCAACGGCAAGCGGTTCAAGATGGTCAAATTCCGCTCCATGGTCACTACCGCCGAACAGGACCTAGCGGCACTGCGGGACCTTAACGAGGGAGCAGGACTGCTGTTCAAGCTCAAAAACGATCCCCGGATCACCACCTGCGGCCGATGGCTCCGGAAGTACTCGCTGGACGAGCTGCCGCAGTTCTGGAACGTCCTGAGGGGGGACATGAGCCTGGTCGGGCCACGGCCTCAGCTGCCCTGTGAAGTCGAGGGGTATGAGGGGGACGTGAGCCGGCGGCTGCTGATCAAACCGGGCATCACGGGTCTGTGGCAAATCAACGGCCGGTCCAATCTGGGCTGGGACGAGAGCGTCCGATGGGACCTCTACTACGTGGAGAACTGGTCTTTGACCGGCGACATCATGATCCTGTGGCGAACCTTCAGGGTCATTCTTCATCCGGTGGGGGCCTATTAGACGAACTCAACGCCGGTACTGGGCCGTTAACTGGGCCGTTAACCGGCGCCGATAACATACTGGTGACCGGCCGGGCACCCGTGGGTCCGGGACCATGCGCCGTGAAGTTAGTCTCATGATTCGAGCGAGCATGATCTCGCCGCAGCCCGGTTGTACACCAGCTTTTGGCTGCCACACACAGCACGCCGTGCGCATCTCTGTGCTGAAGAATTACGACGCCGGGCCTCCCGTTGAGTTCCGCGGCGTGCGGCTCCGCGCCGTGGCCGCGCAGGAAGGCTGCGGGAACGTGGGATAATTAGGTTTAATCTGTGTGACGTATTTCCTGCGGCCGGCTGCCCGGCCGGCCGGGGTGCGCCGCAGCGAACGCCGATCCAGGAGTCTCCGCCATGGTTGCCACCCCAGCCCACCTCCGCCGCTCTGCCGCCGCGCTCGGAAACGACGAGGTCCTGAGGATCCGCAACGACTTCCCGATCCTGCAGCAGCACGTCAACGGCAAACCGCTCGTCTACCTGGACTCCGGGGCCACCTCGCAGAACCCGCTCAGCGTGCTCGAGGCCGAGCAGGAGTTCTACGAGCAGCGGAACTCTGCGGTGCACCGCGGGGCACACCATCTTGCCGTCGAGGCCACCGAGGTGTTCGAAAACGCCCGGGAGACCGTGGCCGCCTTCATCGGCGCCGACTGGGACGAGCTCATCTGGACCTCCAACGCCACGGAGGGGCTGAATCTGCTCACGTATTCGTTCCTGAACGCGTCCCTGCCTGGCGCGGCCCCCGACGCAGCCCGGTTCGCGCTGGCCCCGGGCGACGAACTCGTGGTCACGGAGATGGAACACCACGCCAACCTGATTCCCTGGCAGGAGTTGGCGGTCCGGACCGGCGCCGTCCTGAGGTTCATCCCCATCGACGACGCCGGAGCCCTGGACCTGGAGGCCGCCGCCGGCATCATCGGCCCCCGCACCCGTGTCCTGGCGTTCACCCACGCCTCCAACGTCCTGGGCACCATCAACCCGGTGCCGGCCCTCGTCGCCCAGGCCCGGTCCGCGGGCGCGCTCGTGGTGCTCGACGCGTGCCAGTCCGCGCCGCACCTGCCCCTGGACGTCAAGGCGCTCGACGTCGACTTCGCGGTGTTCTCCGGGCACAAGATGCTCGCGCCCACTGGAATCGGGGCCCTCTACGGCCGCTCGGAGCTGCTCAACGCCATGCCGCCGTTCCTGACGGGCGGCTCCATGATCACCACCGTCACGATGGAACGGGCGGGCTTCCTGCCGAGCCCGCAGCGCTTCGAGGCCGGCACCCAGCGCATCTCGCAGGCCGTCGCCCTCGCCGCGGCGGTGAACTATCTCAGCGAAACCGGGATCGACCGCATCCATGCCTGGGAAGCGGAACTCGGCCAGCGGCTGGTGCAGGGCCTGGGCTCCATCCCCGGAATCCGGGTGCTGGGCCCCGCGGCGGGGGAGGAACGGATTGGCCTTGCCGCGTTCGACGTCGCCGGCGTCCACGCGCACGACGTCGGCCAGTTCCTGGACAGCCGGGGCATCGCCGTGCGGGTGGGACACCACTGCGCCCAGCCGCTGCACCGTCGGCTCGGATTGACGGCCACGACCCGGGCCAGCACCTACCTCTACAACACCACGGACGATGTAGACGCGTTCCTCAACGCGGTCGCCGATGTCCGTGCCTACTTCCAAGCCTAGGACGGACATCCATGAGTCTTGACCAGCTCTACCAGCAGATCATCCTGGAACACTCCAAGGCCCGTCACGGCAGCGGCCTGGCCGCGGCGGAGGCACCTGCCGGGGCCAGCAGCGGGCAGTCCCACCAGCTGAATCCGACGTGCGGCGACGAGATCACGGTCCGGGTATCCGTGGTCGGCGGGAAAGTCAGTGAGCTGCGCTGGGACGGGGATGGCTGCTCGATCTCGATGGCCTCGGCCTCCGTGCTGACGGACCTCGCCGAGGGCATGACCGTCGAGGAATTGCGCGCCGTGATTGACAGCTTCCGCGAGGTGCTGCGCTCGCGCGGCAAGGTGGCGGCCGACCCGGAGCTGCTGGGCGACGCCGCCGCATTCGAGGGCGTGTCCCGCTACGCCGCCCGGGTCAAGTGCGCCATGCTCTCCTGGGTGGCCGCGGAAGACGCCCTCGGCCAAGCACTGGCGGCCTGAGCTCAGGGCAACACGGCGTGTTCGTGGCGTGCCATGAACACGAGGGCCAGAAGGGCGCCGACCATGGCGCCGAAGGTGTTCGCGGCGACGTCCGCGACCGAGGGGAAGCGCGCGGGGAGGAAGGCGAGCCGGGAGAGCTCGATCAGCGCGGAGAGCAGGAAGCCGGCAGCAGCCCCGCCGTAATCGAACCAGAGCGGCACGCCCCACCGGTGCAGTTTCCGCAGTGAGCGCATCAGGAAATCGGACGCGTCCCGGTCCACGGGCGGCACGCCGGCGGAGGCAACCGCCGGCGTGCCGAATGCTAGCTGACCAGCGCGGCGATGCCGATTGCCGCCGTCGCGGCCCCCAGCACCATGGAGATGCTGACGAGGACCACATGGACGGTCAGGAAGCGCGTGGCCTTGCCGTTGGCGTCGCGGGCACGCGGGTCCTTCATGACGCGCCGCAGGAACTGCGGCCAGACGGCCAGGGACCAGACGCCGGAGACAATCAGGACGACGGCGAGGAACGCGGGCAGCTGCATGGTGCTAGTGGCTCTCGAGCCAGGCCTGGGCCTGCTGGGACTGCAGGTTCAGGGCCTTGCCGACCATCGGTTCTGCGGCATCGGCGATCTTGCCGCCAAGGAACGGCACCGAGGAGGTCACGTTGCCTTCGAGCTCGATCCGGGTGCTGCCGCCGTCGGACACGAGACGCTGGACAGCGTTCACGTCCAGGGGTGCGCCGGCGACCTTCAGCGAGATCTTGCTGTGCCGGGAACCGTCGGCGGCGGGCGCCTCCCAGGCTTCCAGCTGCGTCACCTTGAGGCTTTCGCCGACAAATTTCCGGGCGATGTCCGGCATCCGGGTGGTGGGGATGGTCCGTACGGTGGTGGTGCTGAACGCGCCGGCGGGATCTCCGTCGAGGGCGAAGGATTCCAGGGTGCCGCCAACGAGCTCGCTCGTGTGGCGCAGGAAGTCTTCATCGACGAAAACCGCGGTAACGCGGTCGACGCTGTGCGGAACGGTAGTGGATGCACTCAGGGCCATTGGGGGGTCCTCCGTGTTGTGGAAGTGGACGTTTCGGGCTCCAACATCCTACGTGGTGTGGCTGGCAGGCTCCGATTCGAGGCTTTCCAGATCACGGGCAGCGGCGGTGATGTTCCGTGACATCGCGGGAAAAATGACGCTGTGGAACGGCAGCACGGCGAGCCAGTAGAGGCGGCCGCTCAGGCCCTTGGGGAAGAAGATAGCGCGCTGGCGGTAACGGCTGCCGGTGCCCTCCGGCTCCACGGAGAGCTCGAGCCAGGCCCGGCCCGGGGCCCGCATTTCGGCCCGCAGCCGCAGGAGCCGGCCGCGGTCGATCCGCTCGACCCGCCACCAGTCGACCACTTCGCCCTCCGCCAGCAGGTGAGGGTGCCGGCGGCCGCGCAGCAGCCCCGCCCCGCCGGTGAGCTTGTCCAGCCAGCCGCGCACCTGCCAGGCCAGCGGCAGCGAATACCAGCCGTTCCGGCCGCCGATGCCTTCAATGACAGTCCACACGTGCCTGGGGTCGACATCGCTGTGGAAGCTGCGCTCGTCCAGGTACACCGTGTGGCCGGACCATTCCGGGTCGCTCGGCAGGGGATCGGCGTCGACGCCGGCGCTGGCCCACGTGGTTTCCACCTGGCCGTCGCGTTCCTTGCCCAGCGCGAGGGCGACCGCCTTGCGGTAGGGCGTCAGGCCGCCCTCCGGCACCGGGATGTAGGCATCGATGTCGTGCTCACGGGCGACGGCGTCGTGCTGGAGCGATTCGACGAGCGGCAGGGACATGGAGAGCGGGATCGGGGTGGTCAAGGCCACCCACATGCCGGCCAGCTTGGGCGCCGGCACCGGCAGCGCCAGCACCACCCGGTGCGGCAGGCCGGCCTCAGCGGCGTACTCCTTCATCATGCCCGCGTAGCTGAGCACCTGGCGGCAGCCGATATCGAACGTCCGGTTGATGGGTCCTTCCAGCGACGCCGCGGCCACGAGGTAGTACAGCACGTCCCGGACGGCGATCGCCTCGATCTTGTTGCGCACCCAGCTCGGCGCGGGCATCAGCGGGAGCGTCTCGGACAGGTGCCGGATCATTTCGAACGACGCCGAGCCGGATCCGATGACGACGCCGGCCTGGAAGACCACCGCGTCCACCGGGCTGTCCAGGAAGACTTTTCCCACCGCCTCACGGGAACGCATGTGGGTGGACAGCTCGGCGCCGGCCGGGTGCAGCCCGCCGAGGTACACAATCCGGTCCACCCCGGCTGCGGCGGCCGCCCGGGCCGCCGTCGCGGCCATCGCCTGTTCCTTGGCCTCAAAGCCGGCGCCGGCCGCCATGGAATGGACCAGATAGTACAAGACGTCGACGCCGTCGAGCGCCGCCCGCAGTGCCTCGCCGTCGTCGAGGCTGCTTTGGACCACTTCGACGTCGTTCAGCCACGGCACGCCGGCGATTTTGGCCGGTGTCCGGACCAGGACTTTGACCCGGTGCCCCGCGTCCAGAAGCCGGGGGACCAGGCGGCCGCCGATGTATCCGGTGGCCCCGGTGACGAGCACGGACTTGTTCATGGTGACTCCTTCTCATCCGGCAGGCTGGCGAGTGGCCTACCAAGCCATTCGGAGCGGGGGCCGCGGCGGATGGCCGCCGCCCGTCCCTTTCGCCAGCCTAGCCCCGTGTGACCATCCGATGGGGCCTTCCTGGGACCGGGGAGCGTCCGGGGACGGGCACAGCTCGCGGAGCCCGGGTGCGGCCGCCCCCGGGCTCCGCGGTAGGCTTGGAAGACCCGGGATTCTTGCGAATTTCGGCTATTCGTGTTGCCTGCATTTCCGTGATCACCTCAGGAGCAACAGCTATGAGCCTCAACGGCCCGTCTCTCACCGGCCTGCGCCGCGTCCTCGCCGAGGACCGCACCTACGCCCGCGTCCGGGCCGAGGCCTCCCGCGGATTCGCCGGCCGCAGCGAGGACTACCAGATCAGCGCCCCGGCCGGCCTCCGGGCGACGCTGCTCGCGGAAGTGGCCGACGGCATCGCGGCGGGTCCTGACGCAGGTGCCGGCCCGGCCCCGGTCGTCCTGGCCGTCACGGCCACGGGCCGGGAGGCCGAGGACCTGACGGAGGCACTGCGTGCCTACCTGCCGGCCGACGCCGTCGCCGAGTTCCCGAGCTGGGAAACCCTCCCGCACGAACGGCTTTCGCCGCGCTCGGACACGGTGGGCCGCCGGCTGTCCGTGCTCCGCCGCCTTGCCCACCCCGAAGCGGCCGGCGCCGGAGCGCTGCGCGTCGTCGTCGCCCCGGTCCGGGCCGTGGTCCAGCCGATCGTGGCAGGCCTGGGCGAACTGGTCCCCGTCACCTTGACCACCGGCCAGGAGGCCCCGTTCGGCGACGTCGTGAAGAGCCTCGCGGCGGCCGCCTACGCCCGGGTGGACATGGTCACCCGCCGCGGCGAATTCGCGGTGCGCGGCGGCATGCTGGACGTCTTCCCGCCCACCGAAGACCACCCGATCCGGGTCGAGTTCTTCGGCGACGAAGTCGAACAGATGCGCTGGTTCGCCGTCGCCGACCAGCGTTCCCTCTCCGCGCCGGGCGTCCACCATCCCACCGAGCTCCACGCCCCGCCCTGCCGCGAAATCCTCATCACGCCCTCGGTCATGTCCCGCGCGGCGACGCTGAAGTCCCAGCTGCCGGCCGCGGCGGACATGCTGGAAAAGATCGCCGGCGGCATCGCGGTCGAGGGCATGGAGTCGCTGGCGCCGGTACTGGTGGACGCCATGGTCCCGTTCCTGGACCAGCTCCCGTCCGGCTCCGTCGCCGTGGTGATCGAACCGGAAAAGGTCCGCACCCGGGCCCACGACCTCGCTGCCACGAACGAGGAATTCCTCGAGGCGGCCTGGGCCACGGCCTCCGACGGCGGGGCCGCACCCCTGGACCTGAGCTCCGCGGCCTCCGAGGCCCTGCATTCGGCCAGCTTCCGGTCGCTGACCGAGACCCGCACAGCGGCCCTGGCTCACGGTGTCTCGTGGTGGTCCATCACCTCCCTGGCCACGGACGAGGACCTGCTGCCCGACGTCGATGTCCTGAACCTGCATGCCCGCGAACCCCGCGGCTACCAGGGCGACGTGGCCGAAATGATGGACTTCATCGGCTCCCGCGTCCGGGACCAGTGGCGGATCGTGGTGGTCACCGAGGGCCCGGGCCCTGCCCAGCGGCTCGCCGAACTCTTCCATGACAACAACATCCCGTGCGCCCGGGTGGACAGGCTCGACGACGAGCCGCAGGCCGGCCTGATCGAGGTGACCACCGCCGCCGTCGGACGCGGCTTTGTCCTGGACCCGCTGAAGGTGGCGCTGCTGACGGAGGCGGACCTGCTGGGCCGGACGTCCGCCGGGTCCACGAAGGACATGCGGCGGATGCCCTCCAAACGGCGGAACGCCGTGGACCCGCTGCAGCTCGTGGCCGGGGACTTCGTGGTCCACGAACAGCACGGCATCGGCCGGTTCGTCGAGCTCATCCAGCGCAAGGTGGCTGGCGGGGGAGAAGGGGTGCGCGAATACCTGGTCCTCGAATACGCCCCCTCCAAGCGTGGCGCCCCCGGCGACCGGCTCTTCGTTCCCACCGACCAGCTGGACCAGGTCACCCGCTACGTCGGCGGGGACGCCCCCGCGCTGAGCAAGATGGGCGGCGCGGACTGGGCGAGCACCAAGTCCAAGGCCCGCAAGGCCGTCAAGGAAATCGCCGGCGAGCTCATCCGGCTGTACTCGGCCCGGATGGCCTCGCGCGGACACGCGTTCGCCCCGGACACCCCGTGGCAGCGCGAACTGGAGGAAGCATTCCCGTACGTGGAAACCCCGGACCAGCTGACCACCATCAACGAGGTCAAGGCCGACATGGAACGCGAGATCCCCATGGACCGGCTGATCTCCGGCGACGTCGGCTACGGCAAGACCGAGATCGCCGTGCGGGCCGCGTTCAAGGCGGTCCAGGACGGCAAGCAGGTGGCGGTGCTGGTTCCCACCACGCTGCTGGCCCAGCAGCACTACGAGACCTTCACCGAGCGGTTCTCCGGGTTCCCGCTCCGGGTCAAGCCGCTCTCCCGCTTCCAGGGCTCGAAAGAAGCCAAGGAGACCGCCGAAGGGGTCAAATCCGGCGCAGTGGATGTGGTCATCGGCACGCACCGGCTACTGTCCAAGGACTTCGCGTTCAAGGACCTGGGCCTGGTGATCGTGGACGAGGAACAGCGCTTCGGCGTCGAACACAAAGAGGCGCTGAAGAAGATGCGCACCAACGTGGATGTCCTGGCCATGAGTGCCACCCCGATTCCGCGGACCTTGGAGATGTCCCTGACCGGCATCCGCGAAACGTCCACCCTCGCTACGCCGCCGGAAGAACGCCACCCCGTGCTGACCTACGTGGGGCCCTACACGGACAAGCAGACCTCCGCGGCCATCCGCCGGGAACTCATGCGCGAAGGGCAGGTGTTCTTCGTCCACAACCGGGTCTCCACGATCGACAGCACCGCAGCCAAGATCCGCGAGCTGGTCCCGGAAGCCCGGGTGGAGGTCGCCCACGGCAAGATGTCCGAGAGCAGGCTCGAACAGATCATCGTGGATTTCTGGGAGAAGCGCTTCGATGTCCTGGTCTGCACCACCATCATCGAAACCGGGCTGGACATCTCCAACGCCAACACGCTGATTGTCGACGGCGCGGATAAGTACGGGCTCTCGCAGCTGCACCAGCTGCGCGGGCGTGTGGGCCGCGGCCGCGAACGGGCGTACGCCTACTTCCTGTACCCCTCGGAGAAACCCCTGGGCGAGGTGGCGCTGGAGCGGCTCAAGGCCGTCGCAACCCACAACGAGCTCGGCGCCGGCATGCAGCTGGCCATGAAGGACCTCGAAATCCGGGGCGCCGGCAACCTGCTCGGCGGCGAACAGTCCGGCCACATCCAGGGCGTCGGATTCGATCTGTACATCCGGCTCGTGGGCGAGGCCGTGGCCGAATACCGGGGCGAGGCCGAAGAGAAGGCCGCCGAGATGAAGATCGAACTGCCCGTCAACGCGCACCTGCCGCACGATTACGTGCCCGGCGAACGGCTGCGCCTGGAGGCATACCGCAAACTCGCCGGCGCCATCACGTACGAGGCGATGGACGAGGTCCTCGCCGAGCTCGTGGACCGCTACGGCGAACTGCCGCTGCCGGCGAAGAACCTGATCGACGTCGCCCGCTTCCGGGTGGGCGCCCGCGAAGCCGGACTGTCCGACGTCGCGCTGCAGGGCAACTTCATCAAGTTCTCCCCGGCCCAGCTGCCGGAGTCCAAGCTCATGCGGCTCACCCGGATGTACCCGGGCGCACAGGCGAAGCCTGCCCTGGACGCAGTGCTCATCCCCAAGCCCAAGACCGCGAGGATCGGCGGCCGGGACCTGCAGGACGCCGAAATCCTCGAATGGGCTAACGGTGTTATCCGCAACATCTTCACCGACGTCCCGCTGGCGGTGAAGTAAAGAATGATGGGAGGACACCACGCCGCGTCGGGAGCCGCGGCGTGGGTAGCTATTGCCTCGACCGGCCCCTACGCCCTGGGCTGGTACCCACTGGACCCCACCGGGATCGTGATCGGCGCCATGGCGACGGCGGGGACCGCGCTGGTCTGCGACTGGGACCACCGTGCCAGCACCGTGGCGCACGCCCTGCCGCCGCTGTCCAACCTGGTGGCGCGCGGCATCGAGAACGTCAGCGGCGGCCACCGGCAGGGCACGCATTCGGTACTGGGCGCGGCGTTCTTCGTGCTGCTGGCCACGATCGCCGGGCAGCTGCAGGTGCAGACCCGGTGGGGGCTGCTGTCCGTCGGGGCCGGGCTGCTGTGCATGTTCATGATCAACATCGCCGCGAAGGCCCTGAAGCTCTTTCCCAAGTACGGCTGGATCAGCAACTGGGTCTTCGCGCTGCTGATGGCGGGCCTGGTGACGTGGTTCGCGCCGCACCAGTGGACCTGGCTGCCGGTCTCGATGCTCACCGGCGTGCTGGTGCACATTGTGGGGGACATGATCACCACCGGGGGCGTGCCGCTGCTCTGGCCGCTGGTGATCAAGCCGCCGAAGGTGCTGCGGAAACTGCCGCTGCTCAAGAACGTCTGGAAAGCCAACGGGGCGTTCTCCATCCCGCTGCTGGGCCGGGCGGGCTCGCGAAGGGAATGGCTGGTCCTGATCCCGGTGAGCGGCTACGCGATGGTGGGGATGTTCGGTGCGGGACTGGCCGTGGCGAAGGCGCACTTCCCCGCGGCCCTGGCGCTGGGCACCGGACTGGTCAAAGGCCTGTTCGCGCTGGTGCAGGCAGCTTAAATGACTGAAGCTCCGGACATCCGGAGCTTCAGTCATTCAAGGATCGGGAAGGCCTAGTTTTCGCCCGCTGAATCCGAGCGGCCCAGCAGCGTCTGCGGGATCCAGAAGGCCAGGGCGAAGAGGACCAGGCAGACGGCCATCGGCCAGGGGTTGTCCAGAGTGAGGAAGGTCAGCGAGTAAATCGCCCCCAAGAAGAGGACCATCATCGGCACGAACAAGGCGATGCTGGATCCGAGGCTGTTCTCGACCCGCCGGGACTCGGTGTTGTTGCTGGACATTCGTTCCTCCTCGGCCCCTGGGGGCTCAAAACTGTGGGCACTGCCGGCGCGGATCAGTACGCGGACGAACCCTGTTCACCCGTGACGATCGCGATGCCGGAGCTGGCGCCAATACGTGTTGCACCTGCAGCAATCATAGCCTGTGCATCAGCCAGGGATCGCACGCCGCCGGAGGCCTTGACGCCAAGGTCCGGGCCCACGGTGCGGCGCATCAGGGCGACGTCCCCGGCCGTGGCCCCGCCGCCGTTGAAACCGGTGGAGGTCTTCACGAAGTCCGCCCCGGCCGCAACCGCAGCCTCGCAGGCGAGCACCTTCTGCTCATCGCTCAGCAGCGCCGTTTCGATGATGACCTTCAGGATGGCGCCGCCCTCGTGGACGGCCTCCGCGACTGCGGCGATGTCATCCACCAGCGCGCCCTTGTCATTGGCGCGGGCCGCGGCGATGTTGATGACCATGTCCACTTCTTCGGCACCGTCCAGGACGGCGCCGCGGGCCTCGAACGCCTTGACGTCGCTCGGGGTGGCGCCCAGCGGGAAACCGACCACGGAGCAGGTCAGCACGCCGGAACCCTTGAGCGCGGTCTTCACCGTCTTGACCCACACCGGGTTCACGCAGACCGACTTGAAACGGTACTCGGCCGCCTCGGCGCAGACCTTGAGGATCTCGGCCTCGCTGGCCTCCGGCTTGAGCAGGGTGTGGTCGATGTAGGAGGCAATGCCGGGCGTGCCCTCGGCGGCGGGTTCGTAGCTCATGGTGGTCCCTTTCCTGGCGGGCCTGGGACGCGGCGGTCCTTTACCCGGGCCTTGTGGGCCTGTGGGCCCTGTCGGCGCCGCATGGCTCGCGGCTTATCAGGTGACCATCTTGCCATAGGACCGGCCCGGCGGATGTGCCCGCCGGGCCGGTCCCTTACGATCAGGCAGCCGCCGCGAGCGGGCTTCCCATGGTGGCCTGCAGGAGCTGGGAGGCGCACACAGATGCGGCGGAGCCGGACGCCACGAGCAGTCCCAGCCGGACGCCGTCGTAAACCGCGGCGTCCCCGATTGCCCAGACGCCGGGCACGGAGGTGCGGAAGTCCTGGCCGATGACAATTCCGCCACCGGGTGCGGTGGCGAGTCCTGCCGTGGCGGCCAGTTCGTCCCGGGCGATGCGCTCCTCGGCCAGGACCACGAGGTCACCGTTCATGCTGGAGCCGTCCTCGAACACGATGCCGGATGCTGGCAGGACCGACCCGGCGAGGGTGGGAACGACGGCGGCGGGCCGGACAGTGGTGCGGACGGGACGGACGCCGCGGGACCGGAGCACGGCCTCGGCCTGGCCGGCGGCGGAGCCAGTGCCGACCAGGATGCCCAGGGGGCGCCGGCCCAGGACCCGGGTGACGTCCTTGACGGCCTCGCCCAGCCGGGCGGCGTCGTCGATCGTGGAGTAGCTCAGGCACCGGGCGGCGCCTTCCACGGGTGCCTCGGCCGGGGCGGACCCGGTGGCGATGACGAGTTCGTCGTAGCTGAATTCCATGCCGTCGGCGGTGGTCACGAGGCGGTTCCCGGCGTCGATGTAGCTGGCCGGCTGGCCCAAGCGGACGGACACCTGCGGCAGGACGGCGAGCTCCAGCAGTTCCTCTGGCGCGTCATCGCGGTTGCTGAGCACCGTGATGGCACCGGCAAACGGGGTCCGGGTGAGCTGGCGGACCAGGGCCAGGGCGGCCGGACCGGCGCCGGCGATGACGATCCTGGGCCGGGCGGCCGTGTTGGATGTCGTCTGAGAGGCGGCGGTGGATACAACGGCTGCCTTCGAGGAAGACGTGCCGGAAGTGGGAGACAATGCCGGAGCGGACATGTGCTGGCCCTTTCGCTGGGGTGGCCATCGTGTGGCCGGTGTGCTTGATGAACCCCAGCCTAGGCGCCCGATTTTTCCGGGGTGTTTCCCGGGTGTTGCCTCTTCTGCCCTGTCCGTTCGCCAGTATTTACCGGCCGGTAATGCCGTGCGTCACACCCCGGCGGCGAGCGCTCCGCAGAGACGCTTTCGCCGCCAGCATTAGACCCGGATCCGGTAGCCGCGCTTCACCACGGTTTCGACCAGACGGGTGTCCGGCAGCGCCGACCGCAGCCTGCTGACGGTCATGTCCAGGGCGTGCACGGAGCCGCGCAGTTCCAGCAGCTCCGAGAGCGCTTCGCGGGACAGCACGGCCCCGCCGGCGCCGATCAGCGCGCGCAGCAGCAGCAAAGGCGCGGGCGCCATGTCGACAGGTTCGCCGTTGATCCGCAGCGAGCGGCCGCGCAGCTCCACGCTGCCGGAGACGGTGTCCAGCCGGCGGACGTGGTTGAGGGCGAGGTGCTCGCACACCAGCCGGATCAGGGCGCCCATCCGGAACCGTTCCGGGATCAGCGGTTGCAGGCCAGCGTCGATCAGCGGCTGCGCGGTGATGGGACCGACGACGGCGGTTGCCACAGTGGTCTTCAGGCTCTCCACGAGCTGCTTGTAGACGCCCATCTCGTGCGCCGTGCTCCACATCGCATCCACGGCGGGGGCGCTCGTAAAGGTCAGGACATCCAGGTTGCCGCTGCACGCGGCCTCGATGAGCTTCGGCAGGCGGTCGGCGCCGTCGGGTTTGACCCAGCGGTACGGGGTGACCGTCAGGACGGTGGCGCCGGACATGCGGAGGCGCTCGAGCTGGCGGACGTCGGTGTAGCCGTGCAGCTGTACCGCGACGGTTTTGCCCCGCACGCCCTCGGCAAGGAGCATGTCCACCAGTGTGGACGTGGTTTCGTCGCTGCTGATCCCGACGTCGGCGAGCCCGGCCGCACGGACGGCGCCGCGCGCCTTGGGTCCGCGGACGAACATGCGGGTGGCGGAGAGGGTTTCCAGCAGCTGTTCGCCAATGCCGAAGGTGTCCGCCGCCTCGCACCAGCGGCGCATGCCGTAGGCGGTGGTGGCGATGCAGAGGTCGGGCCGGGCGGCGATGATCGCCCGGGTGTCCTCGACCAGGCTCTGGTCCTCCCGGACCGGGGCGATCTTCAGCGCCGGGGCGTGGAGCACCTCGGCACCGCGGCGCTCCAGGGCCTCGATGAGGTCCTGGGAGCGGCGGTGCGAGGTGACGCCGATCCGGAAGCCGTCCAGCGGAAGGTCCTTCTCGGACCCGTCCTCGGCGATGGCGTTCAGTGCGGTCATGAAAATCCCTACGCTTCCATCAGTGAGGCGGCCAGGCGGTCGAGCTCTGCCGCGGCCTCGGCGCAGCCCCGGTTGGCCTCGGCCACCCGGACGACGTCACCGATCACCAGGACGGCCGGGTTGCTGCAGCCGGAGGCCGCGGAGGTGATGGTGCCCAGCTCGGCGATCGTGGTGCGCTGGCCGGGGCGGTAGCCGCGCTCGACGACGGCCATCGGCATGTCGGACCGCATTCCGGCCCGGCGGAGCCCGGCGGCGAGGTGGTGCAGGGTGCCGATGCCCATCAGGACCACAATGGTGCCGCCGAGCCCGGCGAGGTGCGTGAGCTCGTTCTCGGTCAGCGGGGCGTGGCCCGACACCACGGTGAACATGTGGCTGACTTCGCGGTGAGTGACGGGGATGCCGGCGGCGGCCGGCACCGAGATGGCGCTCGTGACCCCGGAGACCACGCGGACCGGAACACCGGCAGCGACGCAGGAGGCGACTTCCTCGCCGCCGCGGCCGAAGACATAGGGATCCCCGCCCTTGAGTCGGACCACATTGTTGCCGGCCAGCGCGCTTTCCACCATGAGCTTTTCGATGTCGGCCTGGCTGACCTTGTGATGGCCAGGTTTCTTGCCCACGTCCACGAGGTCCGCGGACGTCAGTGACGGCAGCTCCTGGTAGGGGGCGAGCCGGTCGTAGAACACGACGTCGGCATCGCGCAGCGCCGCCACGGCGGCGACGGTCAGCAGTTCGGGGGTTCCGGGGCCGCCGCCCACCAGCGTGACGTGTCCCGCCGGGCCGGCAGCCGGCTCGGCCGCGACCGGAATGCCCGCGGCACGGCAGCGGTCCAGGAGGGTCTCCCAGCCGGGCTGGCCGTCGTCGACCGCTGCCACCAGGAACGGGCGCTCGGGCAGCGGACCGTCGTAGCCGGCACCCTGCGGGGTGCTGAGGCGGTACACGACGGCGCCGGCGGCCTCATAGCGCCGCACGGCCTGGCGCGCGGCCTGCTCGGAGCCGGTGACGAGGACTTCGCGTCCGGTGAGATCAATGCTGAGCTGCATGGCTATACCTCGTTCTCATCAAGCTGTCCCGGGGTGGTGGCACGGACCGGAATGGACGCGCCGATCAGCACTGGTCGCTGTTCGGCTTGCGCCTTCTCCTCTGCCGTGGCGGGGCGCATCTGGCCGCGCTCGTCGGGGACGAAGGTGATGGAATCGTCCTTCTGGTCGGGGGCGTTGACGAAGGAGCGGAAGCGGCGCAGGCGCTCGGGGTCCTTCAGGGTGTCGGCCCATTCGTCGACGTAGGTGTCAACGTGCTTGGCCATGGCGGCCTCGAGGTCTTCGGCGATGCCCAGGGTGTCGTGCACCACCACGTCCTCCACGTGCTTGATACCGCCGTCGAGCTCTTCCTGCCAGCGCGCGGTGCGCTGCAGGCGGTCGGCGGTGCGGATGTAGTACATGAAGTAGCGGTCGATGTACTTGATCAGGGTTTCGTCATCGAGGTCCTTGGCGAGCAGCTGGGCGTGTGCCGGCGTGGCGCCGCCGTTGCCGCCGACATACAAATTCCAGCCATCCGCGGTCGCGATGACGCCGACATCCTTGCCGCGGGCCTCGGCACATTCGCGGGCGCAGCCGGAGACACCCATCTTCAGCTTGTGCGGGCTGCGGAGGCCCCGGTAACGCAGTTCAAGCTGGATGGCCATGGCCACCGAGTCCTGGACCCCGAAGCGGCACCAGGTGGAGCCGACACACGACTTCACGGTGCGCAGGCTCTTGCCGTAGGCCTGGCCGGATTCGAAGCCGGCGTCCACCAGTTCCTTCCAGATTTCCGGGAGCTGCTCCAGCCGGGCGCCGAACATGTCGATCCGCTGGCCGCCGGTGATCTTGGTGTAGAGGCCGTATTTGTCGGCGACGGCGGCGATCACGCCGAGCTTCTTCGGGGTGATCTCGCCGCCGGCGATGCGGGGGACCACCGAGTACGTGCCATCCTTCTGCATATTGGCCAGGGCGCGGTCGTTGGTGTCCTGCAGGGTGCCCCGGCCCGCGTCCAGGACGTAGGCGCTGTTCTGGCTGGCCAGGATGTTGGCGATGGTCGGCTTGCAGATGTCGCAGCCCGCGCCGGTGCCGTACTTGGCCATGATCTCCTCGAAGGAGGTCAGTTCCAGGACGCGGATGGCGTCGAAGAGTTCCTGGCGGGACAGCTCGATGTGCTCGCACAGCGCCTTCGAGACCTCGACGCCGGACTTCGTGAGTTCGCTTTCCAGCAGCTTCTTGAGCATCGGCACGCAGGAACCGCAGCTCGTCCCGGCGCGAGTGCAGCCCTTCAGCTCGCCGAGTTCCTGGACGGGTGCGTTACCGTCGCAGGCACCGCAGCCGTTGACGGTGTCCCGGATGGTTCCGGCCGTCACGTTGTTGCAGGAACACAGAATGGCGTCGTCCGGCAGCTCGGTCTCCGGGGCCTCGCCCCCGCCGGCCGCGGTGAGGTAGGCGCCGGGCTCGGCGGACAGCTCGCGTCCCAGCATGGGGCGCAGGGACGTGTAAGGGGCGGCGTCCCCGACGAAGATGCCGCCGAGCAGTGTCTTGGCGTCGTCCGTCGTGACGATCTTCTGGTAGACGCCGCGGGCCGGGTCGGCATAGACGATTTCGAGGGCGTGCTCCGTGCGGGCGAAGGCGTCGCCGAAGCTCGCCACGTCGACGCCGGAGAGCTTGAGCTTGGTGGCTGTGTCGAAGCCGGGGAAGGTTGCGTCGCCGCCGTGCAGCCGGTCCGCGACGATTTCGGCCATGGTGTTGGCCGGGGCCACGAGGCCCAGGCACATGCCGCCGAAGTTGGCGACCTCGCCGATCGCCCAGATGCCGGGAACTTCCGTGGAGCAGTCGTCGGAGATGACGACGCCGCCGCGCTGGCCGAGCTGGAACTGCTGCGCTTCGCCCTCCGCGGCGCGGAACAGCTCGTCGCGGGGCCGCACGCCGATCGCGACGATCACGATGTCGGCGTCGATGATCCGGCCGTCGGCCATGAGGACGCCGGTGACCTGGCCGTCGTCGTCGGAGAGGACTTCGGAGGGGAACACGCCGCCGTGGACGGTGAAGCCCTTGGCCTCGATGAGCCGGCCGAGCGCCTGCCCGGCGCCCTCGTCCAGCTGGGTGTTCATGAGCCACGGGGAGCCGTTGATGACGATCGGCGTGGCGCCGAGCTGTTCGGTGCCGGCCGCCGATTCGAGGCCCAGCAGGCCGCCGCCGATGGTGACCGCGTTGACCTTGCGCCCGAGCTTCTCGGTGAGGTCCGCGATCGCCTTGTTGATGGACCAGACGTCCTCGAGGGTGCGGTACACGTGGGTGAGGTCGGCGCCCGGGATGGGCAGGCGGGCCGCGTCCGAGCCCGTCGCGACGACGAGCTCGTCATAGGGGTAGACGGTTCCCGCCGCGGTGGTGACCGTCTTGCCGGCGGCGTCAATGCTGATGACGCGCTCGCCGGTCTTGAGGTTGAGGGCCGCGTGGTCCCACATGGACGCGCTGCCCAGGGTGAGGTCGACGTCGCTGTCCGTGAGTGCCTTGCTCAGTGCGACGCGGTCGTAGGGGAGGTGGGCTTCCTCGGTGAGGACTGTTACGTGCCAGCCGTCGAGTCCGCGGGCGTGCATGGCATCGGCGAAACGGTGCGCCGCGGGGCCGCCGCCGGCCACCACAATACGGCGCGGGGCGGCGCTGGCAGCGCCCTGGTTCGGGTGGCTTGAGGGGTGTCCGGTCACGGTGGGCCTTTCGCATGAGCCGCAGACGGTGCTCTGCAGCTTGTCGTTCCAGACTAGGCAAGGGGAATTTCGCTTCAGTTTCCCTTATGTTTCGTGATCTTAACTTCTGCATCACGAATGGATTTCCGGCCGGGTGAGCTCTCTTTTACGCGTTGGACACATCGGGCGCGCCCGGATGAAACACCGCGGGCCTAGCTTGTATATATGGCCGCAGCAGCGGTTGAGCCCGTAAGGGATGTATCAGAGAGGGGCCGGGATGACCGCCGTACTTGAAACCGCACTACACGACCTTGAGGGTCAGACCGAAGAGCAGGATGTTGTGTCCGTGGCCGGCTGGCAACGGGTATGCGCCGTGGCGGACCTGGAACCCGCGTGGGGCGAGGCCGCCTTGATTTCGGGGCGCCAGGTTGCAATGTTCCGGACCGTGTCCGGTGAGGTTTTCGCCGTCGCCAACGAGGATCCGGCCACCGGGGCGAATGTCATGGCACGCGGCATCACGGGCTCACGCGGGGACCGCCCGACGGTGGCTTCGCCGTTGCACAAGGAGGTCTACGACCTCGCTACCGGCGAGTGCCTCGGCAGCCCGGAACTGCGCATCGCAACCTTCGGTACCCGGATTGTGGGCGGGTACATTGAGGTTGAGCTCTAGAGGGCCAGAGCTCTAGAGGCCCAGCGCCTCGCGGACGTCCGCCAGGACGCCGTCCAGCGCGGCGCGGGCCTCGTTCCGCGCCGCCGGCAGTTCGGCGGCTGCGCCGACGCTGCGGATGACTTCGAGGTAGCACTTGAGCTTCGGTTCCGTGCCGCTGGGCCGGATGATGACGCGGCTGAGGTCCTTTGTCAGGTACAGCAGGCCCTCGGTGGGCGGCAGGTGCTCGCTGCCCGAGGCCAGGTCCGTGACGGACTCGACGCCTGAGCCGCCGAACGATTCCGGCGGGCTGACGCGCAGCCGGTTCATCATGGCGTCCAGCAGGCCAAGGTCCGCCACGCGGATGCTCAGCTGGTCGCTCGCGTGGAGCCCGTGCACCAGATAAAGCTCGTCCAGGGTATCGAAGATGGTCTTGCCCCCGGCCTTTGCCGCCGCCGCGAGTTCGGCGATCAGCACGGCGGCCGAAATTCCGTCCTTGTCGCGCACCAGCGACGGGGCAACGCAGTAGCCCAGGGCTTCCTCGTAGCCGTAGACCAGCCCGGGGACGCGGGCGATCCACTTGAAGCCGGTCAGGGTTTCCTCGTGGGCGTAGCCTGCCGCTGCCGCGATCCGTGCCAGCAGCCGGGAGGACACGATCGAGTTGGCGAACACCCCGGCCGGTGCGATGCCGGCGGCGGCTTGCCGCGCCACGACATGGGCCCCCAGCAGGGCGCCGACCTCATCGCCGCGCAACATGCGCCACGCGCCGGTGGCTGGGTCCTTCGCTGCCACAGCCGCCCGGTCGGCGTCGGGGTCGTTGGCGATCACGATGTCCGCGTCCACGCGCGCCGCCGTCTCCAAAGCCAGGTCAAGGGCTCCGGGCTCTTCCGGGTTGGGGAAGTTCACCGTGGGGAAGTCCGGGTCCGGCCGCGCCTGTTCCGTGACGAGCGTGACGTCGGTGAAGCCGGCGGCGTTCAGCACGGCCACCGCCGTTTCCCCGCCCACGCCGTGCATGGGGGTCAGGACGATCTTCAGACCGCGGGCCGGGAAGTGCTCCGGGGCCGCAAGGGCCGCGACGGCGGCCTCGTAGTCGGCGGCTATGGAGGGCTGCAGCACGGTCCAGCCGTCCGCGGCCAGGGCGATGGAATCCAGGGCGCCGACGGCGTCGATCTTCGCCGCAATCAGGGCATCGTAGGGCGCCACGATCTGAGCGCCGCGGCCGCTGTCCCCGACCGCGTGACGGCCAAGATACACCTTGTACCCGTTGTCCTGCGGCGGGTTGTGGCTGGCGGTGACCATGACGCCGCCGTCGCAGTCCAGCGCCCGCACCGCGTAGGCGAGCAGCGGGGTGGGCAGGGCGGCCGGCATGAGGAAGGTGTCGACTCCGGCCGCGGTGAGGATCGCCGCGGTCTCTTCGGCGAAGATATCCGAGTTGTAGCGGGCGTCGAAGCCGACGACGGCGCGCGGCCGGGTGCCGGGAGAGGCCTGCCCGACGGCGCTGGTGAGGAAGGCCGTGAAGCCCGCCGCGGCGCGGCGCACTACCACCCGGTTCATCCGGTTCGGGCCGGGGCCAAGGGCCGCCCGGAGGCCGGCGGTGCCAAACTGCAAGGTGCCGCTGAAACTGTCGGCCAGTTCCTGGCGGGCCGCCGCGACGCCTTCATCGGCGAGGCGGACCAGCTCAGTCAGGGCGGCGGCAGTGGCGGGGTCCGGGTCCTGGTCGGCCCAGTCGCGGGCGTCGCTCAGGAGTCGGGCGAGTTCGGCATCAGAAGACGTCATAGGAACCAAACTATCGCCAATCGTGTGCGTTTCCTCCCCTGACAATCGGGAGTTGGGGTTTCAGTTGCATCACGCCCGGCGCGGAGAGCAGGCGGGGACGGCCGGGTCCGGCCGGCCCGGGCGCGCCTGCAATGGCCCTTGACACCCAAATTTCCGGACACGTAACGTCTGGAATATGAAGATGGGCCGTGGAGTGGAGTGGGCGGTGCACAGTTGCGTCAACATGGCATGGACACCGCCGGGCGAGCCCGTGAACAGTGCACGCCTCGCCGAGTTCTATAAGCTCCCCGCCGCCTACCTGAATAAACAGTTCCAGTCGCTGGTCCGGGCCGGGGTGCTGGATTCGGTCTCCGGCCCCCGCGGCGGATTCCTGCTGGCACGCCGACCGGAAAACATCACCGTGCTGGACATCGTCCTGGCCCTGGAGGGCGCCGAGCCGGCTTTCCGGTGTGAAGCGATCCTGGGGAACGTCCCGGAGCCGGTCCTGCAGGAGAACTTCGCGCGGACGTGCCTCATTTCCCAGACCATGCGCCAGGCCGAACTCGCCTGGCGGCAGGCGCTGGCGCGGCAGAGTATCGCCGGGATAGCGGACTCGATGGAGCGCCGGTTCCCGGCGGACAAGGTGAAGGTCCTGGACTATCTGGCGGCGGGGTAGCCGCGGCAGGCGGTGCGGGACAGTGGAGAGGCACGGTCCGCCACCGGAACCGGGCACCCAACACACTGGTCAGAGTTTGGCGATGATCTCCGCGAGCAGCTTCGAAATGCGCGGTCCGGCGGCCTGGCCGGCCTCAAGGACTTCCTCGTGGCTCAGGGGCGCGGGGCTGATCCCGGCGGCGAGGTTGGTCACGAGCGAGATCCCGAAGACCTCCATGCCCGCGTGACGGCCGGCAATGGCCTCAAGCGCCGTGGACATGCCGACCAGGGACGCGCCGATCCGCTTGGCGTACTGCACCTCGGCGGGGGTTTCGTAGTGCGGTCCCGTGAACTGTGCGTACACGCCCTCCTCCAGCGAGGGGTCAACCTCGCGGGCCAGGCCGCGGATCCGGGACGAGTACAGGTCCGTCAGGTCCACGAACGTGGCGCCTTCCAGCGGTGAGGTGGCGGTGAGGTTGATGTGGTCGCTGATCAGCACGGGCGTGCCGGGCGCCCAGTCCTCGTTCAGGCCGCCGCAGCCGTTGGTGAGCACCAGGGTCTTGCAGCCGGTGGCCGCCGCGGTGCGCACGCCGTGAACCACGGAGCGGACGCCCTTGCCCTCGTAGTAGTGCGTCCGCGCGCCCAGGACAAGCGCCCGCTTGCCCTCCTTGGTCAGCACCGAGCGGATGGTGCCCACGTGCCCCTCCACCGACGGTGCGGTGAAACCCGGGATTTCGCTGGCCGACAGGGTGGCGGTGGTCTCGCCGATCAGTTCGGCGGCGTCGCCCCAGCCCGATCCGAGGACCAGCGCGACGTCATGGGAATCGACACCCGTCTCTTCGGCGATGTAGGCGGCGGCGTCTCGCGCGGCGTCGAAAGGGTCCGCGTTCAGGAATTCTGTATAGCTCACTGGTACAAGCTATCGCGTGCCGGGCCCGCTGCCCAGCACCCGCGCCGCCCGGGCGCCATAGCGGGCGGCCGCACCCGCGGCGCTCCGGATTCTTGGTGGCTCCGGTTCGGATGGTGGACAATGGTTGATTGTGACTACGCATCCTGACTTCAGCTCACCCCGTATTGCAATTCTCGGCGGAGGGCCTGGCGGCTACGAAGCCGCCATGGTCGCCGCCTCGCTGGGGGCGCAGGTCACCATCATCGAACGTGCGGGACTCGGCGGATCCGCGGTGCTGACCGACGTCGTTCCTTCCAAGACCCTCATTGCGACGGCGGACCTGATGACCCGCGTCGGCGAGGCCGGCGAGCTCGGCGTTAAGTTCGACCTCGACGGCGGCGACTGCAGCCCGACGATGCGCGCTGACCTCAAGCACATCAACGACCGCCTGCTGCGGCTGGCCCGGAAGCAGTCGGAGGACATCCAGTCCGGGCTGGAACACCAGAACGTCCGCATCCTGATCGGTTCCGGCCGGCTGCTGGACAACCACACCATCGAGGTCCTGACCGCCGACGGCACCGAAACAGTGGAAGCCGACACCATCCTGCTCGCGGTCGGAGCCCACCCGCGCGAGCTGCCCACCGCCCGTCCGGACGGTGAGCGCATCCTGAACTGGGCCCAGATCTACAACATGGACGAACTCCCCGAAGAACTCATCGTGGTGGGTTCGGGTGTGACGGGCGCGGAGTTTGCCTCGGCCTACAACGGGCTGGGCTCCAAGGTCACCCTGATTTCCAGCCGCGACCGGGTGCTGCCGGGCTCGGATACCGACGCCGCCGAGGTACTTGAGGGCGTCTTCGAACGCCGCGGCCTCAAGGTGCTCTCCCGCGCCCGCGCCGAGACCGTCGAACGCACGGACGACGGCGTCGTGGTCACTCTCGGCGACGGTTCGAAGGTGACCGGCAGCCATTGCCTCGTCTGCGTCGGCTCCATCCCGAACACGGCCGGCATCGGCCTGGAGGAAGCCGGCGTCGCGCTCACCGAGAGCGGCCACATCAAGGTCGACGGCGTCTCGCGCACCACGGCGCCGAACATCTACGCCGCCGGTGACTGCACCGGCGTCCTCGCGCTGGCGTCCGTGGCCGCCATGCAGGGACGCATCGCGATCGCGCACTTCCTGGGCGACAGCGTCATGCCGCTCAAGCTGCACCAGGTGGCGTCCAACATTTTCACCTCGCCCGAGATCGCGAACGTGGGCGTCTCCGAGGCCGAGATCGACTCCGGCAAGTACCAGGCCGACGTCGTCAAGCTGTCCCTGCGCAGCAACGCCCGCGCCAAGATGCGCAACCACCGCGACGGCTTCGTCAAGATCTTCGCCCGCAAGGGGTCCGGCACCGTGATCGGCGGGGTCGTCGTAGGCCCGAACGCCTCGGAGCTCATCTTCGCGATCTCCCTTGCGGTCACCCAGAAACTGCACGTCGACGACGTCGCCAGCACCTTCACCGTGTACCCGTCGCTGAGCGGCTCCATCTCCGAAGCGGCGCGCCGGCTCCACGTTCACATGTAGCAAAACGGAGGCCGTAGCCATGCAAAGTCCTCGCACCGTTGTTGAGTCCGCGGAACAGAACCCCGGGCTGCCCTCCGGCCCTGAAGAACGGTTTGCCGGCTACGGCGTGATGGGCGTTCCTTTCAGCTCCGGCTACATCCTGGCCCTGCGGCATTTTCCTGCCTCCTCCGTCGGCCCGGGCTACAACTCGGTCTGGATCCGCGATCCTGCCGGTGTCTGCACGATGCACAGCACCACCAACCCCGGGTCCTCATGCCCCCGCTACTTCGGCAGCGCCCTCGGATCGGCGTCGACGGGCGGGATCTCCATCCGGTGGCGTGACGACTACTCTTTCTGCGTGGAAGTCGGAGACGAGGTGGACCTGCGCTGGGACGTGACACTGGCTGCAACGCCCATCACCCGGCTCATGTCGGCGGTGGCCGGGTCGGTCCCGGAGCAACTGTGGCGCAACCGGACGTTCCTGCGCGCCATGGGGGCTGTCGCCGGCCCGGTGCTCGGGGTTGGGCACATCGGGCTGACGGGCAAGGTGCCTAACGGCCAGACGTTCGGGGCGCGCCCGCGGCAGATGTGGTTTGTCCGCGAGAGCGAAGCGCACCTACAGGGGCATAATCTGGGGCAGGCTTCAGCACTGCCCGTCCAGGACAGGCTCGGGGACTTCTGGATCCCGCAGCGGGGCATCTTCATGATCGGCTCGTCAGTGTTCGAGCCGTTCGACCCCGCCACGCACCTCGCCGCGGAGCACTGAATCTTTCTCCTTTAGAAGGGGTACGGTGCGATATCCGGCCGAACGGTCAGCCACTGGATTTCCGTGAAGGACTCCATGTTGGCGTGATGCCCGCCGATCCGCGAGCCGTTGCCCGAATTCTTGACCCCGCCGAAGGGCGAGTTGGCCTCGTCGGATACGGTCTGTTCGTTGATGTGGACCTTGCCGGAGTCGAGTCGGTCGGCGATCGTCATGGCCATGCCGACGTCGCCGAGAATCCCGATGGAGAGCCCGTATTCGTTGTCGTTGGCCAGGGCCACGGCCTCGTCCAGGGTGGAGAACTTCATCACCGGCGCCACGGGGCCGAAGATTTCGTCCTTCCACGCCGGGCTGGCGAGATCGAGGTCCGCGAGCACGGTGGGCCGGTAGAAGCGGCCGTCGTGGCTGCCGCCGGCGGCCAGCCGCGCGCCGCCCTGCACCGCATCCTGGACGATCGTGTCCACGCGGTGAAGCTGCTTCTCATCGATCACCGGGCCCAGCGCCACCGTTCCGCTCTTAGGATCGCCCACCGGCAAATGGCTGGCCTTCTCGGCAAGGGCGCTGACGTAGTCCTCATAGATGTCCTCGTGCACGATGTGCCGGCCGGACGCCATGCAGATCTGGCCCTGGTGCATGAAGGAGCCAAACGCAGCGGCTGAGACCGCCTTGGGGAGGTCGACGCCGGGCAGCACGATCATCGCGTTGTTCCCGCCGAGTTCCAGATGGGCGCGCTTGAGCAGCCGGCCGGCGGCTTCGCCCACCTTGCGTCCTGCCGCCGTCGACCCCGTGAAGGCGATGACGCGGACCTCGGGCGCCTCGACCACGGCCGCGCCGATCTCGGCACCGCCCGGCAGCAGCGACAGCAGGCCGGGCGGAAGGCCGGCTTCCTCGAACACCCGGACCAGGGTGACGCCGCCGCAGACCGTCGTGCGCGGGTCAGGCTTGAGCAGCACGGCGTTGCCGAGGGCCAAGGCCGGGGCGACGGCACGGATCGAGAGGATGAGCGGGAAGTTGAACGGCGCGATCACCGAGACGACACCGACCGGGCGTCGCCGGGCGAAGGACCAGCGGTTCTCGTTCGAGGTCAGCACGTCGCCGGCCGGGAGCGAGGGCAGCGCCGAGGCGTCGTAGCATTCGTTGGCCGCGATGTGGGTTTCCAGCCCGGCCTTGGGCGGGATGCCCCCCGATTCGCGGACGATCCAGTCCCCGATTTCCGCGGCGTGTTCCTCCCAGAGCTGTCCCGCGCGGCGCAGCACCGCGGCGCGGTCCTCCGGGTTCCGGGCGGCCCAGTCCTTCTGCGCTGTCGCGGCGACGGCAGCGGCTTCGCGGACATCCTCCACTGAGGCCACGCCATAGTGGCCCAGCGTCTCGCCGGTTGCGGGTTCGACGGCGTCGCCGATCCCGCCACGGCCTGGCCGCCAGCCGTTGAGGTGGATCTTGCCCTCCCAGAGGGCGGAGTCGAGCAGGGACACGTCCTGTCCTTTCGTCGTGGGGTCATGCTTCTGGACCGGCCGGTCGAATCCGAACCGGACCGTGCCTTCGTCCATCACACGTCGGCGGGCCGCTGCCGTCAAGGGTTCTGGCCTCAAGGGTTGTGGCGTCAGGAGCGCCGTCGCCAAGAGTGCGTGTGCGCCAGGCCCCGGGGGACCTTCGGCCGTGTCGCGACGCGGCCCGGCGCTGACACCATGGAACATGGCCAACATCTATATCCCGTACGGGACCGTTGAAGGACAGACAGCACAGATCGCCGATTACATGGCCGAACTGATCCGGGCGCACGGGCACCGGGCAGAGACGGCGGACCTCAAACATTCCGGTGACGCCCTTCCGGGCGGCTACGACGGCGTGATCGTGGCGGCTTCGGTTCACATGGGCAAGCACGAGGGGCACGTCAAGGACTTCGTCAAGAAGAACCGCGCCGAGCTCGAACGGTTGCCCTCCGCCCTGGTTTCGGTGAGCCTGGCCGCCCACGGGGACGAGGAGAATGCGGAGAGCTACGTGGCGACGTTCGAGGAGGACACGGGCTGGCGGCCCTCGCACGTCGGATTGTTCGCCGGCGCGCTGCTCTACAGCCACTACGGGTTCATCAAGAAGCACATGATGAAGAAGATCGCCAGCGACAAGGGCTCCCCGGACACGGACACCACCCGTGACTACGTCTACACGGAGTGGGACGGCGTCCAGCGCTTCACGGAGGACTACCTGGCGTGGCTGGCCAAGCTGGGCAGTCAGAAGTAGGACTTTGTTAAAGCGTAGTGCTCAGGAGCGGGCGTAGGGCGGAACCGCGTCGCCGGGCGCGAAGGGCCTGAACCACCGATCGAATGCAAGACTACCGGCGTCGGCACGGTCCTGGCTGTCGGCGTCGTCGTCGGGGTAGAGCGCGTCGCTGTCCGCGTCCTCCAGGAGAACTTCCTCGACGGCGGCCCGCCAGTCCTCCGGAAGGTCCAGTTCGTAGATGTCCTCGGTGATTTCAGCCTGGTCGAGGAGGCAGCGGACGGCGAGCTCGGCGGCGAGGCAGCCCGGCGCGGTCCAGCCCCGGACCAGGGATGCGGTGACATCCGCGGCGACGACGATGAATTTCTGGGTGAACTTCGCGTCGTAGCTGCCCGCGAACTGCGCCGGCAGCGAGGACAGGACCGAGGTCCCGGCGATATCGGCCGGCGTGACAACGTCCAGGGTGCCGAGCGTTCCGAGATCGCGGAACAGCTGGTCAATGAGGATGCTCGACGAATTCCACAGGAGTCCGGCCAGCAGGCGGGTCTGGCGCACGGCTTTCTGACGGTCCTCCGGCGGGACGGCGGCCATTTCCTCCAGGTCTTCGGGATCGAACTGGAGCCGCTGTTCGGCCGTCATGTCGTCCGGGTGCGGATCGAGTCCGAGCAGCTCCAGGCTCAGCCCGGTGAGTTTCCCGGCGTCGGCCAGCAGTTCTTCGGTGATGTCGTCGTCGTCGGCGCTCATGTCCCCGATGCTACCTGCCGTTCGTTCCGGGCCCGATTCGCGTTACGCGGCAGGGGTTTGCCGGGTGCTAGGTGGCAGCTGCCTGGGGACGCTCTGACGTCGAGCTTCCGTGCGTCATCCGGACCGCGGCAAGGTAGCTGATTCCCGTGATCAGGGGGACCACGCTGGCCGCGGTGAGCGATGCCAGCGGCCCGGACCGTGCGATGAGCGTGATCAGGAGCGGCAGCACGCCCAGGGCTACGAGCAGCCAGCCGGCCAGCGCGGTGCGTTTCAGGCCGAGGACGGCGGCCGGGAATGCCAGCGCGACGACGCTGACGGCTATGACAGGTCCGTTGTCACTGAGGAAGCTGCGCAGGGCCGCCGGGTCGAAGGCGAGCCAGATGCAGGCCGCGATGAAGGCGGAGGACAGGGCGAGCAGCAGGGGAGAGGTCACCGCCGGCCAGAACCACGCCGCTGCCGCGAGGATGAGCATTGGCACCGCCCAGGCGAGCGTTATCAGCGTTCCCGCCGTTCCGCCGGGATCCTGCATGGCGTCGCCACCGATGAAGATTCCCGCGAGGACCGTGAACACGGCCATGACGGCCGCCCCGGTCCGTGTCAGTGCCGTGGCGCGCCGCTGTGGATCCTTTTCACGTGCAAACACAACACCCATCACGACGGCGACCACAACAATCGCGCCGAGCGCCAAAATGACCGGAACGTTCATGGGATGCCTCCTGCAGACGAACGGGGCTTACGTCCATTGGATTCCTGCGCCAGCGGCTGTGCCAAGGGGAGAAAGGCCCGCTTCGCTGGGGGCCGGTTGCTCCGGACTGGTCGCACTGAAGGCGATGCTTCCCCGCCAGCTCCTAGATGAGTGAGTCCGAATTGGGCGTGCGCCGCGTGGACGCTGTTAATTGAAGGTGGAGGGTGTTAAACCCTGTTTGTGAAGACAGATCTAAACACCCTCCTGACCACACTTTACGTCGATTTGGATGATCATGTCCTGCCGGGCCTGGGCTGGTCCCGCGCCCGGATCCGGGGCCGAAAACCAGCCTTGAGCGACGCGGAACTGCTCTGCCTGGCCGCGGCGCAGCATCTGCTGGGCATCCCTTCGGAACGCAAATGGATCCGCTACGCTCACAAGCACCTGGCCGGCATGTTCCCGAACCTGCCCGGGCAATCCGGGTGGGGCAAGCGCCTGCGCAACCAGTCCGGACT
>NZ_FNJS01000026.1:0-67360 GCF_900104405.1 Arthrobacter sp. ok909 | reverse complement strand
GAAGCCCGTGACCTCGCAGTTCTGGATGATGTCCACGCCGAGCTCGTCGCATTTGCGGGCGAACGCCCACGCAACGTGGTCGTGCTTGGCGATCCCGGCGCGCGGCTGGTACGTGGCACCCATGACCGGGTAGCGGATGTTGTCGTTGATGTTCAGGATGGGACAGAGTTCCTTGACCTGCTGCGGGTCCAGCCACTCGGCGTCGACGCCGTTGAGCTTGTTGGCCCCGACCCGGCGGACGCTTTCGCGGACGTCGCCCAGGGTGTGGGCCAGGTTCATCACCCCGCGCTGGCTGAACAGGAAGTCGTACTCGAGTTCCTCCGGCAGGATCTCCCAGAGCTTCAGGGCGTGCTCGTAGATCGCCGCGCTCTCGTCCCAGAGGTAGTTGGAGCGGATGATGGTGGTGTTCCGGGCCATGTTGCCGCCGGCGAGCCAGCCCTTTTCCAGGATGGCGATGTTGGTCATGCCATGGTTCTTGGCCAGGTAGTACGCCGTGGCCAGCCCGTGGCCGCCGCCGCCGACAATCACGGCGTCGTAGGAGGACTTGGGTTCCGGATTGCGCCAGAGGAAGTCAGGGTGCTCCGGAAGGTGCTCGGTGGTCATTGTGCTGCTCCAATCAGTTCTGCTTCAAGCCCGGTTGCCGCTGCGCTGGTGCCAAGGTGCGGGTAGAGGGGGAATTTTGCGGCCAGGGCGCTGACGCGCCCGCGCAGTTCGGCGACGGTTTCGTCGCTGAGTTTGTTCTTCGGGGCCTGCGCGGTCAGGGCGGCGGCGATGATGTCCGCCACTTCGGTGAACTCCGCGGCGCCGAAGCCGCGGGTGGCCAGGGCGGGGGTGCCGATCCGCAGCCCGGAGGAGACCATGGGCGGGCGGGGGTCGAACGGGACGGCGTTGCGGTTGACGGTGATGCCGATCCGGTGCAGCCGGTCCTCGGCCTGCTGTCCGTCCAGTTCCGAGTGCCGCAGGTCCACCAGGACCAGGTGCACATCGGTGCCGCCGTTGACCACCGAGATCCCGGCGGCCGCGACGTCGTCCTTCAGGAGCCGGGAGGCGAGAATCCTGGCCCCTTCGAGCGTGCGGTTCTGGCGTTCCTTGAACCCGGCGGATGCCGCGATCTTGAAGGCCACGGCCTTGGCCGCGATCACGTGTTCCAGCGGGCCGCCCTGCTGGCCGGGGAACACGGCGCTGTTGATCTTGCGCGCATACTCCTCCTTGCTCAGGATGACCCCGCCGCGCGGGCCGCCGAGGGTCTTGTGCGTGGTGGTGGTGACGACGTCGGCGTAGGGGACGGGGTTCGGGTGCAGCCCCGCGGCCACGAGGCCGGCGAAGTGCGCCATGTCGACCATCAGGTAGGCGCCCACGAGGTCGGCGATGCGCCGGAACTCCGCGAAATCCAGCTGCCGTGAGTAGGCGGACCATCCGGCAACGATCATTTTGGGCCGGTGCTCAAGTGCCAGGGCCTCGACCTCGGCCATGTCAACCAGGTGGTTGTGCTCGCTCACGTGATACGGGACCACGTTGTAGAGCTTGCCGGAGAAGTTGATGCGCATGCCGTGGGTGAGGTGGCCGCCGTGGGCCAGGGCGAGTCCCATGATGGTGTCGCCCGGTTCCAGGAGGGCGAACATGGCGGCCGCATTGGCCTGCGCGCCCGAATGGGGCTGCACGTTGGCCGCCTCCGCGCCGAACAAGGCCTTCACCCGGTCGATGGCGAGCTGTTCGATCACATCGACGTGTTCGCAGCCGCCGTAGTAGCGCTTGCCCGGGTAGCCCTCGGCGTACTTGTTGGTCAGCACAGATCCCTGCGCTTCCATGACGGCCGTCGGCGCAAAGTTTTCGGACGCAATCATCTCCAGGGTGGACTGCTGGCGTTCCAGCTCCCTTGCCACCGCCTGTTCGACCTCGGGGTCGACTGCGGAAAGTCGCTCGTTCAATTGCTCAACCACGGACGCTCCTTTTGAAATACCATTGTTGCTGCGACTGATATATCAGTGTGGGGTCAATGGTATGATTGGGATCACAACAGAGTCAATAGCTGAAGCCAAGTGGAACCGGGCTTCCGCTTGGAATCCAGGAACGGAGCCGCGCCGTGAATGCACTTCCTGCCCTGCCGCCCGCAGAGGACGAGGCCATATCCCAGGCGGAGGCCGCCTACCGGCAGCTGCGCGACAAGCTGATCATGCTCGAGATCCGGCCGGGTGAGCCCATCAATGACGGCCAGCTCGCGATCGAGCTCGGGTTCGGCCGCACGCCGGTGCGCGAGGCGATCAAGCGGCTGGAGGTGGACCACCTGGTGGTTTCCTATCCGCGCCGGGGAACATTTGCCACCAGTGTGGATTTCACGGAACTGGCCGACGTCTCGGAGATCCGGGAATTGCTGGAACCGCTGGCGGCACGCCGCGCGGCCGCCCGGGCCAGCGTTGCCATGCGCCGGGAGCTGCTGCATGTCGCCGATGTCATTGCGGAGCTGGACCCGAGTCCGGGGGAGTCCCGGGACCTCATGCGCTACGACCTCACCGTGCACCGGCTGATTTACCGCGCCGCCGGCAATCCCCATCTCGAAGAAACGCTGATCCGCTACGACAACCTGGCCACCCGCATCTGGTGCCTGGTCCTGGACAAGGTGCCCTCAGTGAGCGGCCACATCACCGAGCACGTGGAGCTGCTTAAGGCGGTGGCGGCCGGGGAAGCGGACAAGGCGGCCGAACTCGCCCTGCATCACGTCACGAGTTTCGAAGAGACCATCCGGAAGGTGCTCTAGGAGCGCGCCTGGCTGCCGTCGACCACGACGGGTGACGGCGACAACACAGAACGGCTAAGGTCTCCTGACCTCAGCCGTTTTTCTTCCAGCGCCTCGGCCACTTCACGTTCAGCAGGAGCAATCCCAGCAGGAGCGAATCGACTGTCATGATTGCCGCCATGAGGTAGGCCCATCCGGCCATCATGGCTTGGTCGCCGCCCCGCGGCCCGAAGTGTGTGCGTGTATCGGAATGCCCATGACGATCTCCTGACTCGGATCCCCCCAGTCGCTCGATAGTTTCCCAAGTCTGCCACCCAGTCGCCCCGGTGGGAACGGCGTCGCCGCCGGGCTCAAGCTTTTCCCAAGCTGGCACGTGAACCTGCGCTTTCACTGCAACTACGTCTCATTGAGCGCAACCATGATTCGCGGCCGGACGGGATGCTCGGCGGGGGCAGCCAATAAATCTGTCTTGAATTAATTCACGCGATCGAAACAAAAACCCATTGACTGTGTCATGGGTCACGCCTAACCTGATGCAACAGCGTTGCACTGATTGCAACTCCAAAACCCTTTGGTGGACACATGAGTAACGAATCTTCCTCCCCCGCCACTCTTGCGGGAGCGACCAGCCCGGAGTCGAATAACGGGCATGGCAGTACTTCCTCCGGACACAACACGTTGAGCGGCGGAACCGCCCCGGGCGGTCAGCCCTCACCCGTCAACGGCGACGGCGATCGAGTCAGCCGGGACACCCGACGTCGGGTGGTCGCCGCCAGCTTCATCGGCAACTTCGTCGAATGGTTTGACTACGCCGTCTACGGCTACCTCGCCGCAACCATCGCGGCGGTCTTCTTCCCCGAATCCAATCCCCAGACCGCGCTCTTGCTGACGTTCGCCCTGTTCGCGATCTCGTTCCTCGTACGGCCGCTCGGCGGCTTCGTCTGGGGCCATATCGGCGACCGGGTCGGGCGCAAGACCGCACTATCCCTGTCAATCCTGATCATGTCCGGAGCGACGTTCTGCATCGCCCTCATCCCGGGGTTCAACTCCATCGGGATCTGGGCCCCGATCCTGCTCCTGGTGGTGCGCGTCGTCCAGGGCTTCTCCGCCTCCGGCGAATACGCCGGCGCATCCGCCTTCCTGGTGGAGTACGCCCCGGCCAACAAGCGCGGCCTGTACGCCGCGGTGGTCCCGGCCAGCACGGCCGCGGGCCTGCTGCTCGGCTCCCTGCTCGCGGGCCTGCTGACCGTCCTGCTCAGCGCCGAGGCCATGCAGAGCTGGGGGTGGCGCCTGCCATTCCTGCTCGCAGCCCCGATGGGCCTGATCGGACGCTACATCCGCACCAAGCTCGAAGACACCCCGGTGTTCCGCGAGCTGGCGGAAGAGGACCACGCCATCAAGGCACCGGTCTCCAGCCTGTTCCGGAAGCACTGGCGGCTGCTGCTCAAGGCGGTCGGAGCCGTGCTGCTCAACGCCGTCGGCTTCTACGTGATCCTCAGCTACATGCCCACGTACCTGTCCTCGGAACTGGGCCTCGGGAAAGCCGAATCCTTCCTGGCAACCACCATCGCGCTGGTGACCTACATCGGGTTCATCTTCCTGACCGGAATGCTCTCGGACCGTTACGGCCGGAAGAAGGTCCTCATTTCAGCATCCCTGAGCTTCATGGTGCTGACCGTGCCGGCCTTCGCCCTGCTGGGCACGGGGAACTTCCTGGTGATCGTCCTGGTCCAGATCCTGCTGGGCGGCATGCTCACACTCAATGACGGCACACTCCCGAGCTTCCTGGCGGAAATGTTCCCCACCCGCGTCCGCTACAGCGGCTTCGCCGTCAGCTTCAATCTCTCCAACGCCCTCTTCGGCGGCACCGCACCCTTCGTGGCGACCCTCCTGATCGCCGCGACGGCCAACGCCCTGGCTCCGGCCTGGTACCTGGCCGGCGCCGCGACAGTCTCCCTGATCGCCGTCGTGCTCTCCCGTGAAACCAGCAAGGAACCGCTGCGACACGAGTAGCCCCGGCCGGCCTCTAAATTTCCCCTCTAAAGAACAGCACTGCAGAAAGGCACCACCATAATGAGCATCACCACGTCCGATAACGCTTCGTCCATCGCCGAACTGGAGCGACTGAAAGTCCTGCACAACGGACAGAAGGAAAAGCTGACCTTCTCCAATGCTGAATTTGAGCGCCGGCTCGGCGGATTGCGCCGGATCATGGCAGAGAAGGACTTGGACGCCGTCGTCCTGACCAGCTACCACTCCATCAAGTACTACTCCGACTTCCTCTTCACGTACTTCGGCCGCTCCTACGCCATGGTGGTCACCAAGGACGACACCGTGACCGTCACGGCCAACATCGACGCCGGCATGCCGTGGCGCCGCAGCTACGGCGACAACGTGGTCTACACGGACTGGCGCCGGGATAACTACATCTTCGCCATTCAGGAAGCCCTCCGCGCCCGCGGCATCAGCCCCCGCCGGCTCGGCGTCGAAGACGATTCGCTCCCGCTGGACAACCGCAACAAGATCCAGGCGGCCTTCGCCGGGGCCACCCTGGTGGACGTGGCACAGGCGGCCATGCGCCAGCGGATGATTAAGTCGGCCGAGGAGATCGAGGTCATCAAGCACGGTGCCCGGATCGGGGACCTGGGCGGCGAAGCCATCCGCAATGCCATCACCGCCGGCATCACGGAGTACGAGGTCGCCCTGATCGGCACCGAAGCCATGGTCCACGAAATCGCCCGGACCTTCCCGGATTCGGAAATCCGTGACACCTGGGTATGGTTCCAGTCCGGCATCAACACCGACGGCGCCCACAACTGGGCCACCACGCGGAAGATCCAGGAACACGACATCTTGTCCCTGAACTGCTTCCCGATGACCTCCGGCTACTACACCGCACTGGAGCGCACCTTGTTCTACGGCGAACCCGATGCCCGCTCCCTGGAGCTGTGGAACATTAACGTGGAAGTCCACAAGCGCGGCCTCGAGCTCATCAAGCCGGGAGCTGTCTGCAAGGACATCGCCGCCGAGCTGAACGAGATCTACGTCGGCCACGGGCTGCTGGCCAACCGGACGTTCGGCTACGGCCACTCGTTCGGCGTCCTGAGCCACTACTACGGCCGGGAAGCCGGACTGGAACTCCGCGAGGATATCGACACCGTGCTGGAGCCCGGCATGGTGGTCTCCATGGAGCCCATGATCACCGTCCTGGACGGCCAGCCCGGCGCCGGCGGCTACCGTGAGCACGACATCCTGGTGGTCGGCGAGGACGGAGCCGAGAACATCACGAAGTTCCCCTTCGGCCCCGAATACAACATCGTGGGCGCCTAACCGCACCACACCCCCTGAAAAGGGCGGACAGCAGAAGCGGCGCCACATCCAACGTGGCGCCGCTTCTCGGCCCTCATACGGAATGATGGTAGACACCATGACCCCAGCAGAATCTCCCGAGACCACCGGCAACGGCGACACCAAGGGCACCTCCGTCATAGTCAACGCCATCGCCGTGCTGCGAACGTTCACCGCCGACGAGCCATTGCTCGGCGTCACCGAGATCGCCAACCGCGTGGGCCTGCACAAGAGCACCGTTTCCCGGATTCTGGCCACCTTCGAGCAGGAACACCTGGTGGAACGGGACCCGGAGAGCCGCCGCTTCCGGCTGGGGCTGGGACTGATCGCCGTCGCCGGACCGTTGCTGGCCGAGCTGGAAGAACGGCGCGTGGCCTACCCGGTCCTGCGCGAACTCACCGAACAGACCGGCGAAACGAGTGCCCTCATGGTGTGGAACGGCGCCGAATCGATGTGCGTGGAACAGATCGCCAGCCACCACCAGATCAAACACACCACCCCGCTGGGTGCCCGGTACACGGACGCCATGAGCGCCTCCGTTCAGGTCTTCCTGTCCGCCGAGCAGTCCGAACGTGTCCGGACGCTGCTGCGCAGCGGAGCGATCAGCTATCCCGGACTCGACGACGCCGGCCTGGACGGCTACCAGATCAAGCTCAAGGATGTGACGGGCCGCGGGTGGGCCATCAACTACGGCGAATCATCGATCGACGAAGTGGGCGTCGCGGCCCCCGTCTACGACCACCGCGGTGACATCGTGGCAGCCGTCCTGATCCCGGCCCCCCGGTTCCGCGTTTCACGCGAAAGGCTGCAGAGCCTGGGGGAAGCATGCGCCGCCGCGGCCCACAAGGTCACCACACGCCTGGGCGGACGCGCGCCCCAGAGCAACAACTAACACGCCCGCACACCCGCACTTCACTCAACTGAGCCTGGCCAGCCGGGCCGCCAGATGCAGTGCCGCCAGCCGGCCGGTCGTGCGAGGGTCGCCGCCGCATAGATCGAAGATCCGCCGCAGCCGCTGGTGCATGGACTGCCGTTCCACGTGCAGCTCCCTGGCTGCGAGGGCCGTATTGCACCCGGAATCCATCCACACGGCCAGGGTGTCGAGAAGCCGCGAATGGCGTTGCGCATCATGATCCAGGAGCGCGCCCAGTTGCTGGCGCACGAAGGTCCGCCGCTGATCGGGATCCAGAGATTGAACGGCGAGACGTTCCACCGCAAATGCCTCCGCGTCGACCACCGGATGGAGCCAGCCACCACCTCCGGGACCGGGCTCCTCCCGCGGAGCGGCCAGTTCCAGGGTCAGTTTGGCTTCGGACAGCGACCAGGGTGCGTCCGAGATACCGGTCGCCAGTGGTCCCACGGCGGCCTGCATTCCATCCATGGCCGGAAGCTCCAGCAGGGCTGCCAGGAGCCTCTGCCGGCTCTCTTCCGGAGCATCCCCGGCCAGGCCGACTACTGCGAGTAGCTCGGCGTTGTCGACATAGCTCGCATGGAACCGTGCCGCCCGGGCCAGAAGCTGCTCCACCGACGAACGCAACTGTTGCGAGAGATCCGAGCGGACCACCACAGCCGCGAGCGGCTCGGACGCCGGAATTCCTGCTGCTGAGGCCAGTTGTTGAAGCCTCCACGGCTGGCTGCCGGAATCGACCGCCCGGATCAAGGCAGCTCCCGCAACCTCCCGCAGCCCGGGCGACATCCGCTGCAGCATGGCCAGGGCCAGGATGTCCACGGATCGTTTTCCGGCAGTCCGCGCGAGGTTCTCATCCTCGTCCGCCGGGACCCGTAACACCAGCTGCGCCGCAAGGATTCCGCGCACCGGCACATCGATCCGAATCAGACGAGCATATTCTTGCGGCGCGGAGATAGAGCTGCCGGCAGTGTCGCCGACAATGGTGTTCTCGGGCGCTGCACTGGCCAGGGTCACACCTGTAAGGGAAGCGAGGGTCACCTCTGCGTGCGCGATCCCGGCGAGCACGGCCAGAATCCGGTCCAGGCCGCCGCCGTGTGCCAGCTCGACGGCCATCGCGTGGCTGGCTTCGTCTGCCTGCCGCAACTGGGACACCGATTCGCTGACCAGTGACGAGTTGATGGCCTGCATGACACTGACAAACGGCACCACCTTGCGGAGCTCGATCAGCGGCAGCCCGGCTGCCTCAGCGGCCGACACCATCAGGGACGGCAGTGAAGGAAGGGCGACACCGGTTTCGATGGCTAAGGCCGCCACGCCCCGTTCTGCAAGCTGGTGGATGTAAGTGACCCGCCGGTCCTCGGAGGCCAGTGCGAGGGCTTCCCCTCCCGTCAGCAGAAGCTCGCCGCCGTCGAGCAGGGGAGCGATGTCCAAAATCTCGCTGGAGTGCACCCACCTTAGCTGGGTCCGGGCGGCCCGGCCCGCGGCCGCCCTAACGATGGGATCAGCGGCTGCCAGCGTCGGGTGGTTCAGGACATCTTGAAGACGTATTGACATGACACTCCGTCGTGTAAAGCAAGTATTAATTAGACACATCATATATAGGCTGATGTGGCATGGGCCACATAATCTTGAAGCATCCCAATCGCTCACGGAGGCTCCAATGCGTGAAAAATCCCCCAAGGTTTCGGCCAGCACCGCACCAGCGGCCAGCGTAGACCACGAAGCGTGGCTTCAGCCCATCCCCGAATCAGAGCGGACCCGCAAGGTCTCCGGCCAGTTCTGGATCTGGGCCGGGGCCAACCTCGCCCCGATCAACTGGGTGCTCGGTGCGCTCGGCATCCAGCTCGGCCTGGGGTTTGCGGACACGGTCACCGTTCTTGTCCTTGGAAATCTGATCGGCATGCTGCTCTTCGGGTGCTTTGTCCTCCTAGGCCAAAAGACGGGAGCCACCGGCATGGTGCTGGCACGGGCCGTCTTCGGCCGGCGTGGCAACTACCTGCCGGCCGCCATCCAGGCCCTTCTGGTGATCGGCTGGTGTGCGGTCAACACCTGGATCATCCTGGATCTGGTCATGGCGCTGTTCGGAACCCTGGGCTGGGTTGACCCGGAGGCCCACAACTATGCGTGGAAGGTCGGCATCGCCACCTTCATCATGGCGGCCCAGGTGGCCATTGCCTGGTTCGGCTACAAGGCCATCGCGGCGTTCGAAAAGTGGACCGTCCCCCCGACTATCATCATCCTGACCGTGATGTCGGCCGTGGCCTGGTTCGGCATGAAGATCAACTGGACCTACGCCGGCCCGGCAGGCCACATCCTGGAAGGCTCCGAACGCATCGCCGCGATGAGCGCCGTCATGACGGCCATCGGCATCGGCTGGGGCATCACCTGGTTCACCTACGCCGCAGACTACTCCCGCTTCGTCAGCACCTCGGTGCCCAAGCGCAAGGTCTACCTCGCCTCGGTACTGGGCCAGTTCATCCCCGTCGTCTGGCTGGGCATCCTGGGGGCCAGCCTGGCCACCAATACCGGCGAAATCGATCCCGGAAAACTCATCGTGCTGAACTTCGGCGCGCTGGCCCTGCCCGTGCTGCTCATGGTGCTGCACGGCCCCATCGCGACCAATATCCTGAACATCTACACCTTCTCCGTAGCCACACAGGCACTGGACATCTCCATCAGCAGGCGCAAGTTGAACCTCTTCGTCGGCGTCTTCTCCCTCGCAGCCGTGATCTTCTTCATCTTCCAGGAAGACTTCGCCTCCGTACTGGATGCCTGGCTGATCGGGCTGGTCGCCTGGGTGGCAGCCTGGGGCGGAGTCATGCTGGTCCACTACTTCTGGATCGAGAAGCGCTGGCCCGGCAACCCGGACCGGCTGTTCGACGCCATCGGCACCAAGCGCCTGCCGGGCGTGAATCCGGCCGGCATCGCATCCCTGCTCATCGGCATCTACGCCACGTGGCTATTCATGTACGGGCTCGTGCCGGCAATGCAGGGACCCATCGCCGTCGCCCTGGGCGGATGGGACCTGTCCTGGCTCGCCGGGGGACTGGCCAGCGCCGCCTCCTACGCCATCCTGGGCCCGCGGTTCCACCGCAAGTTCCTCGATGTTCCCGCCCTCAGCGCACAAACCGTCGAGGCTTCCACGCCCCACGCGGCCGACCTTCCGGTCCCGTCCACCACCCGCGCCGTCCTTTAGCAGGAGACCGACCCCATGAACTTCCCCGCCTTCGCTGACACCGCCCATCCCGTCACCTGGCCCGACGGCCACCGTGCCGCAGCATCCTTCACCTTTGATGTCGATGCCGAATCCTGCACGATCGCCCATGACCCGCAGAGCACCCGGCGTATGTCCCTCATGACGCACCAGTCCTACGGGCCCAAGGTCGCCGTCCCGCGGATCCTGCAGATCCTCGAGCGGCAGGACATCCAGGCGACGTTCTTTGTCCCCGGATTCACCGCCGAATGCTACCCCGACGTGGTCCGCCGGATCGCGGACGGAGGCCACGAGATTGCCCACCACGGATACCTGCACGAACCAATGCAGGGCATCGACGCCGCCACGGAAGCACGGTTCCTGGACCGGGGCCTGGAAGCCCTGGCCAAGGCCGCAGGCGTCCGGCCGACGGGCTACCGTGCCCCGTGGTGGGAGCTCAACTGGCACTCCGCAACGCTGCTTGCCGACCGCGGGTTCCTGTACGACTCAAGCCTGCTCGACGGCGACGCCCCCTACCGCTTCAGCGTTGCCGAGGGAGATCCCCGCGACCTCGTGGAGATCCCCGTCGACTGGGCCCTGGATGACTGGGAGCAGTACGCCTTCTACCCGGGCGTCACGGGGAGCGGTGTCATCGAAAGCCCGGCCAAAGTCCTCGAAATGTGGACGCTGGAGGCCGAGGCGCACCATGCTGCGGGTAGCTGCTTCGTCCTGACCAACCACCCCTTCATCTCCGGCCGGCCGTCCAAGGCCGTGGCCCTGGAACAGCTGATGGAGCGGGTCAAGTCCATGGACGGCATGTGGGTCACCACCATGGAGAAGATCGCGCAACACACCCGCGATTCCGTGCGGGAAATCCAGAGCCACGCCCGCATTGACGTGCCCGGCTTCCCGGATACCGGCGCACGGTTCATTCCGGCGACAGTCCGCCGGAATGAAGGAACCCCGGCGGGAGTCGGGGCTGAAATCTAGGGCAGCATCACAAGCAGACGGCTCAGGTCTCCGGCGCGGCCCCTCATCACGAGAAGGCCGCGACGGGGACCATTCCGTCTAGAGGGGTTTGCCCATCGCGTAGGCCACCGCGGCGTAAGCCAGGGCGCCGGACATTTCCTTGAGCAGGTCCGGGTTGGTGTTGGCGATGGTGTCGCAGGCCTGGTGGTAGCAGGGATCCAGATGCTTGCCAGCCTCGCCGCCATAGGTCTGGGCCTGGGCCTGGGTCTTCTTCTTCTGGTCACCGGTGAAGAGCCCGCCGCCCGGAATGCCGGCCGACAGAAAGGCGTCGTAATCGGAACCGCCGTCAAAGGGCGTGGTCTCGGCGGGCAGCGAGTTCTCCTTGAAGTAGCGGAAGAGGATGTCCTCGATCGCCTTGGACCCGGCGGGTCCGGCGTGGCCGTAATCCGTCCCGTCGCCGTCGTGCACGGACCGCACGCCGTTGGGCGAGGCCACCATGTCCACATTCAGGTACGAGGCGGTCTGGCCGATCTCGGCCTTGCTCAGCGAATCGACGTAGTGCTGGGACCCGTAGAGGCCGTCTTCCTCCCCGCCCCAGAACGCAAACCGGACCCGGTTGGCCGGCGTGATCCCCGCTTCCTTCATCCACCGGGCGGTCTCAAGGACTGCCGCCACCCCGCTGCCGTTATCGTCAATGCCCGGTCCATCCTTCACGGAATCCAGATGCGCGCCCACGACCACGGTGCGCTCGGCGCTGCCCTGCGTGTCGGCCAGGATGTTGAACGACTCCACCTTCGGCTTGCCACGGCCCTCCCCTTTGAAGCTGAAGGTCTGCCGCACCGGTGAATAGCCGGCGGCCCGCAGCTGGTCCTCGATGTACCGGGCCGATTCCTCATACCCGGAGGTGCCCGACGCGCGAGTGTCGCCGTTGGCATCGGCGATGCTCTGCAGGGCCTTCAGGTGAACGGTCATGTCGCGGGACTTGAAGGCGTCCAGCACCGCGCGCGCGTCCACTGTGCTCACAGGCTCGAGCTGCTTCACGGCAGCTCTGGGAGCAGCACCGGCGGATTTGGCGGACTTGCTGCTCGCGCTGCCGGACGGGGTGCCGGCCGCGGTCTCGGAAGTGCAGGCCGCCGTCGAGAGCAGAATCACCGCGAGGATCGAGGGGAGGACGTGTTTGCGCAAAGTGATCATGCCGAGGAGCCCCATCGTTAGTCGGTACAAGTTCGCTTGCTTTCCGGCCGAAAGGTCAAGACGCTCGCCACTGACGCTCCAGTAAGTCGCGGCCGCCATCGCCCGGCAGATACTCCTATCCGATCGAACCATTGTGGGCCTTTCCGTGGTAAGTGCAACAGCGCCCTAGTGTGAAAGGGGTGTGCTGTGCAGTCGCTTATTGCTCCGGCAAACGGCCTACCCCTGATTGTGTGCTTTCCAGGACCGGGCGCCGCAGACATGATCTGCGGCGCCCGGCCCGGTGGCGCTCCCGGCCAGCGAGGTGCCTGCTACGCCAGCATTGCCTCGACGTCCGCCACTTCCGGGTAGGCCGTTTGCGTCCCTTTCCTGGTTGCTGCCAGGGCGGCGGCAACCGAGGCGAAGGCGGCAGCGGCCGGGAGCGATTCCCCGGCCGCCAGGCGTGCCGCGACGGCCCCCGTGAAGGCGTCGCCGGCGCCGGTGGTGTCCGTGGCGTTGACCCTGGTGGGTTCAATCCGGGTGACGTGGCCCCCGGCGACGGTACTCGAGTCCAGGACCACGGAGCCGTCAGCGCCCAAGGTGACCACAACGCGGTGCAGTCCTCGATCGGCAAACCTGCTCCGGACCGGCGCCCACGCCGCTGTGTCCGCGCCGGAGTCGGGCACGGCGGCGCCGCCCAGGAACAGCGACGCCTCGTGCGCATTCACCAGCAGAACGTCGCAGAGGCTGGCGAGACTCGCGGGGATCTCGGCGTAAGGCGAGAGGTTGAGCAGGACTGTTGCGCCGGCGTCGTGCCCCAACCGGGCCGCCGCTTCAACGGTGTCGAGGCCAACCTCGAGGCACAGGCACACCACCGACGCGCGCTCGAACACGTCGGCCGAGCCGGCAACATCCTCCGGCGCCAGCGTGCCGTTGGCCCCGGCCGAGATGATGATGTTGTTTTCACCGCTCGCGTCCACGGAGATGACGGCGACGCCGGTGGCGGCCTCGGGAGAGCGGCGGACGCGGGAAACATCCACGCCCGCCCCGGCCGTGGAGGCCAGGAGCATGGTGCCGTTGGCGTCGTCGCCGACCGCGCCGATCAGGACGACCCGGCCGCCGAGCTTGCTCGCGGCGACGGCCTGGTTGGCGCTCTTGCCTCCGGGGTTCACCGCAAAACCGTTCCCGTGCACCGTTTCGCCGGGAAGCGGGAGCCGCTCGCAGTAGATGGTCAGGTCCGCGTTCAGCGAGCCGACGACGACGATCGGGGCAGGGGTCGCGATGGTCACTTCGCCTCAGCTTCCACGGGCTTGGGAATCAGCAGTGAAGCAGCAAATGCCGCCACGGTGATGATAAGGCCCACCACGATCGCGGTCAGGTAGGAAGCCTGGGCGTCGCCCAACGCGGAGGAGGCCACGAGTGCCGCCGGCAGGGCCAGGAAGCTCAGGCCCGCACCCAGGTTGAACGCGCCGGCGTTCATACCGGGGAGGAAACCGGGGTTGCCTTCGGGGGAGAGGACAACGCCCAGGCCGTTGAGCATGATGTTGACCGTCCCCGCGTACATGATGCCCAGCAACGCTGTGCCGGCAATCATCATGGGCAGGCTGCTGAGGCCGAAGAAGGCAATGATGGCCAGGGCCACGATGCTGCCGGCCATGCCGATCCGCAGAACCTTGGTGTAGCCAAGAACCGGGGCAAGCCGGCCGCTGATCGGGCCGACGATCCAGCCCAGCAGGGCATAGGGGGTGAGGATGATCAGCGACATCTCGGTGGGACCCACGCCGAAGCCGGGGGCCGTGGCCTGCACGTAGGCGGGAACGATCCCGTTGATGACCGCGAAGACGCCGGTCATCGTCAGGGTGGTGGTCAGCAGCGGCGCCCAGGTGGAGCGCCGGCGCAGGTGCGCGGTTTCCACCATCGGCTGCGGGGTGCGCTTTTCCACCATCCAGAAACCGCAGAAGGCGATCGCGGCCACGGCGATCAGGGCGATGGCCAGGGTCAGTGTGCCGGAAGAAAATGCGCTGACCAGTTTCGAGGCTTCGTTGAGGGCGGTCAGCAGGGCGCCGACCGCGATCACGATGAAGAACACGCCGGGCCAGTCCATTTTGGTGCCGACTGCCGGCTTGCTTTCGCCAGCCAGGACGGCGACGAGAGCCGCGGCCAGGACTGCTAGCGCGACCATGAGCCAGAAGATGCTGCGGAACCCGAAGTGTTCGGCGAAGTAGCCGCCCACAAACGAGTCCACGCCGGCAACCCCGCCGTTGACGGCGGTGATGAGGCCCATCAGGGCGCCGTACTTGCGCGGGTCGCTGACGGCCGAGCGCAGCATGATCAGGCACAGCGGCACGGTGGGGCCGCTGACCCCCTGGACGATGCGGCCGACGAAGAGCCACGTGATGTCCGGGGCCATGGCCGCGATCAGGGAGCCGACGGCCATCATCACCATCATGCCCAGCAGGATTTTCTTGCGTCCCACAATGTCGCTCAGGCGCGGCAGGAAGAGGGAGAACAGTGCTGCCGCGGTGAAGAACCAGGTCTGGGACAGCCCGATCACGGCCTGGTCCGTGTGGAGTTCGTTGCCCATCGTGACCAGGGCGGGGCTGAGCATGGAGGCGTTGAGCTGGAAGGCAACGCAGGCCGTCAGCAGTGCGGCGGTGAGGGCGGTGACGCTTCCGCGCGTGGTCTTGGCTTCGTAGGTCAGGGTGCTCATGAGTTGGCTGCTCCTGCGTCGACGCTGACGGCGGCGGACGGGTCCACGTCGCCGATGCGCACCAGGGCGTCCGTGACGAGGTTCCAGAATTTCCCGTGGTCGAGGTCCACTGCCACGGAGGTGTGGCAGTCCGCCGGCGCCGGGGCCCGGAAATCGGCCACGGTCATGCCGAGCGTCAGCTGGCCCTGCAGTTCGATGTTCACCGGCACTTTGCGGGTGGTCATGACCGTGGGATCGATGACGTAGGCCACCGCGCAGGGGTCGTGGACGGGCGGGTAGTCAAAGCCCTGGGCGTCCTTGTACGTCTTGGTGAAGAACTCCATCAGTTCCAGCACGAACTGCGCGGGCCGGGTGCCCACGGCAGCGATCTTTTCCACGACCTCGGGGGTCGCCAGGGCCTGATGCGTGAGGTCCAGGCCCACCATGACCACCGGCCACGGCTCGTTGAACACGATGTGTGCGGCCTCGGGGTCGATGATGATGTTGAATTCGGACACGGCACTCCAGTTGCCCACGTGGTAGCCGCCGCCCATGAGGACGACTTCCTTCACGCGTTCCACGATGCGCGGTTCCTTGCGGGCCGCCATGGCGATGTTGGTCAGTCCGGCCGTGGGCACCAGGGTTACGGTGCCGGGCTCGTGCGCCATGACTGTGTCGATGATGAGGTCGACGGCGTGGCGCGGGTCCAGTTCGATGTTCGATGCGGGCTGGGCGGGGCCGTCCATGCCGCTCTCGCCGTGGATGTCCGGGGCGGTTTCGATGCTGCGGACCAGCGGCCGAGCGCAGCCGGCGGCGAAGGGGACACCGGTGATGCCGGCAATCGTGCCGACCGAGAGGGCGTTGCGGGTGACCCGCTCGAGGGTCTGGTTGCCGACAACCGTTGTGACGGCCAGGAGCTCAATGTCCGGATTGCCGTGAGCCAGCAGCATGGCCACGGCGTCGTCATGTCCCGGATCGCAGTCCAGGATGATCTTCCGGCGTTCCGGTTTCAAGGTGATGGGATCCACGTATATCTCCACGTCGTTGGGGGGTCCGCCGGGGCGGCGCACTAAAGCGTTCAGTGAGAGTTTGGCACTCTGCCGCGAGGTACGTCAAGCGCTTAACGTTCATGACGTCAAGCGCTTAACGTTCATGGCGTCAAGCGCTTGATGTATTGCGGCGCATACATCCCGCCGCTCCCGGATACGATCGAGGTATGGAATCCGGCGATCACGTGCAAGAACTTCGGGGGCGCACCCCGCGCGTCACTGCGGCCATGGTGGCCGCGCGGGCCGGGGTCTCCACCGCAACGGTCTCCCTCGTGGCCAACGGAAAGACCCGGGGGAGGGTGTCGGAGGACAACATTTCGCGGGTCCAGGAAGCCATTGCCGAACTCGGCTATGTGGTGGACAGCATCGGCAGTTCCCTGGCCAAAGGCATCAGTTCGATCGTCATTCTCGTGGCCCCGGACATCTCCAACCCGTTCTTCGCGAAGGTCATTGCCGGCGTCCGCGGTGTCTTGGGCGCCGATTACCAGCTGTTGCTCTCCGTCACGGACGCCGGGGAGTTCCCGCGCGTCGACGACGTCCGCCGGCTCCTGGCCCTGCGGCCGGCCGGGCTGCTGGTGGATGCGCCCAGCGCGACGTTCCTGGACGAGCTGTCCGTTGCGGGACCGCTGGTCCTGCTGGACGCCCCGGGCCTGGAGTCCTTCGCCCCCTCGGTGAACCTCGACGTCGGACATGGGGCGCGCCTGCTGGCCCGGCACCTGGCGGACTCCGGACACAAACGGGCGGCGTACGTGGACAGCGTGACCGGCACCGCGACGTTCGAGATCCGCCGGGCGGCGTTCTTGGCCGAGTCCGCCGCACTGGGCATCACCGTCGCACCGGACCATGTCATCGGCACCACCATTGACGTGGGCGCGGCCGCTTCGGCGTTCGCCGCGGCGTGGCCGGGCTGGCAGCGGGACGGCGTGACCGCCGTCGTGTGCGCCACCGACACCCATGCCTACGGGGTGCTGCAAGAAGCCCGGGTGGCCGGTGTCCGCATTCCGCAGGAACTGGCCGTGGCAGGCTTCGACGACCTGCCGTACTCGGCCACGTCCAGCCCGGGCCTGACCAGCGTCCACCTGCCCGGCGATGCCCTGGGGGCGAAGGCCGGTGAACAGCTCCGCCGGCTCATGGAGGGCAAGGGCCTGGAAGAGCCCCAGCTGATCCTCCAAAGTTCACTGATCGTGCGCGGTTCCACGGAGCCGGCCGGCACCTAGGGCACCGATCCGACGAGTTGCCGCAACCACCAACGTCCCTCCCGAGGAGTTGTCACCATGACCAGCGCACCCTCCCTGACCATCCAAAACGCCCGGATCTTTGACGGACGTTCGCCCGAGCTGACGCGAGGATCCATCGTGTTCCGTGACGGGCTTATTCAGGAGATCGGCGACGTCATCCCCGAAGGTGAGGTGATCGACGCCGGCGGCAGGGTAGTGGTGCCCGGTCTCATCGATGCACATTTTCACGCGTACGCCGTGGGGCTGGGCGGCCTTGAGGTTGAGCGTTCGCTCCTGAGCTACGCAGCCCTGGTGGGGGCGCGCCGGTTGGGCGCCGCAGTGCGGCGGGGATTCACCACCGTCCGCGACGTGGCCGGCGGGGACAGCGGGCTGGCCCGCGCCATTCACAGCGGCCTGGTCAGGGCTCCAAACTACTACTACACGGGCCCGGCCCTCAGCCAGACCGGCGGCCATGGCGATCCTCGGTCCGCGGATGTGGACGTCTGCTTCGATCACGGTCATATGTGTGCCGTAGTGGACGGAGTGGACAATCTGCGCGAGGCAGTCCGTGAACGGTTCCGCACGGGAAGCCACGCCATCAAGATCATGGCCTCCGGAGGGGTCGTCTCCCTGACGGATCCCATTCGGCTGCCGCAGTACTCAGCGGAAGAAGTCCGGGCGGTGGTGGACGAGGCCGCCCGGCGCAAGAGTTACGTGGCGGCCCATGCGTATTCGCCCGAGGCAATCAGGCATTCCGTGGAAAACGGGGTTCGTTCCATAGAACACGGGAACCTCCTGGACCGGGACACCGCGCAGCTGATGGCCGAACACGGAAGCTTCCTCGTGCCGACGCTTGCCGCCTACGACGCCATGAGCAGAAGGGGAGCAGGTCTGGGACTGAACCCGGTTTCCCAGGCCAAGAACGCCGAGGTGCTTGAGGCCGGCAAGGTCGCTGTGGAACTGGCCCTGCAGGCCGGAGTCAAAGTGGGCTTCGGGTCCGATCTGATGGGGGATCTCGAGGACGATCAGCTGGTCGGCATTCGGCTTCAGATCGAGGCGGCAGGTGTCCTGGAGACGCTGAGATCACTGACCTCAGTAAACGCAGAGCTCCTTCAGGACCCAGGCATCGGAGGCATCAGCTCCGGGATGGCAGGCGATGCCGTGATTCTGGACGGCGACCCCTTTGCGGACCCAGCAGTTCTCTGGGACCAGAACAGGCCGAGGACTGTCATCCACGACGGTCGCATCATTCGGTGACCCCCGTTTCACGCTGCGGAACGGACGCCGGCGGGGCTACGCCGTGGTGTCCGGAACAACGAGGACCGGCCACTCCCGGCGGCTGACCAGGGCCGCGGCAACCGATCCTTCCAAGAACCTGTCCATCCACGCCAGGGCTCCCGGTCTCTCGCCGCCCACGATCAGCAATGACGCGCCGACATTGTCCGCCAGACGAGCAAGGGCCTTGGCGACGTCTCCGTTGAGGACGCGGAAAGACCAAGACTCCCCGGGAGGCCCGAGGACCGCTTCAAGGTCCCGCAGCAGCTGCCCGGACGGAAAATCGGTCTCTTCTTTCACCACCGGGTCGAGCGAATACGCTGTGCGGATGCCGTCCGGCTCCCATTCCGTCAGGAAGCTGGAGGGATCCACAAAGGCACAGACTAGGTGCTGGCCCAGGGCTCTCGCGAGTTCGGCCGCCGTGCGGACCAGATGCTCCGGAAAAATCCACTGGACGCCGAGCACGATCGGACCGTCCGGCCAAGCCTCATCCGACATGAGAATCAGCCCCCGCGGTGCGTCGTGAGGCGGAGCCGCCGCGCGGTGCAGCGTCCGCGATCAGTGGCCGGGATAGCGCCGGGGCGGCCATGGCCTAACTTTCGGCGAGCTCCGCATGCAGCTTCCGGACCCGGGCCTTGATGTCGTCCCGGACCAGGCGCATGCGGTCCATGCCTTCGATGCCGCGCTCAGAGGGTTCGTCCGTTTCCCAGACCTCGAAGCGGGTACCGTCACGGGGTTCCAGTCTGGCTTCGGTGCCCAGGACGATCACGGCGTCCACAGCGTCCAGGACCTCGTCGGTCACCGGTTTGGGGTGTTCGCCGCGGATGTCGATCCCGAGTTCGGTCAGGGACTCCACGGCCTGGGCATTCAGTGACGTGCCCGGTTTGGTGCCTGCGGAGTGGACGGTGATTCCGTCGCCGGCGAGCTGCTTCATGAGCCCGGCGGCGAGCTGGGACTTGCCGCCGTTCTTGCTGCAGACGAACAGGACGCTGGGCATTTTCGTGGTCTCGGTCATGCGTCTAATTCTTCCTTGTCTGAGCCGGGGTTGTTGAGCAGTGACGCTGTCAGTGCCTTGACCCGGTCATGGATCTCATCACGGATGATCCGAACGGCCGCGACGGGCAGGGCCGCCGGGCCTGCCGGCCGCGCACTGATCCGTTGCAGGACCTCGGTGTTGTCCTGCAAACCCAGGCCGTGTTCAGGGTGGTCGGTCATGTCAGCACTCCAATTCGGTCAGTTGACGAAGGCAGCTGAACGAGGTCAGTTCTCGCCGGAGCGGCCGTGGGCCAGCCCGGTGGGGAACCCGACGAGCACCGGCTCAGGGGCTTCGCAGCATCCGCCGGAGGTTTCAGCCACAAACCCCGCAGTGGCCGCCGGGACGTCGCAGCTGGTGCCGATGTCCGAGGAGCAGACGCCGGTCTCGGGGAGTTCGAGCTGGACGGCGTCGGCCGCTTCCCGGTCCCCGGCCAAGGCCGCGGCGACGGAGCGGACCTGCTCGTAGCCGGTGGCGAGCAGGAAGGTCGGGGCGCGGCCGTAAGACTTCATGCCGACGATGTAGAAGTCCTGCTCGGGGTGGGCGAGCATCTTGGCTCCGTGCGGTTCCACGGTGCCGCACGAGTGGAATTCGCGGTCGATCAGCGGGCCGAGGTCACGCGGGGCCTCGACGCCCGGGTCCAGTTCCAGCCGGAGTTCCCGGAGGATGCCCAGGTCGGGGCGGAAGCCGGTGGCCGGAACGACGACGTCGGCCTCCAGGGTGCGGCCGTTCGTGGAGGTCACGGTGACGGCGCCGTCGGACGCTGCAAGGGAGGCGACCCCGAAGCCGGTGTGAAGTTCCACGGCACCGGACTCGACGAGGCTGCGGAGCCGGCTGCCGAGCTGGCCGCGGGCGGCCAGCCCATCGGCGTCGCCACCGCCGTAAACCTTGGCCGCGGAGGCCCCGCGGATCGCCCAGACGATTTTCGTCCCGGGCACCTGGGCTGCGAGCTCGGCGAGGTTGAGGAGGGTGTTGGCTGCCGAGTGCCCAGCTCCGACGACGACGGCCCGGCGCCGGGCGAACGTCTCACGGTCGCATCCCAGGACGTCCGGCAGGGGCGAGGAGATGTGGTTGGCCGCGGCAGCTTCTCCCACGGCGGGCAGGCCCGAGGTTCCGAGCGGGTTCCGGGTGGACCACGTGCCGGAGGCGTCCATGACAGCTGCGGCCTGGTAGTCGCGGACTTCGCCGTCGGCGTGTTCGACCCGGACCACGAAGGGGGCGGTGTCGCGGTTCCGGCTGTGGGTCTTGTCCATGCCCTGCCGGGTCACTGCCACGACGCGGGCGCCGGTGTGCAGTCGGGACGCGATCGCCGGGAGCGCGGCGAGCGGGGTGAGGTACTGGTCGATGAGGTCCCCGCCGATGGGCAGCGCCGTCGGCTCAGGTGCTTCCCAGCCGGTACGGGCGAGCAGGCGGACGGCGGCGGCGTCGGTGTTGTACCGCCAGGGGGAGAAGAACCGGATGTGGCGCCACTGCTCGATGGCGGCGCCCGCCGTCGGGCCGGCCTCGAGGATGAGCGGCTGCAGGCCGCGCTCGAGCAGGTGTGCTGCCGCGGCGAGGCCGATAGGCCCGGCTCCGATGACAGCTACGGGAAGCGTAGTGGTTACAACCATGGTGTCCTCTGTTTCATCCGGTGGGGTTGCGGTCCGGCACCCAACTAGCTCTCACTTAAGGCCGTTTTGAGGGCTCAAAACGGCCCCTGCTGCGAGCTAGTTGGGCAGGCCGGGAGGCGGGGTGCTGCGTGGTGCAGTTCAAGAGTGGGTGGGGTCCTCCACCAGAGCGGTGGCGATGCTGTCCGCGTCCTCGAGCGCGGCGAGATAGCGTTCGGCGTCGAGGGCGGCGGCGCAACCGGTGCCGGCGGCGGTGATGGCCTGGCGGTAGCGGTGGTCGACGGCGTCCCCGCAGGCGAAGACGCCGGTCAGGCTGGTGACTGTGGTGGGGGAGTCGACCTTGATGTAGCCCTCGGCATCGAGGTCCACCTGGCCGGCCAGCAGTTCGGTGCGGGGCACGTGGCCGATCGCGACGAAAATCCCCGTGGCCGCCTGCTCGCGTGTCTTCCCGGTGACGGTATCGGTCAGGGTGACGCCGGTGACCTTTCCGTTGCCGTGGATCCCGGTGACGGCGGAGTTCCAGGCGAAGCGGATTTTGGGGTTGTCCTTGGCGCGCTGGGCCATGATCCTGGAGGCCCGCAGCTCGTTTTTGCGCACGACGACGGTCACGGTCTTGCCGAAGCGGGTCAGGAACGTCGCTTCCTCCATCGCCGAGTCGCCGCCGCCGACCACGATGATGTCCTGGTCACGGAAGAAGAAGCCGTCACACGTAGCGCACCAGGAGACGCCGTGGCCGCTGAACTTCTTCTCCTCCGGCAGGCCGAGCTCCTTGTAGGCGGACCCGGTGGCGAGGATGACCGCGGGCGCTTCATGGGCCTGCCCCGCAGCGGTGACCACGCGCTTGAGGTGACCGGTGAGCCGCACCTCGGTGACGTCGTCGAACACGACCTGCGCGCCGAATTTCTCGGCCTGCTGCTGGAGCCCGTCCATGAGCTCCGGACCCTGGATGCCGGCCGGGAAGCCGGGGAAGTTCTCCACCTCGGTGGTGTTCATGAGGGCACCGCCGGCGGTGACGGCTCCGGCGATGACCAGCGGCTTGAGGCCGGCGCGGGCGGCGTAGATGGCAGCGGTGTAGCCGGCGGGGCCGGATCCGATGATGATCAGCTGTTCTGTATTAACGATGTCGGCGGTGACGACGTCGGCGCTCATGGCGGTCCTCCTTGGGGGCCGTTTACTTGGCGGGGGCGAGGGAGGCGATGAGGTCCTCGATGCGCCCCTTGATCTCGTCGCGGATCGGCCGGACGGCGGCGACGCCCTGGCCGGCCGGGTCTTCGAGTTCCCAGTCCTCGTAGCGCTTGCCGGGGAAGATCGGGCAGGTGTCCCCGCAGCCCATGGTGATCACGACGTCGGATTCCTTCACGGCCTCGGTGGTGAGGACCTTCGGGATTTCGGCGGACATATCGATGCCAAGTTCCGCCATGGCCTCGACGGCTGCGGGGTTGACCTTGTCCGCCGGGGCGGAACCGGCGGAGCGGACCTCAATCCGGCCCTGGCCGAGGGTGGTGAGGAACGCTGCGGCCATTTGGGAGCGGCCGGCGTTGTGGACGCAGACGAACAGGACGGAGGGCTTCTTGGCGGTTTCGGTGCTCACGGGGTTTCTCCTGGAATCAGTTGGGTGACGGGTGCGTCGCGGTCCGGTTGAGGTCCTGTGCCCGACACGTGCAGCGCTCAGCGGAACATTGATGATGATCGATGCAGAAAGTATCGGACCCTAGATTGATGATTGTCAATATTTGCAAAGTCGACTTCACCGCCCCCGCCGGGCATCCCGGCCGGCGTTGGATGAACCGGCGGGACATGCCCCTTGCCCGCAGCGGGAAGGGGCGGGCGGTCATGGTCGGGGGACTAGGTGGCGAGCACGCGCGGCGCGAGGTCATTGATCCGGTGGGCGATGTCATTGAAGGCGTTTTCGAAGGCTTCCTCGGTGCCCAGACGCAGCGGATCCGGCACTGACCAGTGCACGCCGCCCAGTCCGGCCAACTCCTCATGGGCGCTGTCGCAGACGGTCACGACGAAGTCTCCGTCCCCCGCCACCTGCTCCAGGTTGCGCGGAGGAAGGCCTGCGAGGTCCACGCCGTGACGCCGGGCGACTTCGATGGCACCTTGGGCGACGCGCTCCGCGGGATGCGTTCCTGCCGACGTTGACGGGATTTCGCTGACCTGCTGCCAAAGTGCGGCGGCCAGCTGGGACCGTGCACTGTTTTTCGTGCAGACGAACAGAACGCGTCGGGCCCCGTGTTCCGCGCCGGGCACCAGGCCCTCCAGGGCGCCGGCGGCAAGCCGGATGTAGCTGCGGCGCCTGTCGGCCTCGGAGCGGTGGCGGGTTGCCAGTCCGGCATCTTCCAGGGCGCGCAGGTGGTGGGACAGCAGATTCGACGGCATCCCCAGCTCTGCCTGCAGTTCCGTGGGGGAGAAGTCACCCAGGGTCAGCAGGTCAACGATGCGCAGCCGCGCGGGATCGGCGAGGGCCGCATGTTTGGCTGCCCTCGCCCGAAGATCCTTCATTGCCTCAATAGTCATTGATTCAATTTTGACTGAGTTAATTCTTTGGGTCAAGCTGTTGCCATGACTTCCCATCAACCGCCGCTGTGGCGTCGTGCCGTCGCTGAACTGCTCGGCACCAGCTTGCTCGTGATGATCGTCGTCGGTTCCGGAATCGCCGCGCAGCAACTCTCCCCCGGGGACGTTGGCCTGCAGTTGCTCCAGAACAGCACGGCCACGGTGCTGGGCCTGACGGTGCTGATTCTGGTGCTCGGACCCGTGAGCGGCGCGCATTTCAATCCTGTGGTCTCCCTCGCCGACTGGATCCTGGGTCGACGCAGCGGCGCCGGGCTGACCCTTCCCGAGCTTGGTACCTATGTGGTTGCCCAGACCGTGGGCGCGGTCGTTGGCAGCGCGGTCGCGAACGCCATGTTCGAGGTGGGCACGTCCATCTCTGCCAAGGAGCGCGTAACCCCAGGGCATCTGCTGGGCGAGGTTATCGCTACCGCGGGTCTGATCCTGCTGATCTTCGCCCTCGCGGCCACCTCGCGCGGCGTGCTCGCCGCGCCGGCGGTGGGCGCCTATATTGGGGCCGCGTACTGGTTCACGTCCTCGACGTCGTTCGCGAACCCGGCGGTGACTGTCGGCCGCATCTTCAGCGACACCTTCGCCGGCATCGCACCGGCCTCCGTTCCCGGCTTCGTCGTGGCGCAGCTGGTCGGCACGGCAGTCGGCCTTGGCCTCCTCCTGATCCTGTTCCCCTCCGCGGCACGCACCGCGGACGACGCCGTTCTCCCGCGCAGTTCCGAAACGGCCAGATCCTAGCCGTCGCCGCCCCTGGCGGGCCGACCCGTCTGCCCCTCCACCTAACATTGATGATTGTCAATATCAGGGCATAATGGGTACATGAACTCCCTGCCTCTACTCGAGCCGGCCACGGACGAATCCTGCTGCGCCCCGGCAGGAGTGCCTGCCTTAGGTGCTGAGGAGGCGAAGCAGAAAGCCCTGGTCTTCAAGGCGCTGGCCGATCCGAACCGGCTGCGGCTGCTCTCCATCGTCAAGGGTGCCGGAGCTGGCGAAGCCTGCGTCTGCGATCTCACCGAGCCACTGGACCTGGGGCAGCCCACCGTGTCCCATCACCTCAAGATCCTGGTCGACGCCGGCCTGCTGCACCGCGAGAAGCGCGGCACCTGGGCCTACTACTCCCTCGTTCCGGGCGCCATTGAGCAGACGGCCGGCCTCCTGGCCTCCCTGTGAGTCGCCATTCGGAGCCCGACCTCACGGTCCGTCCGATGCAGGAATCAGACTGGCCCGAGGTCCGACGGATCTACGGCGAGGGAATCGCGACCGGGCAGGCAACGTTCGAGGCCGCGGCGCCGGACTGGCCCAGTTTCGATGATTCGAGGCTCACCGACCACCGCCTCGTGGCGCAGGCGGTCGAGGGCAGCGTCCTCGGCTGGGCGGCGGTCTCCGCCGTTTCCGCCCGTCCCGTGTACTCCGGCGTCGTGGAACACTCCATTTACGTTTCCGAGGCCGCCCGCGGCCGACGGATAGGGTCCGTCCTCCTCCGGTCCCTGATCGCCTCGACGGAAGAGCGCGGCATCTGGACCATCCAGGCGAGCATCTTTCCCGAGAACGAACCGAGCTTGAAGCTGCACCTCGCGCATGGTTTCAGGATAGTGGGGCGACGGGAAAAGATTGCCCGGATGGCCCGCGGCCCTGCCGCCGGCCAATGGCGGGACACGGTCCTGATCGAACGGCGCACACAGGCCCTTTAGTTCTTGCGCTAGGGGCACGACGGGGGCAAAGGTAGTCCCCAAGAGCTGACATTGCGGCCGCGACCCAGGAGGACACCATGAATGCCAGGACTCCCACCACCGAGGACCGGCTGCGTGCCATGCTGGAGAACATCAAGGCGGCAACCGCCAACACACGCCAGGCGATGGACGCGCCAGGCGATGATGATTGGGTGCAGGACGGCGAGTCGGACGCTGAGTACCTGCGGGCGATCCAGCGCGACACGATTGCCAGGCTGGACGCCACCGCCCAGGACATCGAATCCCTGCTGGCCGAGCGCCTGGGCGGCTAGCCGGGAAGGCAACGGCCCCGCCGCACACTGTGCGGCGGGGCCGTTGAGGCGGGTCAGGCAGGTTGGGTGCTGAGAGCAGTCAGCGCCGACAATCTGTATTCACCCACAGGCTCTTCGGGCAGCATGGGAATGAGAGCGACCCTGTCTGTCAACGTGTACACCTTTGAGATCTGTTCGATCTCGCTCGCGGCGCGGGCCCGCAGGAACGGCGACTGCGGGTGTGCGGCCGCGATCGAGTTGTTGATGACCCAGGCCCAGGGATGAATTCCCGCCCTTTCCAGATCATCCTGCAGGACTTCGGCTTCGAGCACAGGTGTCGTCTCAGCCAGCGTGACGAGGACAACCTTCGTCTGTGCCGGATCCTGAAGCCGCATGAGCGGTGTCACGAACCCCATCGTGTCGCCGACCTGGCGGGAAATCTCACGGTGGTACGACCCTGTGGCGTCCAGGAGCAGAAGTGTGTGGCCGGTCGGCGCCGTGTCGATCACCACGAAGTGGCGGCGGGATTCCTGGACCACCCTGGAGAACTGCCGGAACACGGCCACCTCGTCCGTGCACGGGGACATGAGGTCCTCGGCCAGCGCCGCGCGGCCTTCGTCGTCCAGGCTCCGGCCCTTGGTCTCCATCATGTGGCTTCGATATTCCTGGATGGCCGCATCCGGATCAATGCGGGAGACTTTCAGGCCCGGGGTGGATCCCTGCAGCGTTTCGGTCAGATGGGCAGCCGGATCTGTCGTGGTCAGGTGGACCGTGTGTCCCCGTTTTGCGAGGGCGACGGCGATGGCGGCAGCGACAGTGGTCTTCCCGACCCCGCCCTTCCCCATGCACATCACGAGACCGTGGCCGTCGAGCTCCACTTCGTTCACCAGGGCAGCCAGCGGGGCATCTTCGACCCCGGCATCCGCCGCCGCGCCGGGCGGCATGCCGGCCCCGGCGGCTGCGAACAAGGTCTCAAGGGCCGGAATGCCGACCATGTTGCCCGGCCTCAGATCCAGAACGTCGCGCGGAAGGGCGGCGACCGGCTCGGGCATGGCGGCGACGGCGGCAGCTTCCCGGGCGCGCAGGGCCTGCGCCAGATCCTCCTCGCCGGCGGCGGGCGGCAGGACGCCGTTGATGACCACGTAACCCCCGCCGATGCCGATTTCGCCCAGTTCCAGAAACGTTCGTTCGATCTCCGTCAGGGATGATGCCTGCGCGCGGCTGACCAGGACAAGGCGCGTCCGGGCCGGGTCGGTGAGAGCCTGCACGGCCTTGGCATACACCTGCTTGTGCTTCTCGAGCCCTGAGAGGGGGCCCAGGCAGGAGGGATCTCCCTTTCCCGTCTCGAGAAAGTCGGTCCATGAACCAGGCAGTTGCAGCAGCCGGATCGTGTGGCCCGTCGGGGCGGTGTCGAAGACGATGTGGTCATACTCCGCGTAGGCCAGGTCGTCGGCGAGCAGGTTGGTGAACTCGTCGAACGAGGCGATCTCCGTGGTGCACGAGCCCGACAGACCTTCAGCAATGCTGGCCAGCTCGGTCTCCGGCAGGAGGCCGCGCACGGGTGCAATGATCCGCTCACGGTAGGCTTCGGCGGCCTGCTCCGGGTCGATTTCCAGTGCGGAGAGGCCCGGCACATCCTGGATGGGCGTGACGGTATTTCCGATGGCCACACCAAAGACCTGTCCAACGTTCGACGCAGGGTCGGTGCTGACCAGAAGCACGTGCCTTCCCGCTCTTGCCAGGGTCAGGGCGGTCGCGCAGGCCACCGAGGTCTTGCCGACGCCGCCCTTTCCCGTGAAAAACATAAACCGGGGCGGGTCCTCAAGGAACTTCACGCCGGAACCTAGCAGCAGCTCGTCGAGCCGCCGCAGCAGCCGCCGGACTTCTTTTCGGTCAGGCCCAGCTCCGGGCGCGGGGTCGGCTGTTCTGCCGCTTCGCCGAGTCCGGCGAACGTCAGCAACTGCGCCCTGCTCGGGTAGGCGCCCGTGGCGACGGTGACGCCGTCAACGACAGTGAGCGGCAGGCCCTTCGAGCCGACGGTGTGCATGTAGCCGCGGACCGTCTCATCCGTAGCGAAGGCCGTCGGGTCGCTGGCCAGATTGTGCCGCGCGATGTCGGCGCCCAGCCCTTGAAGGTGGCGCACGTTTGCCGTCACGTCGACCAGCGACTGGTCGACGTCGGGGCCGCAGACGCCGGTGTCGCAGCAGAGAGCGGATTCATAGATTCGGATGGCAGGCATGCGGTTCTCCTTGGCTGTTGCGATGGTTCGATCCAGTGCCGAAACCCTGTGCCGGCCTCATGCGGGCGGTCGTCCCAGGGGGCATGTGGCTTACGAACGAGTGCGTCACATTCACCAGTATATTGATATTCATCGATGCATGCTAGCCGGGCGGCGCGGAGCGCTTAACGGACTCCCCGTCATGCAGGCTCCGTCACTCCGTTCTAGACTCGGATCCACGCTCATCCCCGACGAGGAGGTCACGATGGCCGGCGGCAGCCGCGAACCCGGCAGGACGGTGACCTCGAAGGTCCTCGCCATCCTGGAGGCCTTCGAAAAATCCCGGGGAGCCCTCAGTCTGACGGGCATCGCCGAAAAATCAGGGCTCCCGCTGAGTACGGCGCACCGGCTGGTCAACGAGCTCACGGACTGGGGCCTCCTCTCTCGGGAGCCCAACGGCCGCTACCAGCTCGGCATCCGCCTCTGGGAGCTCGCCCAGAACACCGGCCGCCAGCTCCGCGACGCGGCCCGGCCGTACGTCCAGGACCTCTTCTCGCTCACCGGCGAAACCGCGCACCTGGCGGTCCGGGCCGGCCACGAGGTGCTCTACATCGACCGCGTCTACGGCTCCAAGCGGGTGCCCCGGGCCTCCCGCGTCGGCGGCCGCCTGCCCATGCACGCGACCGCCGTCGGCAAAGTCATCCTGGCCTTCGAGGAGGACTGGGTCCGCGACGCCTACCTGAACCGGCAGCTCGAGCGGCACACCGCGCACACCCACGTTGACCCGCAGAAGCTGGCGGCCGAACTCGCCCAGATCCGCGAGCAGGGCTACGCCACCACCCTTGAGGAGGTCCGGCTGGGATCCTGCTCGATCGCCGTCCCGGTCTTCCATACCGGCAGGATCGGCGCCGCGATCGGGCTGGTGCTGCCCACCAACCAGGCCGCTACGATGACCCGCCACCTGCCGGTCCTGAGGGGCATCGCGGCGCAGATCGAACGCGCCACCGCCCGGATCCCGCTGGAAACGCTGCTGGGCAGCAATGTTGCGGGAACGGACTAGGCCAGATCCCTGGCAGCAACAGGCTCGACATCAACTGGTTTCCGCTCAGTGGAAGTGAGCCCTGCCATTCCGGAGTGATGGGGGCCACACTGGTGAATAAGAACCCGCGGCATGCAGTGGCGCTGCCGGCGGGACCGAAAACCAAGGAGCCCAGATGTCATCGTCGACTGAAACGGCCGGCCGCTGTCCCTTCGGGCACGGCGCCGAAGCCCCCGCCGGGCACCACGGCTACGAGCCGTTCCAGATGAAGAATCCCTTCCCCGCCTACGCCGAACTCCGGGCCGAGCAGCCCGTCATGTTCGACGAGCGGATCGGCCTGTATGTCGTCTCCCGCTACGACGACATCAAGGCCGTCTTTGAGGACTGGGAAACGTTCTCGAGCGAAAACGCCCAGGCGCCCGTCCGTGAACGCGGCGCCGCGGCCAAGAAGATCATGGACGACGGCGGCTTCACCGCCTACTCTGGCCTCTCCGCCCGCCGCCCGCCGGAGCACACCCGCATCCGCGCCGTGGTCCAGAAGGCCTTTACGCCCCGCCGCTACAAGGCCCTGGAGCCCTTCATCCGGCAGAACGTTGTCGAGCTGCTCGAAGCGATGCTCGCGCGGCCGGAACACCGCGGCGACATGGTCAAGGACCTCGCCTATGACGTCCCCACCATCACCATCCTGACCCTGATCGGCGCCGACGTCTCCCAAGTGGACACCTTCAAGCGCTGGAGCGATTCCCGTGCCGCCATGACCTGGGGCGACCTCAGCGACGAGGAACAGATCCCGCATGCCCACAACCTCGTGGAGTACTGGCAGGAATGCCTGCGCCTGGTCCGGGTGGCCCACGAGGAAGGCGGCGATAACCTCACCGCCGACCTGGTCAAGGCGCAACAGGAAGGCGCCGAAATCTCCGACCACGAGATCGCCTCGGTCCTCTACAGCCTGCTCTTCGCCGGCCACGAGACCACCACCACCCTGATCTCCAACGCCCTCCGCGAACTGCTGGCCCGCCCCGAGCAGTGGCAGCAGCTTGTGGAGGACCCCAAGAAGATCCCCGCCGCCATCGACGAGGTCCTGCGCTACGCGGGCTCGATCGTCGGCTGGCGCCGCAAGGCTCTCAAGGACACCGAAGTCGGCGGCATCGCGATCAAGGAAGGAGCCCAGCTGCTGCTCCTGATGGGCTCGGCCAACCGGGACGACACGAAATTTGACGCCGGCGAGGACTTTGACATCACCCGGCCCAACGCCCGCGAGCATCTCTCCTTCGGGTTCGGCATCCATTATTGCCTGGGCAACATGCTCGCCAAGCTCCAGGCCAAAATCGCGCTCGAGGAAGTGGCCCGGCTCGCCCCGGAGCTGCAGCTGGAGAACCCGGAAGCCATCGCCTTCCGCGAAAACCTCTCCTTCCGCGTCCCCGAGACCGTCCCCGTCAGCTGGAAGGCCTGAGAAATATGCACAGCAATGAATACATCCAGTTCTTCGACGGCGGCATCGAACCGAAGCTCGAAAACCTCGGCGGCAAGGGCGCCTCGCTGGTCACCATGACCTCCGCGGGCATGCCGGTCCCACCCGGCTTCGTGGTCACCACCGCCCAGTTCGACGCCTTCATGCAGGAAGCCGGCATCACCCGGGACATCCACGAGCTCCTCGCCGGCCTGGACCCAGAAGACATGGCCCAGGTGGACGAGGTCGCCGCCGCCATCCGCGAGGACATCCGCTCCCGCCCGGTGCCGCAGGCCCTGCGCGAACTCACCGTCACCGCGTACGAGTCCCTGATGTCCCGCTTCGAGGCGCCGGTCCCGGTGGCCGTCCGCTCCAGCGCCACCGCGGAGGACCTCCCGGACGCCTCTTTCGCCGGCCAACAGGACACCTACCTCTGGCTCGACGGCGTCAAGGCGGTCACCGAGCACATCCGCCAGTGCTGGGCCTCCCTCTTCACCTCCCGCGCCATCATTTACCGGCTCAAGAACAACATTCCCAACGAGGGGCTCTCGATGGCGGTGGTGGTGCAGAAGATGGTCAACGCGCGCGTCTCCGGCGTCGCGATCACCATGGACCCCACCAACGGCGACCGCTCCAAGATCACCATCGACTCCTCCTACGGGGTCGGGGAGATGGTGGTTTCGGGCCAGGTCACACCGGATAACATCATGCTGGACAAGGTCACCCTGACCGTCGTCTCCGAACACCTCGGCGACAAGCACGCCGAACTCGTCCCGGACGCCGCGGCCGGCCGTCTGGTGGAGCGTGAGGTCGACGCCGAACGCCGCGGCCGCCGCAGCCTCACCGATGCCGAGCTCACCGCCGTCGCGCAGATGGCCAAGCGCGCGGAGAAGCACTACAAGTGCCCGCAGGACATCGAATGGGCCCTCGACGCTGACCTGCCCGACGGCGAAAACCTGCTCCTGCTGCAGTCCCGGCCGGAAACCGTGCACTCTTCCAAGCCAGTTGTCCCGTCCTCGGCCGTTGCCGGCGGCTACTTCAGCGGACTCAGCCCCGCACCCGCTGCACCCTCCGCCGCCACGGCGCCGCCGGCCGGCAACGCGCCGTCGTCCGCTTCAGGATTCAGCCTCGGCAGCATCACCGCCTCGCTGCTCAAGCCCTCCTTCTAGACGTTTTGACCCGATAGTCCGCTCCGTCACCCAGGCTCAACGCCGAGCCCGTATTGAAAGGACCGCCATGTCCCTGAAGTCCTTCCCCAAGCCCTCCGAGCTTCCGGTTCCCGCCGGCGCCGAGGGCTGGGAAAAGCTCTACCCGTACTATCTGGTCTTCCAGGACAAGCTCAAGGAACAGGAGGACGCCAAGTTCTGGTTCTGCGACAGCCAGCACTGGCCTACCGTGTTCAAGCCCTTCGAGACGATCGGCGGCGAGTTCGCGGTCAAGTGCCTGGGCCAGTACAACGCCCGGCACCTGATGATCCCCAACGCCAACGGCATCGAGTTCCGCATCCACCTGGGCTACCTCTACATGTCGCCCATCCCGGTCCCGGCGGACCAGATCGCCGCCCGCGTGCCCCTGTTCGAACAGCGCGTGGGCCACTACTTCCAGAACTGGGAACAGCTCCTCAAGCAGTGGCACGTCAAGGTCAAGGGAACCATCGACGAGATGGAAACCATCTCCTTCCCCAGGCTCCCGGACATGGTCCCCATGGAGGACATCCTCTCCGGCAAGGGCAAGGACGGCTCCGAGAAGCTGCTGGAAAGCTACGACCGGCTGATCCAGCTGGCCTACCAGAACTGGCAGTACCACTTCGAGTTCCTCAACCTCGGCTACATCGCCTACCTGGACTTCTTCAACTTCTGCAAGCAGGTGTTCCCCAACATCCCGGACCAGTCCATCGCCACCATGGTGCAGGGCGTGGACATGGAGCTCTTCCGCCCGGATGACGAGCTCAAGCAGCTCGCCAAGCTCGCCGTCGAACTGCATCTGCAGGGACACTTCAGCCACACCGACGACGTCGACGCCACCCTGGGAGCCGTCGCCGCCGCCCCCGGCGGGGACCGCTGGATGGCCCAGTACGAGGGCGCGAAGGACCCGTGGTTCAACTTCACCGTGGGCAACGGCTTCTACGGCCACGACAAGTACTGGAACGAACACCAGGAAATCCCGCTCGGCTACATCGCGGACTACATCCGCCGGGTGGACGACGGCCAGGAAATCATGCGCCCGGTCGAGGCCCTGATCACCGAACGCGACCGCATCATCGAGGAATACCGGGACCTCCTGGAAGGCGAAAACCGGGCCCTCTTCGACGCCAAGCGCGGGCTCGCCGCCACCGCCTACCCGTACGTGGAGAACCACAACTTCTACATCGAGCACTGGACCATGGGCGTCTTCTGGCGCAAGATCCGTGAACTCAGCCGCATGATGCAGGCCGAGGGATTCTGGACCGAACCGGACGACCTCCTCTATCTGGGCCGCAACGAGGTCCGTGACGCCCTGTTCGACCTCGTCACCGGCTGGGGCGTCGGCGCCAAGCCGATCGGCCCCGACTACTGGCCGGAGGAGATCGAGCGACGCCGCGGAATCGTGGACGCGCTCAAGACCGCCCGGCCGGCCCCCGCGCTGAACACCCCGCCGGAATCCATCACCGAACCTTTCACCCGGATGCTCTGGGGCATCACCACCGAGCAGGTCCAGCAGTGGCTGGGCGCCGGGGAAGCGGTCGAAGGCGGCGGCCTGCGCGGCATGGCGGCCTCGCCCGGTGTCGTGGAAGGCCTGGCCCGCGTTGTCACCGACGCGGACCAGCTCTCCGAGGTGCAGCAGGGCGAAATCCTCGTCGCCACCGTCACCGCGCCGTCCTGGGGCCCGATCTTCGGCAAGATCAAGGCCACCGTCACGGACATCGGCGGCATGATGAGCCACGCCGCCATCGTCTGCCGCGAATACGGCCTCCCGGCCGTGACCGGGACCGGATCGGCGTCCACCACCATCAAGACCGGTCAGCGGCTGCGGGTGGACGGGACCAAGGGCACAGTCCAGATCCTCGACGCCGAGGAGCCGGAGCTCCAGGTCGCCGGGCCCGGTGCCCACAGCCACAGCCATGTCTGACCAGCGGATGAATGACTCAAACATGCCTGCTGCCGAATATGACGGTGCGGGCCGGCCTGCCCGCACCGTCTTGATCACCGGCGCCGCCGGCGGACTGGGCCGGGCGTTCGCGCTCGGCTTCGGCCGCCGCGGCTACCGCGTGGCGGTGGCGGACGTGAACCTGGACGGCGCAGAGGAAACGGCCAAGCTGGTCCTGGACACCGGGGCCGAGGCAGCCGCCTTCCACGCCGACGTCACCAGCCTTGACTCCACGGAGGCCCTCGCGAAAAGCTGCGCGGACTTCGGCAACGGAAGCATCGACGTCGTGCTGAACAACGCCGCCGTGTATGCGGGGGTGACCCGCAGCCCGTTCGAGGACATCGATCCGGCCGAGTGGGACCTCGTCATGAACGTGAACCTCAAGGGGCCCTGGCTCGTGACCCGGGCGGCCAGCCCGTACCTGCCCGAGGGCGGCCGCGTCATCAACCTCTCCAGCGCCACGATCTTCAGCGGCTCGGAACAGTGGCTGCACTACGTCGCCTCCAAGGGCGGCGTGGTGGCCCTGACCCGGGTGATGGCCAAGGAACTGGGCCGGCGGGGGATCACGGTCAACGCGATCGCCCCCGGCTTCACCCTCACCGAGGCCAGCTACGGGCTGATGGAGAACGCCGAGAACTACGGGGTGGACCGGGGCGCCATCAAGCGGGCCAGCCAGCCGGAGGACATCGTGGGCGCGGCGCTCTTCCTGGCCGGGCCGGACAGCTCCTACTACACGGGCCAGACCATGGTGGTCGACGGCGGCCGCCAGTTCATCTGACTCTGCCCTTTTTGCCAACTTCCCGACTTCAACCCCAAGTTCATCCCCAAGGAGGACCAATGCCAACGGTTCATTTCACCGACGCCGAGGGCGCCGTCCGCGACGTCCAGGGCAACGCCGGCGACTCCGTCATGGAGACAGCGGTGCGCAACGGCGTCCCCGGCATCGTCGCCGAATGCGGCGGCTCTCTGTCCTGCGCCACCTGCCACGTCTTCGTCCGCGAGGACTGCCTCTCACAGCTCCCGGCGATGGAGGACATGGAGGATGAGATGCTCTACGGCACCGCCGTGGACCGCGAGGACAACTCGCGGCTGTCCTGCCAGCTCCGCCTCACCGACGAGCTCGAACTGTTCGTCACCACCCCGGAAACCCAGGTATAGCCGTGGGCACCAACGCGGTTGAACAGGCCGCCCCCGCGGCGGCAGCCGAGGACGCAACGCCGTCGGGCACCCCGGCCCGCACCGGGCTGCTCATCATCGGGGCGAGCCAGTCCGGCGTCCAGCTCGCGGTATCGCTGCGGGCCCTCGGCTTCGACGAGCACATCACCCTGCTCGGCGACGAGGACCACCGCCCCTACCAGCGCCCGGCCCTGTCCAAGGAGTTCCTGCAGGGCACGGTGGAGAGCGAATCGCTGATCTTCCGGTCCAACGAATACTGGGCCGAACACAACGTGGACCTGGTCAAGGGCGAATACATCGTCAAGATCGACAGGGAAGCGGACGGCTCCGGCGTCGCGCATTCCTCCTCCGGCAGGCAGTTCCCCTTCAAACGACTGGCCCTCACCGTGGGCGCCCGGGCCCGGAAGCTGGAAATCGAGGGCGGGGACCTCGACGGCGTGCTGTACCTGCGCAACGCTGACGACGCCCTGGCCCTCAAGGCCCGGGTAGGGGACGCTCAGGACGTCGTGGTGATCGGTGGCGGTTTCATCGGCCTCGAAGCCGCATCCAGCCTGCAGAAGATGGGCAAGAACGTCACCGTGCTCGAATTCGGCCCGCGACTGGTGGGCCGCGCCGTCGGTGAGGAAACCGCCGAGTACTTCCTGCAGGCACACCGCGCCCGCGGCCTGGACATCCGGCTCGCCACGAGCGCCAAACGCTTCACGGCGAACGACGCGCCAGCGGACGGTCACGGGGCGGTGGCCGGCGTCGAACTCCAGGACGGTACCGTGTTGCCCGCACAGATCGTGCTGATCGGGATCGGCGTCATCCCCAACACTCAGCTGGCCGAACAGCTCGGACTGGCCGTGGACAACGGGATCGTCGTGGACCGCTTCGCGCTTGCCTCGGACGGCACCACGGTGGCGATCGGCGACTGCGCCAACATGCCCAACCCGGTGCCCGGCTCGGCGCCGGGGGAGCGGATCCGGCTGGAAAGCGTCAACAATGCGATCGAGCACGCCAAGGTGGCGGCCTACTCGCTCACCGGCCGGCGCGAGGAATACGCCGGCATCCCGTGGTTCTGGTCCAATCAGGCCGACCTCAAACTCCAGATCGCCGGCCTCTGCAACGGCTACGACCAGACCGTGTTGCGGCGGGACGAGGCGCGCGGGAAATTCAGCGTCCTCTACTACCGCCAGGGCCGGATCATCGCCGCGGACTGCGTCAATGCGCCGCTGGACTTCATGGCCGTCAAGAACGCCCTGGCCAAGGGCCAGAACATCCCCGCCGAGGCTGCCGCCGATCCGGCCACACCCCTCAAGACGATCACGACGGACAGCTAGCCGTGCGGCTGGCCGCCCCCGAAGGAGCATTATGACCACCCCCAAGACTCCGGTTGCCGACGCCGGCGGCGCAGCCGGGACTCCTGCCGCCGCCGCCGCCCACCGGGCCGATGTCAATCCCGCGGCCGCGGACTTTGCCGCCGCCTACCCGGTCCGGCCCGTCCCGGCGCCGGGACCGGTGGACACCGCCCCGATCGCCACGACGCCGGCCGCGCTGGAGGAACTCGACCCGCTGTGGCGTGCCGTGGTGCACGAGACCCGCACCCGCGGCAACGACATCCACCTGCCGATCTCCCTCGCCTTCGCCGAGCGGCTCTGCCGGGCCTACCCCGACGCCGACGCCGAGCTCGTCCGCGTGGCCACGCTGCTGCACGACACCGGCTGGGCCCACGTGGACGAATCGCGGATCATCTCCGAAGGCTTCGCCGGCGACTGGCGCAAGGCCGCGATCCGCTATGAACACGAAAAACAAGGCTGCGACGTCGCCCGCCGCGTGCTCCCGGGCCTGGGCTACTCCGCTGAGTTCGTGGAGCGGGTCTGCGACATCATCGACGGCCACGACACCCGCCCCGCGGCCCACTCGCTGGAGGACGCGCTGATGCGCGACGCCGACAGGCTGTGGCGCTTCGACCACGCCGGGATCGCCCTGGCCTCCTCCTGGTTCGGGATGGACCCGGCCACCTATACGGACAGGCTGGCCACGGAAATCGTGCCCGAACTCATTACCCAGGCGGCGCACGACATGGCCGCCGCGGACCTGGCCCGCTCCACCGCCCTGCTCAAGACGGCGGTGATCCGATGACTGCGGCTACCCACGACGCTCCCGCACTGGCCGCACGCGCTGCACTGACCCTGCCGCACACCCACGTGGACAGCATCTTCATCGACGGGGCCTGGACGCCGGCCCGGGGCACCGGCCGCAACCCGGTCACCGACCCGGCCACCGGCGAAGTCTGGGGCTCCGTCCCGGACGGCACTCCGGAGGACGTGGACGCCGCCGTCGGCTCCGCCCAATGCGCCTTCCAGGGCGAGTGGCCGCGGCTCGCACCCTCCGAGCGGGCCGCCTATCTGGTGCGCATCGCCGAGGAAGTGGAGAAACGCGCCGACGAGCTTTCGCTCACCAACACCCGGGAGAACGGCTCGCCCGTCTCCGAATCCTCCGGCGCGGCAGCGAACGCCGCGGGCATCTTCCGGTACTTCGCGACCCTCGCCGGCTATCTCGAGCGTGATGACGTGCGCACCTTCCCGCGCGGCGGCGGCGAATCCGTGGTCCGGCGCGATCCCATCGGCGTGTGCGCGCTGATCGCGCCCTGGAACTTCCCCATCAACCTCGTGGTCATCAAGCTGGCCCCCGCGCTGCTGGCCGGCTGCACCGTGGTGATCAAACCGGCGTCGCCCACCCCGTTGTCCCTCCGGGTGATCATCGACGCCGTGGCCGCCGCCGGAGTTCCTGCCGGCGTGGTCAACCTCGTCACCGGCTCCGGCCGGCTGGGCGACGCGCTGGTCAAACACCCTGGCGTGGACAAGGTGGCCTTCACGGGCTCCACGCCAGTGGGCCGGAAGATCGCCGCCGCCTGCGGGGAGCTTCTGCGTCCCGTCACCCTGGAACTCGGGGGGAAGTCGAGCGCGGTTGTGATGCCGGACGCGGATCTGGACGCCATGTCCAAGGTCCTGATCCGCTCCTCCATGCGCAACACCGGGCAGACCTGCTATATCTCCACCCGCATCCTGGCCCCGGCCAGCCGGTACGAGGATGTGGTGGACATGGTCACCACCACGATCGCCGCCGGCAAGCAGGGGGATCCGCTGGATCCCGAGACCGTGTTCGGGCCGTGCGCCACGGAATCGCAGTACCGGACCGTGCTGGAGTACGTGGAGTCGGGGCTGGCCGAGGGCGCCCGGGCCACCACCGGAGGCCGGGCGGCGACCCTCGGCGGCGGCCTCGAAGGCGGGTATTTCGTGGAGCCCACCGTGTTCGCCGACGTCACGCCGGACATGCGGATCTCCCGCGAGGAGATCTTCGGCCCGGTGATCTGCATCCTGAAGTACGACGACGCCGACGGCAGTGTCGATGAGGCGGTTGAGCTGGCGAACAACACCGAGTTCGGCCTGGGCGGGCTGGTGTTCGGGACGGATCCGGAGGCTGCGCTGGCCGTCGCGGACCGGATGGACACAGGATCGGTGGGCATCAACTTCTTCGCCTCCAACCATGCCGCACCCTTCGGCGGACGGCACGACTCCGGTCTCGGCACCGAGTACGGCATCGAGGGCTTGAACGCCTACCTGAGCTACAAGTCGATCCACCGGAAGGTCTGACGCCCGGGCCCACGGGGGGGCGTCTGCCGGGGCCAGAGGAGCCTCGATCCACGGGACATGCCCTCCCCTGACGCCCAGCGATGGACATAAGCCCACTATGTCCATTGCTCAGGCGCAGCGCGGGACATGTCCATTATTGAGACGCAGATCGGGACATGTGCCATCGGGTCCGCGGGACATGTGCACTGCTCAGGCGCAGCGCAGGCATTTGGCAACGTGTCCGCGGGACATGTCCATTGCTGGTCGACGGCAAGGGGCATGTCCCACTCGGGCCGGGCCGTGGTGCCGGTGTTGGCGGCAGTACTCAGCCGAACTCGTTGATGAAATCCAGTGCTGTTTGGGCGACTTCCCGCCAGCCGTGGTCGATGGTGAGAGAGTGGCCGCGGTCGGGTATCTCCGTGATTGCCGTGTGCGCCGGATTTCTCTTTTGCCGCTTGTAGGACGCATTGGCCATGGTCCACGGCACTGAGTGGTCCTTTTCCCCGGAGATGATCAGCAGCGGGCCCCGAGCCGGATTCTTTGTGTCCACTTTGGCCTCGGTGAACGGGTTGAGGTTTGCCGCTGCGGCCTGGAAAAGAGGCACGCCCGAAGCGGGGACGTGAAAGGTGTCGAACATCTGGCGGGCTTCGACCTCGTCCAGGGCGTTGGCCCAGCCGAAACGGAATTCTTCAAAGGTCAAGGACACCGCACGCCTGGCGTTAGCGGGGTTCGCGATGACAGGCGCTGCCGACTTGAGAGCGGAGGCTGGCAGCGGCAGGACTCCGCGGAACGGTGCGGGGTCGATGGCCACTGTGACAGCGGAGGCTCCAGTCCCGGCGATCCTCTGGGCGATGAGTCCGCCGAAGGAATGCCCCACCACGGCAGGCTTGACAGTGAGCCGGCCAATCGCCTCGAGGTAGTGGTCCGTGACTTCCTTGACCATCTTCTTGGCGAAAACATCAGGGTCGCGTCGGGCCTCCTCGACGCTTTCGGGGTCATCCGGCCACGTGGGGGCGAGCGTGATGTAGCCGTTCTCCTCGTACAGTTCCCGCCACCGGTCCCAACTGCTGGACAGGAGCCACAGGCCGTGGACGAAGACGACGGGTTTGAGGCCGGACGCGTTCGCCCGGTCCACCTGCTGCTGCTCGGGATTGGTGATTTCAGCCATGGCGTTCATCCGTTCGCGTGTGCATCGCGGGCAGTTGTCGGGGGATGCGGGCGTCCTCCCGCAGGCACGAGTATGCCTGCGGGCCCCGGCGATGACAATGCCCCGTTTCCGACACTGGCACTGCCCGGAGGCCATGTGACCACCGGGCGTGCTCATCGCTGGTCTGCAGAAAGGATCATGTCCGCCGCGCCCGCCGGCCTGCCCACGGGACATGCCCTCCCCTGATGCCCGGGGATGGACATAAACCCACTGTGTCCATTGCTCAGGCCTGGCGCGGGGCATGTCCCGACTTGGCCGCGGGACATGTCCGTTCCGGGCGCGCGGCGAGGAACCTGCGCATTGCTTGGCAAAGCAGGAAGCCTGGGCAGCGCCGGAGGGCATGTCCCCTTTAGGTGGGCGCCAGGGCGGCCCCGGCCATGCACCGTTGCGGTCCGCCACGCGCACCGGGCTGCATAGCCTTGGCGCACGAGGGCCGGGCCTAGAATGGTCACGATGATGCCAGGACATATAGCCGCCGCTGCTGATGGGAAGAACGTGCTGAGCGTCAGCGCGGGCATCATCACATCGGTCTGGTTGCCCGGCTCCATTGTTGACGTCCACGACGCCAGGGACGCCATGCGGGCCGTCGAGCAGATCAGCGGGGGAATCCCGATGCCGATGCTCTCTGAGATGACCGACGTGGAGATCAGCGCGGCGGCCAGGTACGAGTTCGCACAGACTACGGGTGTTGTGGCGATTGCGGTGCTCGGATCCAGCACCGTGGACCGGGTAGTCGCGGCGGCAATGAGCCGGCACACCCGGTATCCCCACGAGTTCTTCACGTCCCGGGACGACGCCATGGCCTGGCTGAACAACTTCACCGCCACCGTCAGCCCGCCCGACGGATACACGGACGGCATTTCGGCCCTGACGTGACAGCCGCGGCGGGGCGTGGTCAGCGTTCGTCAGCAGCGTCCGGGCCGCTAAGCCTTGTCCGCACCTACACCTTGTCCACAGCGGCGGCCTCGGCTTCCTTGACCCGCCGGTTGGTCGAGGCCCAGTTGCCCAGGAGCCGCAACGCGTCCTCCGACGCCGAGCCCGGCTCGGCCGTGTAGATCAGCAGGGACAGCCCGGCGTCGGCCGAGACATCCATCGCCTCATACATCAGGTGAAGGTCCCCGACCACCGGGTGGTGGAGGTGCTTGAGCCCGGTGTAGTGCTGGCGCACATTGTGCGCGGCCCACAGGGTACGGAATTCCTCGCTTCTGGTCGAGAGTTCCCCGACGAGGTCAGTCAGCCCGCGGTCATAGGGGTCCCGGCCGGCCTCGGTTCGCAGGATAGCCACGGTGTCATTCGCCGCACGCTCCCAGTCCGGATAGAAGGTGCGCGAGCGGGACTCCAGGAAGATGAACCGGGCATGGTTGGCTGGGCGGGCGCTAGCCGCATACATGTCCGAATACAGGGGTAGCCCAGCGGATTGGCCGCGAGGATGTCCATGCGCCCGTTCCGCACAAAGGCCGGCGCGCTGGTGATGGCGTTCAGCGACAGCTGAACACTCCGCCGCACCGACTCCGCAGGCCGGGGGCGACGGCGGCTCCGGCTGCCCGGGGCCGCTGCCCGGGCCAGATCGAAGAGGTGGGCCCGTTCGGCGTCGTCGAGCTGCAGAGCCCTGGCCACGGCTTCCAACACGCCCTCCGACACTCCGGACAGATTTCCCCGCTCCAAACGGGTGTAATACTCGACGCTGACGCCGGCCAGCATGGCGACTTCCCCGCGGCGCAGCCCGGGCACCCGGCGTTTGGCGCCGTAGACCGGCAGCCCCGACTGCTCGGGCGTGATCTTCGCCCGGCGCGAGGCAAGGAACTCGCGTACCGCGTCTCGATTATCCATGCCATCAAGGTTAGGTGCTACGGCCTCCTAAGGGAGACCCTGCCAGTACCCCTATCAGCAGGGACTCCCTTAGCGTCGCGATGCACGGTTTGATGGATGGTGTTCCGTTGAACAACCCCCAGCGACGGAACAACCCCCAAAGACCAACAAGCAGGAGATTCATTGCTCACCGTCAACGCTTACGCATCCCCGTCCGCGACCGAGCCGCTCGTCCCCACCACAATCGAGCGCCGCGATGTGGGCCCGCATGATGTCTTGATCGAGATCAAGTTCGCCGGGATCTGCCATTCGGACATCCACACCGTCCGCGGCGACTGGGGACCCCAGTCCTACCCGCTGGTCCCGGGCCACGAAATTGCCGGAATTGTCACCGAGATCGGCTCCGCCGTCACCAAGCACGCTGTCGGAGACCGGGTCGGCGTCGGCTGCATGGTCAATTCCTGCGGCGAGTGCGTCAACTGCCAGGCCGGCGAGGAGCAGTACTGCCTGTCCGGCAACACCGGCACCTACGGCGCCGTCGACCGTGACGGCACCGTCACCCAGGGCGGCTATTCCACCCACGTGGTGGTGACCGAGGACTTCGTGGTCACCATCCCCGAGGGCATCGAGCTCGACGTCGCCGCGCCGCTTCTGTGCGCCGGCATCACCACCTACTCGCCGCTGCACCACTGGGGCGCCGGCCCCGGTAAGAAGGTCGCGGTCGTCGGCCTGGGCGGGCTTGGCCACATGGCCGTCAAGATCGCCCACGCCATGGGCGCCGAGGTTACGGTCCTGTCCCAGTCGCTGAAGAAGCAGGAAGACGGGTTGCGCCTGGGCGCCGACCACTACTACGCCACGAGCGACGAGAACACCTTCACCGAGCTCGCCGGCAGCTTCGACCTGATCATCAACACGGTCAGCGCCTCGATCGACATCAGCTCCTACCTGCAGCTGCTGGCCCTCGACGGCGCCCTGGTCAACGTCGGCGCCCCCGCCGAGCCGCTCCCGGTGAACGCATTCGCCCTCATCGGCGGCCGCCGTTCCTTCGCCGGCTCGATGATCGGCGGCATCCGTGAAACCCAGGAGATGCTCAACTTCTGCGCCGAGCACGGCCTGGGTGCCGAGATCGAGGTGATCCCGGCCGGCAAGATCAACGACGCCTACGAGCGTGTCCTCGCCTCGGACGTCCGCTACCGCTTCGTGATCGATACCGCCACCCTGAACTAGAGGAAGCGCCAGTGGAAATCCAAGCCAAGAAGCCGAGCGTCAAGGGTCCGGGGCACATGTTCACCGGCGACGTCTGGTTTGACGTCGTCGCGGCCCCGCAGCCCGAGCCGTCCCGCATGCGCGTCAACGCGGTGCACTTTGCCCCGTGCGCCCGCACGGCCTGGCACTCGCACGCCGTCGGGCAGACCTTGCACGTCACCGAAGGCGTCGGCCTGGTCCAGGCCCGCGGCGGCGAAGTGACCGTGATACGGCCCGGCGACACCATCTACACCCCGCCGGGCGAATGGCACTGGCACGGCGCCGCTCCGGATCATTTCATGACGCACCTTGCCATGTGGGAAGGCGTCGGTCCCGACAGCGACCAGCCGGAGTCCGAATGGGGCGACCTCGTCACCGACGAGGACTACAACAGCGCCACGTAACACCCAGCTCCAAACACCTGCGCTGCCGTTGCGGGGTCCGGCCACGCACCCGGGGAGGGGCCCCGCAACTGTACGCCCAATCATCGGTGGTATTGAGCCGGTGGTCTTGAGTAAATAGTCTTGACGCGGAGGACGTGACGCGGATGGTCCCGGCCGGGATCCGGCTAAGATCCCGGGGTGGCCGGGACCATCCAGAAACCTGCCACTTCGCCGGCCCCGGGCCCGGTCGTGCGCCGATAGGCCTGGGCGTAGACCGGCCCCGCGGCAAGGTCCACCTGTGCCTGCGTCGCCTTTCCGCAGTCGAGAGCCAGCTCGAGCTTCCCGCCGTCCCGGAGGCCGTCCTGGGTAATGGAAATGTCGCCGGCGGGCGCGCCGACGCAGGCGGCCGTCACCGTGTACGTCCCCTTCGGCAAAGCCTTGACCGACTTGCGCACCCCGGCGCCGCCGAGCCCGCCGACGCCTTCCAGGACGATCCCGTCCGGCCGGGCGCCGAGGACGGCCCCGAGGTCGTGCAGGTTGCGGGTCACCGCCATGGCAAGTTCCGGACCCACCGGGGACGGCGGCGGTGGCGCCGCACGGCGCGTCCTGATGGGCGTCGCAGTCGGATCTCCCACGTCGTCCGAGTACTCACACCCCGCCAGAGCCGTTGCCGCGCCGGCCACAGCCAACAGCAGCGCCACGCCCCGCATCCAATGTCTTCCCCCGCCGCGCAGCTTGCCCGGTGACCCGCTCAGTGACATGCCCCGAGCCTACTGGAGCTGGGGCCGGCAACGCCGCGGGCGAGTCCCGGGGGCGGGGGCCGCGGTGCTGATCTACTGCCCCGGCGGCCGGTACGACGGCGTCTTGCTGGCTGCTGCGTCGAGATCCTCCAGCGTCATGAGCGGCTTGAGGGTCAGGCTCACGGCACCGGTGGAATTGATCATGAGCGACAGGGCAGCGGCGCTGGCTTGATCGGGGATGTCGAAGACCCCGAGGACGTCGGTGTCCCCGAAGGCGTAGTAGAAGCATTCGAGGGTGCCGCCCACCGACTTGAGGGCTTCGACCACCGCATCACGCCGCTTCGTGCCGCCTTCACGCATGAGGCCCTTGATGCCGTCGCCAACGTAGTTTGCTTCGAACAGATATTTGCTCATGGTTTTCCCTATCCTGTGATGCCCAGGATCTTGGCCTCCGCAGGTGCGCCCGCTACCCGACGATGGATGGTCCGAGGCTGGCCCCAGAGCGGGGCTCTGCCCACATGCTAGGCCTTCCGCCCCCACCCACACAACGGTTCGTTGACGGACGGCAGCGGCGCCTCGGGCAATCCGGCCCTACCGCCGTGCAGGGGACAGGAACATAATCGCCGTATCAACCCTGTAGGAGCATGGAGGTGGTCGACGTGTCTGTTTACACGATCGGAATTTGGCTGGTGCATCCCGGCCGCGAGAATGATTTTGTGCAGGCCTGGCGGGATCTGGCCCGGAAAACCAAGGAAGATTTTCCCAACACCAAAGCCGTGCTGCTGCACGACCGTGACGTCAAGAACCGGTTCATCAGCACCGGCCCCTGGGATTCCTTGGAACAGATTGAGCAGTGGCGGGATTCTGCCCTGTTCAAGCAGAGCATCGAGGCAATGAAGGACATGCTGGAACATTTCGAGGCGCGCACCCTGGACGAGGCGGCCAGCATCGGCTGGGATGCCACCGACATGTAACTTCTCCCGTACGGAGGCCGGCACGTACGAAGGCCGGCTGGCGGGCGCCGGGTGGCCGCGCAGCGACGCCCGTTCCGGCGGACTAATCTGACTGCAGCGCCTCAAACACGGCGGCCAGCAGGACATCGTTCCTGCCCCAGAAGGGGTCGAAAATCTCCACGTACCAGGCATCCGCCAGGACGAGGGCCAGGGTCTCGTTGGTCTCGGCCGCCCAGTCCCTGAGCTGGTCTTCGCCCACCGGTTCTTCGCTGCTACCGAGCACGGTCACGACGGCGTCGTCTTGCACGGTCACGGGGATGGAGGCGGTGCTGGCCTCCCCGGGGGCGTGGACGACCGTCACCAGTTCGGTCCGGGTGGACAACGCCAGCAAAGCCGATGCCGTCTCGGGGTTGCAGAACGCCGTCACGTAGGCCCGCTGGGCGAGGCCTTCGACCTCCACGCCCGGCTGTGATTCCTTGGTGAAGAGCCCGTTCCGGTTGAGGCGGGCGAGCTCGCCGGCGATGGCCGTGGTCTCGTCGTCGAACCCGGGCGAGAAGACCCCCGGCTGGTACTGGCTGTTGCCCTCGAGCCAGCGGGCGGTCAGTTCGCCGGCGGCCGCGATTGTGGTGGCCTGCCGCCACACTTCACGATCAGCGAGGAGCCGGCCGAAGCTGTCCCGTTCGGTCGTAAACCTGTCCTCTGACATTCAGGCCTCCCCTGTCGCGGATTGGGCTGTGAATTGGGGCGCGGGCTGCTCTGCGGGATAAGTTTCGGGCTGAATCGCGGCTTGTCCCTGCGGGGCGTGGTGCTGCAGCAGGAGGGACAGCCGTTCGCAGCTGACCCGGAGAGCCTCGAGTTCGCGCCGGCCGTAGTCCTCGATAATCCCGTTGATCCGCTCGGCGAGGTGCTCGTCGTCGACCTCGAACGCGTGGTTGAGCGTGACCACCGTGAGCCCGTCCGCCTGCCGGATCTCCCAGTCGCCGCTGAGCCGCTGGAGCGGTGCTTCCAGATTCAGTTGCTGGAACTCCGCGCGGTGGCGGGCGGCATTAAAGACGCGCCAGCAGTGGCTTGAACTGAGCGAGCCGTTGGACACCACCGATGTGCGGAGCTCGTGCGTGGTGTCGTCGCCCCTGACGCGCTCCGAATAGACCGTCAGGCCGTCCAGGTACGGCCAGTGCGAGGCGTCCCGCAGCATGCTGAAGACCAGGTCCGCCGGGGCGTTGATGCTGAGCCGGTGCGTGGTCCGGTGCGCGGCCCGGTGCGCAATGCGCGGCGTGCTCACTGACAAGTTCACCCCTCCTGTGTCGTGCTGTTTTTCTGCCGGTCTTCTATGCAGGCTAGGCCAGTTGTGCCCCGCCGTGAACAATTCCGTCCCGCCGCGTCACGAAGTGCAATGTGCGGTAACACTGGGCCGTTCCAGGCCCCGCCAGCGGACTCCGGATGAACGGCTGTTACCGACTGTATCCCCGGGTTTCAGCCGGTTTCACGGCGCTTTGACCGGCTTTCGTGGGCCCCGGATAGTTGCTGGCACCAGCACCACCGACAACTACTCTCAAGGGGAGAACATGTCCAGTCTTGCATTCAAATCGGGTGTCATCGTCGCTCTGGCGGCCAGCACCCTCCTGGGTCTCGCGGCCTGCTCCGATCCCGGTGCCGCAGCTGCCAGCGGCACCACGACGGCGCCGTCGTCCTCCTCCGGTGTCAAGCAGTTCAATCTCTCGCCGCAGCAGGACCGCATCAAGGTCACAGTGGACGCCGCGGCAGCCAAGCTTGTCCCGGACGCCATCAAGAAGGACGGGAAGCTGACCGTGGCCGTGAGCCCGTTCGCGGCGCCGCTGGCCGTCTACGCGACCGACAACAAGACGCCGGTGGGCAACGAGGTGGACATCGCCGTCGCACTGGCCGAGTCCCTGGGCCTGGAGGCGGACATCGTTCCGACCGCGTGGGCCGACTGGCCGCTCGGCGTCGAATCCGGCAAGTACGAGGCCGTGCTCTCCAACGTCACGGTCACGGAGGAGCGCAAGCTCAAGTTCGACTTCGCCAGCTACCGCGAGGACAAACTGGGCTTCTACGCCAAGGCGGACAGTGGCATCACCAAGGTCGAGTCGGCACCGGATGTCGCGGGTAAACGCGTCATCGTCGGCTCCGGCACCAACCAGGAAGCGATCCTGCTGCGCTGGGACGAGGAGAACAAGAAGAACGGCCTCAAGCCCGTGGACTTCCAGTATTACGACGACGACTCCGCCTCCCAGCTGGCACTCCAGTCCGGCCGCGCGGACCTTACCTTCGGTCCCAACGCCACGGCAGCCTACAAGGCAGCCACGGACGCCAAGACCAAGCTCGTGGGGCTCGTGGACGGCGGCTGGCCGCTGAAGGCGAGCATCGCCGTTACCACCAAGAAGGACAACGGCTTCGCCGCCGCGGCCCAGGCCGGACTGAACCACCTGATCCAGGACGGCAGCTACGCCAAGATCCTGGACCGCTGGGGGCTCTCCGCCGAGGCCGTCACGACGTCGGAGCTGAACCCGGCGGGCCTGCCGAAGAAGTAGGCCGCTCCAAGCATCGATTGCTCCGTAACCGCCCTTCTGGGGGCTGAAAACGGCGGCTACGGAGCAATCGGTGGTGACAAGTAATCCCCGCCGGGAACGTCTCCGGCGGGGATTACTTGTCACTGCCTGATGGTTGGGACGCGGGTTTAGGCCGTGACCGGGCTGGCCCCGACGCCGGCGTCCGTGCGGACCGGCGTGGCCAGGCCCAGGTTCTCCCGCAGCGTGCCGCCCGCGTACTGCGTCGGGTACACCCCGCGCTCCTGCAGTTCCGGGACGAGGTGGTTGACGATGTCATCGAGTCCGGTGGGGATGAGCCACGGGGAGATGTTGAAGCCGTCGACGGCGCCGGTCCGGGCGTACTGGGCCAGCCGGTCCGCCACCTCGGTGTAGGAACCGGTGAAGGTGGAGTCGCCCCGGCTGGTTTTGGCCGAGACGAACTGGCGGATGGACAGGCCCTTCTCCTTGGCCTCGGCCCGCCACTGGTCCGCGAGCTGGCGGGCCTTGGCGCCGTGGAAGCCGCTGCCGCGGGTTTCGGAGGTTTCCTCCACCACGGGGTCGATCTCCGGCAGCGGGCCGTCGGGGTCGTAGCCTTGCAGCTCCCGGCCCCAGAACTGCTCGAGGTAGGCGATGGCCTGCTGCGGGCCGATCTGCAGGCTGCGGACCCAAGCCTTCTTCTCGAGGGCTTCCTGCGGCGTGGCGGCGAGAATGAACTCGCTGGCGGGCATGATCTTTACGTCATTGGCGCCCCGACCGGCCCGGAGTGTGCGTTCCACGATGTCGCGACGGAAGGCCAGGGCGTCCTCGAGCTGCGGGTGCGCGGAGAAGATGACGTCCGCCTGGCGGGCGGCGAAGTCCCGGCCCTCCGGGGAATCCCCGGCCTGGAACAGCACCGGCCGGTATTGGGCGCCGCGCGGCAGCCGCGGGGTAACGTCCACGGAGTAGTGCCGGTCGTTGTGGTGGACGCGCCGGACCGCGCCCTCCGCCGACCATCGGGCCGCGGAAGCCGAGGCCGCGATGGCGGCGTCGTCCCACGCGTCCCAGATCCGTTTGGCGGTTTCGACGAAGGCCTCGGCGTGCGTGTACCGGTCCGCGTGGTCCAGATAGCCGCCGCGCCGGAAGTTGGCGCCGGTCCAGGCATTGTCCGTGGTCACGATGTTCCAGGCCGCGCGGCCGCCGGAGAGCAGGTCCAGTGTGGAGAGCCGGTGTGCCAGGTCTGCGGGGTCGTTGTACGTGGTGTTCTGGGTTGCGACCAGGCCGATGTTTGTGGTCACGGCGGCGAGGGCGGCCAGGGCCGTCTGCGCGTCGGGCCGGCCGGCGACGTCGAGTGCGTGCGGGCGGCCGAGGTGCTCGCGCAGCCGCAGGCCCTCGCCGAGGAAGAATGCCGCGAACAGCCCGCGCTCGGCGGTCTGGGCAATGCGACGGAACGATTCGAAGTCCGTCTGGGAGCCGGATTCGGCCGTTTTCCAGACGGTTCCGGAGTTGACGCCCTGAAAGAAGACGCCCAGCTGGAGCTGCCCGGACGGGGTGAATTCGGTGGCGGTGCTGTGGCTCATGATGGGTTCCTTAGTTTTCCGCGCCGGCGGCGGTCGTTGAGATACTGCCCACGGCGCCCGCCGGAGTGCTGGTGGCGGCGTATCGGCTGGCGGGCCGGCCCAGCCCGAGCTGCTCGCGGAAGGTGGCGTCCGGGGTGGTGGGCGCCAAGAGCCCGCGGCGGCGCAGCTCCGGCAGGACCAGGCGTGAGAGTTCCTCCAGATCCGTGTCCAGCACGGCGGGGTGCAGGCGAACGCCGTCGGCCCACGCCAGCACCTCGGTGAGCAGCTCGGTCAACTCGGCGGCCGTCCCGACGAACTGCGCCCGCGGGCTCTCCCACGCGGTGTGGCCGTTCAGTGCGGCAAGCCTGTCCGCGGCGGTCTGACCGCGGGAGTCCAGCACGACGTCGAGCTCGGCAATCAGCGCAGGCTCACGCCCGCCGCCGGCCAGTCCTGCGCGCGTCTCCGCGAGCTCGGCGGCGAGGAGCTCGGGCGCCGGGGCCGAGACGAGGAGCGCATCGGCCGCCCCGGCCGCGACGGCCTCCGGGCTGAGGAGCCCGGCCGGGGACACCACGGGCAGCTGCCCCTGGAGCGGCCGCGGAATGATCGACGGACCCTTCACGGAATAGTTGCCGTTGTCGACGTCGATGTAGTGCAGCTTGTCGACGTCGAGATAGCGCCCGGTGGAGACGTCTCGGATCACGGCGTCATCTTCCCAGGAGTCCCACAGCCGGCGGCTGACCTCGATCGAATCGGCGGCTTCCCGGGAGAGACCGGCCCCGCGCACCGTGTCCCGTCCGACGGCGGCGGCATCGGCCGCGCTAGGCGACGCCGCCACGAGCCAGCCGGCCCGTCCGCCGGAGACGTAGTCCAGGCTGGCCAGCTGGGTGGCGACGTGGAACGGCTCGGTGTAGACGGTGTCCACTTCCGGGATGAGCGCGAGGGACCGCGTCATGGGACCGGCGAACGCGGCACGCTGCAGGGCGTTGAGCCGGGCGGCGTCATCCGGGTCCGGGTGCCCGGGCAGGCCGGGGTCGGAAAGCGTCGCGGCGTGGAACCCGGCAGACTCGGCGGCGAGCACGGCGCCGCGGAGGTGGTCCGGGGCCAGTACGGCGCCGGGCACCGTGCGGGAAGCCCGCCAGGCGGCCGGGTGGCTGCCGGCGCCGTCGAGCTCCAGCAACAGGAGGCCGCGGCCCCGCGGCTGGTCATCGGGGGGAAGGGTGCTCATGATGCGTCCTGACGTTCGTAGGGGATCTGTTCGCCGGCTTCAATGGCCACCGGCAGGCGGTTCTCGGCCGGGGGCAGCGGGCACGTGGCGAGGTCGGTGTAGGCGCACGGCAGGTTCACGGCCCGGTTGAAGTCCAGGGAGACTGTCCCGTCGGGGCCCGGCGCCGGCACGGTGAGCGAGCGGTTGGCAGCGTAGGTGGCCTTGCCCGACGTTGCGTCCGTGAACAGCACGGACAGTGTGCCCGGGGCGTGGCCGTTGAAGGCGGTGAGGCTCAGGTCCTCACCGTGCAGCCGGAAGCGGATCTCGCCCGGCGCCTCATAGACGTGGTGGATGCCTTCGACCGCCGCGCCCACCGTGGTGGGGCGCGGTTCGGCGAACGGGACGAATATTCCTTGAGCGGAATATTCAGAAGTGGGTGCGTAGGCAGGCGTGCCGCGGTAACCCGTGAGCAGCGGATTGAGGGGATGCCGCGGCCGCACGACATAGCGGCCACCGCGCTTGGCGAGCTCGATCACGGTGTGCCCGGCTCCGGCATCCTCCACCCGCAGGTTGAGCCCATCACGCTCAGAGATCGGGCCGAGGAACACGGTGGCGCCGGTGGCGTCGGGGTTCAGTTCCTGCCCACCCCGGAGGACGCGTTCGCCTGCCCGCAAGACCAGGCGGACGACGTCGTCCTCGACGCTCCACGTGCCGGGCGCGCCGTCCAGGCGGGCGGGCGAGGCGTCGAGCCAGTGCAGATGGGTGACGGCGAGGAAGCCGTGGGGATCGGCGCGGTGACGTTCGTGCGCCGCATGCCAGTCAGCCCACGCGGCCTCGAATGCCCGGTCGGGAGTGTTTCCGTCGTCCGTGGTCCCGGCGTCCCGGGAACGGTCGGCGGTTTCAGCGTGCGCTGACGTATCAGTGGGTGTAGACATGGGAGCTCCTGTGGGTGTTGTGGTCGGCCGCGACGCGGGCCGCGGCATCGGGTTCGGCACCTGTTGTGCCGGCGGGGCCGGACCCGGGACGCCCCGCGTAGGGGTCCCCGGAGCCCCAGAGTGTGGTGGGCGCGGCGGCACGCACGGCCGGAATGACCTCGAGCGCGAACCGCTCCAGGATCTCCAGCTGCTGGTCGAAGGGCAGCGTGGTGGGCAGGGAGATGGACTGGAGGTCATGGCCGTAGAGCGAGTGGTAGCTGAGGATCTTGTCGATCACCTGCTCCGGGCTGCCCGCGAGGGCCGGCCCCTCGGCCACGGCGTGGTCGATGTCGCGGTACGGGGAATTGTTACCCGGAACATTGCGGCCGGTCGTGAGGGCCTCGTAGACCGGGCCGAACTGCCGTTTGGCCTCCTGCGTGGTGTCCGCGATGAACACCCCGCCCGCGCCGGAGCCGGAGCCCAGGTACTGGTGGCGGGGATCGTGGCCGTGGCGTTCGTACTCCTCGCGATAGTGGTCGATCAGCACCTTGTAGTTTTCGCGCGGCTGGATCGCGTTGGCCGTGAACAGCGGATCGCCCCACTGCGCCGCCAGGGCCGCCGAGGTCAGGCTGGTGGCCGATCCGTGCCACACCCGCGGCGCGCCGGCGAAGGGACGGGGCGTCGTCGTGGTGGGCTCGGCCAGGGCCGGCCGGAAGCGTCCGGACCATGTGACGTTCTCCTCGGTCCACAGCCGGCGCAACAGGCCGTACTTCTCGGCGAGGAGCTCCCACTGATCCGCGAGGTCCAGGCCGAATATGGGATACTGCAGCACTTCATTGCCCTTGCCGATCACGAGTTCCAGCCGGCCGCGGCTGAGCTGATCGATCGTGGCGTAGTCCTCGGCGACCCGTACCGGATCCAGCACGGACAGCACGGTCACCCCGCTTTGCAGCCGGATCCTGGAAGTGACCGCGGCGATCGCGGCGAGCACGGTGATAGGGGAGGATGAGATGAACTCGCCCGCGTGGCGTTCGCCGACCGAGAAGCTGTCGTAACCGAGTTCCTCGGCCCGGCGCGCCGTCTCCACCACCTGGTTGAGCCGGTCCGCGGTGGAGACGATCTCCCCGGTGACCGGGTTCTTCAGGTGCGGGATGATGTCGAGGACCTGGAACCTCACTGTGTTTTGCCTGTCTGTGTTTTCCCTGCGGGGCCCGTCCCGAAGTTTGCCTCGGTGACGGTCTTGGACTCGGGGAGGGCTTCCTCGGAGAGTCCCCAGCGGTCCAGGACCTTGGCGTAGGAGCCGTCTTTGATCGCGGAGTTCAGCGCGTCCGTGATGGCCGGCGCCAGGCCGTTGCCCTTGAGCGTGGTGGCCGCGACAAGGGTCTCGGACGGCCAGCCGGCGTTGACCTTGCCCACCACCTTGAGGTCGTCGCGGGTGTTTTCCCGGTAGATGACGGACGGATAGGGCGCCAGGTTCAGATCCGTGCGTCCGGAGGACAGGGCCAGGATGGTGTCGGCATCGGAGGAGTAGTACTGCAGCACCGCCGGGGCCTTGCCCTTGGCCTCCAGCTCCTTGTTCCAGGCGAGCAGGATCTTCTCCTGGTTGGTGCCGGAGCCTACGGAGATCTTGAGGCCGGAGATGTCATCGGAACCCTTGATGTTGTAGTTGGAGCTCTTCTTGGCCTCGAAGCCCATGTACGCGGCGCGGTAGCTGGAGAAGTCGAAGAGCTTGACGCGTGCAGCGTTGATTCCCACGTTGGAGAACACAGCCTCGAAGTCGCCGGACTGTGTCTTCAGCGGCCAGTTCTCCCAGGAAGTCACCTGGACATCCAGCTCCAGGCCCAGTTTGTCGGCGACCAGTTGGGCCAGGTCCACCTCGACGCCGATCGGGGTCTTATCGTCGGTGGCGTGGAAGGACAGCGGGATGGCGCCCGCCGTCGTGGCGACGGTGAGCTTGCCGTCCTTGCCGATCAGCGCGGGGACCTTCGCGGCCGCGGCCGCGTCCTTCCCGGCCCGGATGCGCTGCTGGTCCGGCGAGGTGTTGTAGACGACGCCGTTGCGCGCCGCCGTCGTCGCGGGCTGTCCGCCTGACGCGGCGGAAGCGCCGGGATCGGAGCAGGAGGTCAGGGCCAGCGTGCCGGACAGGGCGCCGATGAGGACGACGGCGGGAAGCGCCGCAGGCTTTCGACGGGGACCAGTACTGTGGCGGACGGCGCGGAGGGCGGGGCGGATTGCCATGGGTTTCCTTAGATGTTGAAAGCGGGCTCGATCACCTTGGAGAAGAAACTCCGGGTGCGGTCTTCCTGCGGGTTAGTGAAAATCTGTTGGGGTGTGCCTTGTTCGACGATCTGGCCCTGGTCCATGAACACGACCGTGTCGGCAACGTCGCGGGCGAAGCCCATCTCATGCGTGACGATGATCAGCGTGGTGCCGGAGTTGGCGAGCTCGCGGATGACGTCCAGCACCTCGTTGACCAGTTCCGGGTCCAGCGCCGAGGTGGGCTCGTCGAAGAGCAGGATCTTCGGGTCCAGGGCCAGCGCCCGGGCGATCGCGACGCGCTGCTGCTGGCCGCCGGACAGCTGGCGGGGGTAGGCGCCGGCGCGGTCCTTCAACCCCACCCGGTCCAGCAGTTCCAGTCCGTGCTCGCGGGCCTCGGCTTTGGAGAGTCGGGGTTTGCCGGCCCGGGGTGCGACGACGGGCGCCTCGGTGACGTTTTCCAGCGCGGTCAGGTGCGGGAACAGGTTGAAGTTCTGGAACACCATGCCGATCTCGGTGCGCTGCCTGAGGATCTCCTTCTCGCGGAGCTCGTGCAGCCTCCGGCCCCGGACCTCGTAGCCCACCGGGGTGCCGTCGATGGCGATGAACCCGGCGTCGACCTTTTCCAGGTGGTTGATGGTGCGCAGGAGGGTGGATTTGCCGGACCCGGACGGGCCGACGATCACGGCGACGCCGCCGGGCTCGACCGTCAGGGAGATGCCCTTGAGGACTTCCGTGGCGCCGAAGGACTTGCGGACCTTCGTGATCTCAACGAGGCCACGGGTGGATTCCCGGGCTGAGGCGGTTTCCAGGGCTTCGTGGGCTCCGGTGGCCGGAAGGACCGAGGTGCTCATCGGGTACCTCTTTCCTGGGTAGTTTCCCTTGTTGCGGGTGCATGGGTGGCGAGGAACTTGCGGGCCTTCTGCAGCGGGGTCAGGGGCAGTGTGCGGACGGCGCCCTTGGAGTAGTGGCGCTCGATGTAGTACTGGAAGACGCTCAGGACCGAGGTGATGACGATGTACCAGAGCGTGGCCACGAGCAGCAGCGGCAGGACCTGCTGGGTCCGGTTGTAGATCACCTGGACCGTGTAGAAGAGCTCGGAGTAGGCCAGGACGTAGACGATCGAGGTGCCCTTGACCAGGCCGATGACCTCGTTGAAGGCCGTGGGCAGGATGGCGCGCATGGCCTGCGGCAGGACGATCCTGGTGGAGCGCCGCCATGCCGGAATGCCCAGCGCCGCGGCGGCCTCCAGCTGACCCTGGTCCACGGAAAGGATGCCGCCGCGGATGATCTCGGCCGAATAGGCGGCCTGGTTCAGGGTGAGGCCGAGGACGGCCGCGGCGAACTGGCTGATCAGGGTGGTGGTCTGGGCCTCGAAGAAGCGCACGTCCGTGAAGGGAATGCCTAAGCTGATTTTCTCGTAGAGGTAGCCCAGGTTGTACCAGAGCAGCATCTGCACCAGCAGCGGCGTGGAGCGGAAAATCCAGGAGAACGTCCAGGACACGGAGACCAGCAAGGGGGACGCGGAGAGCCGCATCAGGGCCAGGATGAACCCCAGGATGAAGCCGAGTGCGCCCGAGATCGCGGTCAGCTTGAGGGTCTCCAGCAGGCCGTTCACGATCGACTGCGCGGTGAACCATTCCGCCACCACGCCCCACTCCCAGCGGGGATTCGTGGCCAGAGACCAGGCGACGCCGGCGACGCCGAAGGCGACGACGGCCGTGCCGGCCCAGCGCCACGGGTGCCGGGCCGGGACCAGCTTGTAGTCGGCGTAACCGGTGGCGGCCTTGCGGGCCGTTGACCCAGTGCCGGGCTGAGCGGCGGGTGTAGGGGCGGCGGGTTCCGGGACGGCGTGTTCCGGGACTGTGGGTCCGGAGGATCCGGCGGGTGTGGTGTCGGGTGTGGTTCCGGCGCCGGGGGACGCCGGCTCCGGGGCGGACTGCGCCACCGGGGTTGCTGTTGAACTCATGCGCCACCTCGCTTCTTCCAGTTGGTGTGGGGTTCGGTTGGCTGCCAATCTAGGGCCGCGCGAAAACGCCGGGCAAGGCGCCAAGTTGCATGCGTTCACGCGGGTTCGCACGGCGTCACACGACGATTTGTTGCCTCGATTTGCGTCCCATTACGCGAGGTGAACGGCCGTGACCGGCGCCTCGACCGGCCCTGTTTCGGGTGCCTAGCATGAGGGCTCCGAACCAGACCCAGGAGGCCCTCATGCCAGCGAATTCCCCGTCCGTGGTTCTCATCGGCGGCGGCCCGCGCACGGCCGGGTTGCTGGAACGCCTGGCCGCCAACCGGCAGGAACTCTTCGCCGGCCCGCTTCACGTCCATGTTGTGGAACCCCACGCGCCGGGGTCCGGCCGGATCTGGCGCTACGAGCAGGACGCCGGGCTGATGCTCAATTCCACCGCGGCGGACGTCACGATGTTCACGGACGCCTCGGTCCAGTGCGAGGGACCGGCCGTCGATGGTCCGGGACTGGCCGAATGGGCCGCCGGGGTCCTGGACGGCTCCATCGCGGACGTGCCGGAGCTCCCGCAGAGACTCCGGGCCCAGCTCGGTACCCTCACCGGCGCCACCTTCCCCACCCGGCAGCTGCAGTGCATCTATCTCGAATGGTTCTTCCGCCGCGCCGTTGCTGCCCTCGGGCCGGAGACCACCGTGACGGTGCACCAGGACACGGCGTCCGCCGTCGAACCCTTACAGACGGACCCGGAACGGGTAGACCAGGAGCAGGGCGACCCTGGCGTGGACGGGTACAGCGTCCGGCTGGCCGACGGCGCGGCGCTGCACGCCGACGTCGTGGTGGCCTCCCTGGGTCACACCGATTCGCTCCCGGACCGGGAATCTGCTGCCTGGGCCGGTTTTGCCGCCCGGCATGGCGCGTTCCACGCGGCGCCCAGCTACACCACCGACGTCGACTACTCATCGATAGCCGCCGGCCAGGACGTGATTGTTTCCGGCATGGGCCTGGCCTTCGTGGACCTGCTGGTGCTGCTCATGGAGGGTCGTGGCGGCCGCTTCGAGGAACTGCCCGACGGCGGGCTGCGCTACCTGCCCTCCGGTGCCGAGCCGCGGTTGTGGGCCGGATCCCGCCGCGGCGTGCCCTACCATTCCAAAATCACCTCCACCCTGCGCGGTGACGCTGCGGGAGAGCCCAAGTTCTTCACCGACGAGGCCGTCGAGGCGCGGCTGGAGGCATCCGGCGAGCTGGACTTCCGCGCCCAGCTCTGGCCTTTGATCGCCAAGGACGCCGGCTATGCGTACTACCGCGAGCTGTTCACCGGTTACCCGGAGCGGGTCCGGATCGGCTGGGAGGAATTCGCCGAGCGCTTCTCCGCCGCGGACTGGTACAGCCAGGAGCGCCACCGGCTCGTTGTCGAATCAGTCCCGGACACGGAGCTCCACCTGGACCTTGAGCGGCTGGACCGTCCCTTCGAGGGCCGCGTTTTTGAGGGCCTTGCGGATGTCCAGGCCGCGGTGGCCGCCCACATCGGCCGCGATCTTGAGCTGCGGACCGGACCGGACCATTCGGAGACGTTGGCCCTGTTCATCTCCCTGCTCAAGGCCTACATGGACCTTGGCCGGCTGGTTCCGTCCGCGCGGTTGAACGCGCGGTCGCAGCGTGAGGTCCAGGGCTGGTGGCACGGCTTCTTCAGCTTCGTCGATTCCGGGCCCCCGCCGCGCAGGCTCCGGGAGATGCTGGCGATCCACCGGGCCGGACTGTTGCGGTTCCTTGGCCCTGGGCTGGAAATCGAGGCCGCGGAGTACTCGGGCCGGTTCGTTGCCACCTCGGCGCAGTCCAAGATCACGGTGTCAGCTGCGGCCCTGATCGAGGCCCGGCTTCCGGAGCCGTCGGTGGTCCGCTCCGCAAATCCGCTGCTACGCCAGCTGCACACCTCCGGGCTTGGCACCGAACAGCAGCTCCTGACCGCGGACGGCACCCACGCGACGGGACGTCTGCTGGTGTCTGCCCACAACGAGCTCATCAGCCCGGTCGGGGAACGGCGCGAGAGGGTGTTCGGCGTCGGGCCCGGCACCTCCGGCTGGGGCGCGGGGGCCTTCGCGCGGCCCAAGAGCAACGCCGCGCCGTTCCGCGAAAACGACGCCCTGGCCCGGCGCATCCTGAATCTCCTGACCCGCGAGGGCAGCGTTCAGGAGAACAATTACCAGAACAACAACCACGCGGTGCCGCAGGCCGCCGCACGCGGAAAGGGCCGGCCATGACCCTGTCACCACTGGACCCCTCACCCTTGCGCACCTTGCCTGCGGACAACGCGGACACCCCGCCGACCCCGCCGGAGGAGACTCCGCCGTCGAACAAGTCAGCGCTGACAGTCCTGAACCTGCCCATGAGCGACCCCCGGGTCCGTCCGCTCCTGGACGAACTCGCGATCGAGTACGACACCCGCTACGGCAACCTCTTTGGCAAGGGAGCCGCCGCGGAGGAACTGAACCGTTACCCGGCCGAGGAATTCGCAGCTCCGGGCGGGGCCCTGCTCATTGTGCGCGAGAACGGCGAGTCCGTGGCCGGCGGCGCCTTCCGCCGGCACGGCCCGCAGACAGCAGAATTCAAGCGGATCTGGACGCATTCGGCGCATCGCCGCCGCGGACTCGCCCGCTTCGTCCTCGCCGAGCTGGAGGCGTTGGCCGCCCGCCGCGGCTACCGCAGGGTCTACCTGACCACCGGCCCCCGCCAGCCCGAGGCGAAACACCTCTACCTGAACAGCGGCTACGAGGCGCAGTTCGACCTCTCCGCCGATCCCGAAACCATCGGACCGCTCGCATTCACCAAGGACCTCCCCAGCCAAAACCCCAACGTGAACCCCAACGCGGGGTCACATAACGCCCGTCCAGGGCCTCGGGATGGGCGCTAAGTGATCCCCGCGTCGCTTGCTCGTGGCGCAGCCTGCCATGGGCCGGGGAGCGTTGCTTCGGGCTAGAGTTCCACATGGGGTCTACCCCTAGGACGAAGCATTCAGGAGCCGCCACGAAACGGCGGAGAAGCAGCCGGGAGTCATCAGTGCGGCATGGATCCAAGCCCACCATCCGCGACGTCGCAGAGACGGCCGGGGTCTCCGTCACCACCGTCTCCTACGTGCTGTCAGGCCGGTCCGGCGGCACCACCCGGATCAGCGAGGCCACCCAGGACCGGGTGCACGCCGCGGTCCGCGAACTTGGCTACGTGGCCAACCGGGGCGCCCGCGGCATGCGGCGGGGCCGGACGGAGCTGGTGGCCGTGGCCGTCGCGGACCTCGAGGACCCCCAGGACCGCGCCCTCGCCACGCTGCTGGCCGCCATCCTGCCGAAGCACGGCTACCAGACGGTCGTCTTGCTGGGCGGGGGCTGGCGGCAGTTCATGCTTGCCGGCGGCGCCGACGGCGTGATCCGCACGAGCGCCTCCGAGACCGCCGAAGACGCCGCAGCCATGGCAGAACTCGCCGCCCGCGGCGTGGCCCAGGTGCTCATCACGGACGACGCCGGAGCCGGCGCCCTTGACGCCAACCCCGACGGCATCCCGGATGTTCAGGCGGGATACGACGTCGTGCCCGCGGGAACCGAGAGCACGGAGGCTCTGGCCGAGCGCGCCGTCACTGCGCTGCTCGGCCGGCTGCGGAGCTAGCAGTACTAGCCCCGCCTTTAGGCGTTCAGCGCGGCGGCTTCCGGCGCGGTCGTATCCGGTGCTGCGGCGCCCCGGACGGGGCGCCGGGCCAGCCACGCGGCCACGGTGGCGCCGGAGATGTTGTGCCACAGGGAGAAGACAGCGGACGGCAGCGCGGCCAGTGGGCTAAAGTGCGCCGTGGCGAGGGTGGCGGCCAGGCCGGAGTTCTGCATCCCGACCTCAAAGGCGAGGGCCCTGCGCGCCCGGTCGTCAAGGCGCCCCACCTTGCCGGCCAGGTACCCCAGGCCCAGCCCGAAGCCGTTGTGCAGCACCACAGCCAGGAACACGATGCCGCCCGCGGCGACGATCTTGCTGGCGCTTCCGGCCACCACGATCGCCACGATCAGCGAAATCACGACGGCGGACGCCCACGGCAGTGCCGGCAGAACCTTGGCCACGACCTTCTTGAGGAAGAGACGGGCCAGCAGACCTGCGACAACGGGCAGGAGGACGGTCTTGAGGATGTCCTGGACCATGCCGCCGGCGTCGATGCTCAGGTACGAGCCGGCGAGGAACAAGACCAGCAGCGGCGTGACGATCGGGGCAATCAGGGTGGACACGGACGCGACGGCCACGGACAGGGCCACATCGCCCTTGGCGAGGAACGCCATCACATTGGAGGCGGTGCCCGACGGCGCGCAGCCCACCAGGATCAGGCCCACAGCCAGTTCCGGTTCGAGGTGCAGGGCGACGGCGATCAGCCAGCCGGCGCCCGGCATGATGACGTAGTGGGCCACGATTCCCAGGGCCACCGCCCAGGGGCGCTTGGCCACCGAGGCGAAATCGGGCGGGGTCAGGGTCAGGCCCATGCAGAACATGATGATGCCCAGCAGGAACGGCACACTGGGCGCCAGGGGTTTGAAGACTCCGGGAAGCAGGAAACCGGCAACGCCGGCCACCACAACGAGGATGGGGAAGATCGTCACCGCGATACGCGCGATCTTTGCCTCGGCCGCGAGGGCGGGATTGAGGGGGACGTCGGCGGCGGTGCCTGCGTCCCGGGGGGAATTCGGAGTTTTAGTTGCCTCAAGCATCCAAGCATGGTGCCACCGGCGTCCGCGGGCAGGCTACTTCGTGACCACCTGGTGGACAAATATGTCAGATTTTTTGCCACTCCGCCCCCGGCGGGGCGGCTTGGGTAGGGTTGCCTGGTGGGTGAGCCCAGGACGGCGAACTCCCCACTCCCTCTGGCGCGGCGCGGCGCCCCACAATCATTGAAATCCGAAGGCTGCCTGTGCCTTCTTGACCACGAACGGAGCCAGCAATGGCCGCCAAAACTGCCGCAGATGCCCCGGCCTTCACGCCCGAGCAACTGCAATCCGTCCGGGGCGCCTTGAGGTCCCCGCGCCGGCTCAAAACCGAAGTGCTCGGCGGCCTTGTGGTGGCCCTGGCCCTCATCCCGGAGGCGATCGCCTTCTCGATCATCGCCGGGGTGGACCCCCGGATCGGACTCTTCGCCTCCTTCACCATGGCCGTCACCATCTCCTTCGTCGGCGGGCGCCCCGCGATGATCTCGGCGGCCACCGGGGCCGTCGCCCTGGTGATCGCCCCGCTCGTGAAGTCCCACGGGCTGGACTACCTGGTCGCCGCGGTGATCCTGGCCGGCCTTTTCCAGATCATCCTGGGCCTGTCCGGGGTGGCAAAGCTGATGCGCTTCATCCCGCGCTCCGTGATGGTGGGCTTCGTCAACGCGCTGGCCATCCTGATCTTCCTCTCCCAGGTGCCCGAGCTGATCGGCGTCCCGTGGCTGGTCTATCCGCTCACCGCGGCAGGCCTGCTGATCGTCTTCGGCCTGCCAGAGCTGACCAAGGCCGTTCCGGCGCCTCTCGTGGCCATCGTGGTCCTGACACTCATCACCGTCCTGGCCGCCGTCGCCGTTCCCACCGTGGGGGACAAGGGTGCGCTTCCGGACTCACTGCCCTCCCTGTCCCTTCCCGGGGTGCCGTTCACGTTCGAAACGCTGCAGGTGATCTTCCCCTTCGCCCTGGCCATGGCCTTCGTGGGGCTGCTCGAATCCCTCATGACCGCGAAGCTCGTGGACGACATCACCGACACCCGCTCGCCCAAAACCCGCGAGGCCTGGGGCCAGGGCGTGGCCAACATTGTCACCGGCTTCTTTGGCGGCATGGGCGGCTGCGCGATGATCGGCCAGACCATGATCAACGTCAAGGCCTCCGGCGCCCGCACCCGGATCTCCACCTTCCTGGCCGGCGTCTTCCTGCTCATCCTCGTGGTGGCTCTCGGCGGCATCGTGTCCCTGATCCCGATGGCCGCGCTCGTGGCCGTGATGATCTTCGTTTCCGTTGCCACTTTCGACTGGCACAGCATCAGGCCCTCCACCCTCAAAGCGCTGCCCAAGAGCGAAACGCTCGTCATGGTCGCCACTGTCGCCGTCACCGTGGCCACGCACAACCTGGCGATCGGCGTCGGCGTCGGCGTTCTGGTCGCCATGATCCTGTTTGCCCGGCGGGTGGCGCACTTCGTCACCGTGGAGCGGTCCCTGGCGGAGGGCGACGGCGGCCAACTCGCCACCTACAAGGTGGACGGCGAGTTGTTCTTCGCCTCCTCGAACGACCTCTACACCCAGTTCGAGTACGCCCTGGATCCCGCCCGCGTGGTTATCGACATGCGCGACTCCCATCTCTGGGACGCCTCCACGATCGCCGCACTGGATGCCATTACCGAGAAGTACCGCCAGCACGGCAAGAGCGTCGACGTGGTGGGCCTCAACGATGCCAGCCTGGCCATGCGCGAACGGCTCGCCGGAAAGCTCGGCGCCGGGCACTAGCAGGGCGGCAGTGGCGGCTTGCTGGCGTCGGGGTTTCCCCGCCTTCGGAAGTTCCCGCCGGCGTGTTGCGCCGAACCGCCGGCGATTGGCGGCGTCGTGCCTCTAAAGCTGGGGAGACTCGGCGGCGGGTCAGCTTGGGCGCGCCGGTCCGGTGGTGTTGCGGACCACCAGATGCGGTGTCCTGACCAGGTGCGCCGGGGCGTCGGCTCCTGCCAGCCGCTCGACCGCCCTGTCCACGGCGGCAGTGGCGAGGAGGGGCGCGTCCTGGCTGACAGAAGTCAGTTGCACATAGCTGAGCCGGGCAAACTGGCTGTCGTCGTAGCCGACCACCGACACGTCCGACGGCACGCGCAGCCCGGCGGTCCGAAGGCCCTCGATCACCCCGAGGGCTGACCTGTCATTGAAGGCGATCACGGCGGACGGGGGGTTGTCCCGGAGCGATGCGCAGGCCCTGAGCCCGTCTTCCTCGGTGAGGCCGCCCGGAACCACGAAAGGTTCCAGCCCCCGGCGGAGCATTTCGGCGCGAAAGGCATCCCGGCGCTGGTCGGCCGAGACTGCCGCCCCGCCGTCGACATGGACAATGCTTCGATGACCCAAGGCGGCGAGGTGTTCAACGGCCAGCCGGATGCCGGCGTGGTTGTCGCTGCTGACGGAGTCCACTTGGTCTCCGACGTCGTCGCGCAGGAGGCTTACAACCGGGGCCCGGCGTGCAAACCCGGCGAGCTCCTGGCTGCCCAGCGTCGGGGAGATGAGGATCAGCGCCTCGCAGCCCATATCCAGGAGCGCTTCCGCCGCACGCGTTTCCGGCCGGCCGCTGGCAACCGCGCTCAAGGCGATTTCGTAGCCCCGTTCCGCGGCGCCGGCATAGGCGGCGTCGACGATCTCGGCGTGGAACGGCTCTGACGTGAAGAAGCTCAACCCGAGAAGCCTGGTCCGCGCGCTGCGCAACAGCCGGGCCCGGCTGTCCGGCCGGTAGCCGAGTTCCCGGGCCGCTTCGAGCACCTTCTTCCGGGTGGACTCGGCGGCGCCCGGGGCGCCGCGCATCACGATGGACACCAGGGCACGTGAGACGCCGGCGGCTTCGGCGACGTCCATGAGCGTGGGGCGGCGCTGCTGTTCGGTCATTCTTGCTCCTTGCTTTCAACCAGTCTATAGAACGTTCTAGACAATCACTGGCAGTAGGTGCATCATGGATCTACTAGAACGATCTATAACCCAGGCTAGGAGTTTTTCATGAGCTATCTGCAGCACCCGGTCAGCGACGACCGGCCCGTCCGCGTCGGACTCATCGGCGCCGGTTGGATTGGCAAGTTCCACGCCGAGTCCGTGGCGCACCGGATTCCGGGTGCCCGTCTGGAGGCCATTGCCGATCTCGCCCTCCCCGCGGTCGAAGCCCTCGCTGGCCGGCTGGGAGTGCGCAAAATCAGCACGGACCCGGCAGACGTGATGAATGATCCGGACATCGACGCGGTCCTCATTGCGGCGCCGGCCCGGTTCCATTCGGACCTGATTGCTGCTGCGGCCCGGGCCGGGAAGGACGTGTTCTGCGAGAAGCCGGGCGGCCGGACTATTGAGGAGTTGGACGGTGCCCTTGATGCAGCCGACGCTGCCGGCGTCATTGTTCAGTTCGGCTTCAACCGGCGCTATGCAAACGACTTCGCCGCGGCGCGGAAGCTGATTGACGACGGCGCCGTGGGGGTTCCCCAGCTGCTCCGGTCGCTGACGCGGGATCCGGGCACCGCGGCGGGCCTTGCCGCCCCCGAGCGGATTGCGCCGGGAACCATCTTCCTGGAAACCCTGATCCACGATTTCGACACCCTGAACTGGCTGAACCCGGGCGCCGTTCCGGTCCGTGTCCACGCGGTCGCCGACGCGCTGGTCGCCCCTGAGCGGAAAACCGGCGGACTACTGGACACGGCTGTGGTGACGGTGACGTACAGCAACGGTGCCATCGCGGTGGCCGAGGCCAATTTCAATGCCCTGTACGGCTACGACGTGCGCGGCGAAGTCTTTGGCTCAGCGGGCATGGTTACTGCGGGCGGGCCCCAGGCGTCCAGCGCGACGAGCTACACCGCGGCCGGCATCGCCTCCTCCACCGTGCGGCTGAACGTGGATCTTTTCCATGACGCCTACATCGCGGAACTGGCCCACTTCGTCGACGCCGTCAAGGCGCGCCGCGGGAACCAGACGGCCCCCGGAACCCCGGGCCCCGGCGGCACCGACGCCCGCAACGCCCTGGCCGTGGCACTCGCGGCGATCCGTTCGAACGAGACCGGGCTTCCCGTGGAGGTTTCCTCGATCGCCGAACTGCGGGCCGCCGAGCCCGCGCTCCACGCCGTCGGGCAGGGAGAATGAGCTTCCGCCTGGCCGTTTGCGCCGAGATGGTCTACGGCGAGCTGGACCTCATCGAGAGGGTGCGGCGGATCCACGGACAAGGCTTCGAGGTGGAACTCTGGGATACGCGAGGGCGGGACATCTCCGCCCTCGCGGCCACGGGTGTCCGCTTCTCCTCGATGAGCGGTTACTTCGGCGGCAGCCTCATCGACCCCGAAAGCGCCGACGAGGTGGTGGCTTCGGCCGAAAAACTGATTCCCACCGCGCTGGAACTCGGCGTCGAGCGGATGGTGGTCCACCCGGCCGAGCTCGGGGAAGGCGGCCGCGCCGTCCGCCCCACGTACCGGTCCACGGGCCAAATGTGGCTGACCGGTCTGCGGACGCTCGAACGCCTTGCAGTACTGGGCGAGAAGCACGGCGTGACGTTTGCGCTCGAGAACCTCAACACCATCCTGGACCACCCCGGCATCCCGCTGGCCCGGGCCAAGGACACCCTCACCCTGGTCTCGGCGGTCGACCATCCCCACGTGAAGATGATGCTGGATCTGTACCATGCCCAGATCGGGGAAGGGAACCTGATCGAACTCGTCAGGGCCGCGCTGCCGTGGACGGGGGAGATCCAGGTGGCCGACGTCCCCGGTCGGTTCGAACCCGGCACCGGGGAAATCAACTACCGTGCTGTTGCGGCGGCGCTGAGCGAAGCCGGCTACTCCGGCGTCATCGGCCTTGAAGCCGCCGCCGCCGGCGGGCAAGGACTGGCTGCGGGCGATGCCGCCCTGGCCGCGTTCCGGGCGGCGTTCGAGGACTGATCGCGGCCTTATCGCGTGCACCGGGCCGCCCCCGCCCTTGGTCATGCCGCTGTGTCATGCCGCCGCCTTGCGCGGGGCCGCCCTACCCCTGCGTGAGCCTGTAGCGTTCGATCTGCTTGAGCCGCCGCAGCAGGCTGTCGCGCCGGGGGTGGGGGACGGCGTCGGCCGGCTCGGCGGTGAGCTCGATGTGTTCGGTGCCGTACTGCCACAGCAGCAGGTCATCGAGCAGCCGGTCCGGGCCGGGGGAGTAGCGGTGGTCCAGGGCCTGGCGGACCTCGGTGATCCGGTTGGCGCTGAGAAGGCTGGCGAGCTGCATGGTCTGGTTGAGCCCGTGGGCTGCCATGAGTTCCGCAGCCCAGCCCCAGTCGTCGTCGACCTTCCGGTCCACGTGCGGCAGCAGGGTCCGCCAGACGTCGCGGATCCGGTTGGGCGTCAGCGGCGCGACACCCTCGCCCTCCACATCCCAGTAACTGCGGACCTCCTCATAGCGCTCGTGCAGGTCCGAAAAGGCGCTTTCCACGGTCTCCAGCATGGCAGCCGTGGCGGTGAACTGGCGGTCGAAGTGCGGGGTCCAGGCCCGGGGGTCCTCGGCCTTGAAGCGAATGTCGTGCTCGATCTCGCTCCAGGCGTGGGCGAACACCGTGCGGATCTGGCATTCGAAGAAGTAGCTGCCGTTCGGCGGGACATCCGGGTTGAAGACCTGCTGGTAGTCCTTGACGGCCTCGTTTTGGATGGTCCGCAGGATCAGGTGCCGGCTGGAGTAGCCGTAGGTGCCTGACTCGATCGAGCCGATGTCCTTTTCGCGGTCTCCGCGGCAGTCGAAGAGCTGGCGCTGGCGCTTAATGAGGTTGGCCGCCACCGCGTTTTCCGCGGGCAGCTTGGTGATCACGCGGATGCCCACCATGTCGTTCAGAGTCCGGAAGGGGTCCGGGAACTTCAGCACCAGCGGGCCGCCCGGCTCCAGCGGTTTTTCCGTGCGGGAAATCTTCTCGCGGAAGGATTCGACGGTCTTGGTGCGGCCGGTGACGAACAGCGGCATGACCTCGGTGTCCTTGAACATGGTCCGCAGGGTGAGCAGGACCTCCCGGGTGACCAGTTTCAGCGCAGGCCTGACCCGCTCGTACAATTCCACGTTCTCCTGCACGGAATCGCGCAGGCTCGGGTCCAAACGCTCCCAGTTGCTCGCCATGCGTCCAGCTTACGGCGCACCCCCGACGCCGGGCGGCAGGCACTCCCGCGGCTGGGCCGCAGCCACCCCCGACGCCGGCGCCCCCGGACGGCATGCAGGAGCCCGACCTGCGCGGGGCCGCGCGGCGTCCACTGTAGGCTCAGCACATGGCTGATGTGCGGCGGCGGACTTGGATCGCGGCCGCAGCGACGGTGACGCTGGGGGCAGTCTCCGCCGCCTGTTCACCGGGCCCCAAGGAGGACGCTGTGAAGAGGCAGAAGTATCACTATGGCGAGGACCCCAGCCAGTGGGGCGAGCTTTTCCTCCCGGACGTGGCCGCGCCCAAGGGCGTGGTGGTGGTGATCCATGGCGGCTACTGGCGTTCGCAGTATGGTGCGGAACTCGGCGAACCCCTGGCCAAGGACCTCGCCACGCACGGCATGGCCGCCTGGAACCTGGAGTACCGGCGGGCCGGCAACGGCGGAGGCTGGCCCAACACCTTTGCCGACGTCCTGGCCGGAATCGACAAGCTCGGTGAGCTCGCGGACGAGCACGGGCTTGGCCTGGACCGGGTGGTGGCCCTGGGGCACTCGGCAGGTGGCCACCTTGCCGTCTGGGCGGCGGGACGCAGCCGGCTCGCCGGTCTCGGCGCCCCGGACGCGGACCGTCAGCTGGTGCGCAGGGGAGACAACGACGGCGCGGTGCGGCTTACGGGCGTCGTGAGCCAGTCGGGCTTGCTGAACCTTGCGGCCGCCGAGCGTCTGAACCTCAGCAACGGCGCGGTCAGCAATTTCCTCGGCGGTTCGTCGGAGAAATACCCCAAACGGCATAAATACGCGGACCCCATGAGTGCGGTGCCGTTGAGTGTGCCGATCTATGCCGTCCACGGGACAGAAGACGACACCGTGCCGTTCAGCCAGTCCGAGACCTACGCCGGCGCGGCCAAGGCGGCCGGTGCGCCGGTGCAGCTGCTCAAGGTCCCGGGCGACCACTTCGCGCTCATCGATCCCAAGGCGCCCGCCTACCGGAAGTGCCGCGAACTGGTGCAGCAGATGCTGGCCTGACATCCGGGCTGCGGGGCCGGGTCGTGGATTTGTGCGGGCGGTGGCTCAGGGCGGCCGCCGCCCCCTAGATGAGTGAGTCCGAATTGGGCGTGCGCCGCGTGGACGCTGTTAATTGAAGGTGGAGGGTGTTAAACCCTGTTTGTGAAGACAGATCTAAACACCCTCCTGACCACACTTTACGTCGATTTGGATGATCATGTCCTGCCGGGCCTGGGCTGGTCCCGCGCCCGGATCCGGGGCCGAAAACCAGCCTTGAGCGACGCGGAACTGCTCTGCCTGGCCGCGGCGCAGCATCTGCTGGGCATCCCTTCGGAACGCAAATGGATCCGCTACGCTCACAAGCACCTGGCCGGCATGTTCCCGAACCTGCCCGGGCA
>NZ_FNJS01000025.1:0-71971 GCF_900104405.1 Arthrobacter sp. ok909 | reverse complement strand
GGCATGGGCGAGACCCGCGAAGAGATTTCCGAGGCCCTGCGGGACCTGCACGCGGCCGGCTGCGACCTCATCACGATCACCCAGTACCTGCGCCCGTCCGAACGGCACCTGCCGGTGGACCGCTGGGTCAAGCCGCAGGAATTCGTGGACCTGCAACAGGAAGCGGACGAGATCGGCTTCCTGGGCGTCATGTCCGGCCCCCTGGTGCGCTCCTCCTACCGCGCCGGCCGGCTCTGGGCCACCGCGATGCGCAAGAAAGGCCGGGAAATCCCGGCCCAGCTCGCCCACATCGAAAGCTCCGGCAGCACCCGCCAGGAAGCCAGCTCCATCCTCGCCGCGCATTCCTGAATCCTGTTCTAGAACCCTTCCACCTAGGGGCCGGCACCGGATGATTCCGGCGTCCGGCCCTTAGCCATGAATCACGTAGAATTAAGGCACTATGGCGAATTCCCCTGACTCCAGCAGCTCCAGCCCGGCTTCCGATGCTCCGAAGCGCGGTCTTTTCTCCCGCAAGCCCAAGGAAGCAAAGGCCAAGAAGCCGAGCCGGCTGAAGCAGATCGGCGAGGTCTTCCAGATGACGCGCCGCCACGATCCGATGGTTCCGTGGCTCATGCTGCTGGCGTTCCTGGGCGTTGTCGCCGCCAGCCTCCTGGTCGGCTTCCTGCTCGATAACTGGATCACCGGCCTGATCATCGGCATCGCGCTGGGCGCCATTGCCGCCACCTTGATCCTGTCCCGCCGCGCCGAGCGCGCCGCGTTCGCGCAGATCGAGGGCCAGCCGGGCGCCTCGGGTGCCGCGCTGGGCACGCTCAAGCGCGGCTGGATTACCGAGGATCAGCCCGTTGCTGTCAACCCCCGCACGCAGGACGCCGTCTTCCGCGCCATCGGCCGTCCCGGCGTCGTGCTTGTCAGCGAGGGTCCCAGCAACCGGGTCAAGCCGCTGGTCGACGCCGAACGCAAGCGGCTCTCACGTATCCTGCCCAACGTCACAATCCACGTGATCGAAAGTGGCCGCGGCGAAGGCCAGGTGCCGCTCAGCCAGCTCGCCAAGAAGATGAACAAGCTCAAGGGCGAACTGACAAAGACCGAGGTCAGTGCCGTGTCCAAGCGTATTTCCTCGCTCGGCGGCCGCCTCCCCATCCCGAAGGGCATCGATCCCTACAAGGCCCGCCCGACCCGCGGACGCTAGGCCCTGCCCGCAGCCTTGTAGGCAGCACTGCACGCCAGCCTTACAGAATCGCCCCGGTTCGCGCCCCCTTCAGGCCGCCAGCCGGGGCTTTTCCATGACCGCCCGACGGCGACCGGCCACGACGCCCGCACCACGACCGTCAGCACCCAGAGCTTCAGGAACCAGGAGACTTGCATGAAACTTCCATCGACCGCCGCCATGATCCGCGTTTTCCGGGGGCTGGCGATTGCCGAAGCGTTCAGCTGGGCCGCACTGCTGACGGGCATGGTCCTCAAGTGGGTGACGCGGACGACGGAACTGGGCGTGGAGGTTGCCGGCCCGATCCACGGGGCGTTCTTCATCGGCTATGCCATCGCTGCGCTGAGTCTGTGGGCGATGCTTCGCTGGCCGTTCAAGGTTGCCGTGCTCGCGGGCGTCTCCGCCGTCTTCCCGTTCGCGACGGTCTGGTTTGAACGCTGGGCCGGCCGCCGTGGATACCTGGCGGTGCAGGTCGGAGACGCTGCGCGGACGCCGGCCCAGGAGACGGCGGGGGTCTAGTTGCGCCCGGGACCTCGGGTTCTGCTCGGGTTCTGTGCGCCGCCCTGGCAACATCGCTGCGCCCATCTGACGCATATGGCCGCCATACGGGGAAGTTTCACGGCCATTCGTGGAGAACCGCAGCCACGAGGTGGAGGTCGACCGGCCATACGTGGCAAACGACGAGGGACCGCCGCGCCCCGACCGCCTGGCACCGCCGTCGGACGCGAGCAGGAGCTACATCCGGACGAGCACGGTATTCATGGCTTTGTCGTGCAGTCCGCGCTGGTCCGGGTCGAAGATGACGGCCGGGATAACGAGGCACAGCAGAAGGGTGCGCACCAAGGCTGCGAGCGGGCCCGCCGGGCCGCCGCCCAAGCGCAGCACGTGGATGCTTACGATCCGGTGGCCGATGCTGTAGCCGAGGGTGCCGACGAGGAGGATCTGTTCGACGGCAAACACGGCCAGGGTGGCCCAGGAGTCGCCAGCGAAGGCGAAATTGCTGATCAGCAGCGCGATGCCCCAGTCGATGCAGATCGCCAAAATGCGGCGCCCCGCGCGGGCGATGGAGCCTGGCCCGGCCTCGGGCAGTCCAAGCCGTTCCCCCGGGTACTTGGAGATGCCGGATGTGTCCGGCCCGCTGAGCCATGAACCGATGTCTTTACGATCTACCACCGTCCCAGCTTATCGGGTCAGCGCCGTCCACAGTGTGGGCGGCGCTGTGTCACACTGTGGAACTGGATAGGTCACACTGTGGACCGGCGACTAGCGTTTACCTGTCAGGGCGTTCTGTAACCTCCCCGAAACAATACGGACACTGCGGGGAAACCCCATGTCCTTAGGGTGGTAACAGTTGCTAGCGGTTCAGAAGCGGGGATGCTTTTTGCCTTCCCGCTGTTGGACTGCCCTGGACCAATGTGCCTGACGGCCAGATCTTTCATATGCGTAAGGAGCATAATGTTCAAGACTGCGGACGAAGTCCTCAAGTTCATCAAAGACGAAGACATCAAATTCGTCGACATCCGCTTCACCGATCTTCCTGGCGTTCAGCAGCACTTCAACGTGCCCGCCAAGAGCGTTGACGCCGACTTCTTCGTCAATGGCCAGCTTTTCGACGGGTCTTCGATCCGCGGCTTCCAGGGCATCGCCGAGTCTGACATGCAGCTCATCCCGGACGTGACCACGGCATTCCTCGACACGTTCCGCATGGAAAAGACCCTTGCGCTGAACTTCTCGATCGTGAACCCCCGCACTGGCGATCCGTACCACCGCGACCCCCGCGGCGTGGCCGAGAAGGCCGAAGCCTACCTCGCCTCCACCGGCATCGCCGACACCGCCTTCTTCGCCCCCGAGGCCGAGTTCTTCGTCTTCGACAATGTCCAGTACCAGTCCTCGCCGCAGGGCAGCTTCTACAAGATCGACTCCGAGGAAGCTCACTGGAACACCGGCCGTGAGGAAGAGGGTGGCAACCTCGGCTACAAGACCCCGGTCAAGGGCGGCTACTTCCCCGTCTCCCCCACCGACAAGCAGGCCGACCTCCGCGACGCCATGTGTGTTGCGCTGGACGAGGCCGGCCTTGAGGTCGAGCGCAGCCACCACGAGGTCGGTTCCGCCGGCCAGGCTGAAATCAACTACAAGTTCACCACCCTGACCCACGCGGCTGATGACCTGCAAAAGTTCAAGTACGTCATCAAGAACACCGCGGACGCCTGGGGCAAGTCCGTGACCTTCATGCCGAAGCCGGTCTTCGGTGACAACGGCTCGGGCATGCACTGCCACCAGTCGCTGTGGACCGGCGGCGAGCCGCTGTTCTACGACGAGAAGGGCTACGCCGGCCTGTCCGACACCGCCCGCTGGTACATCGGTGGCCTGCTGAAGCACTCCTCCGCAGTGCTGGCCTTCACCAACCCGACGGTGAACTCCTACCGCCGCCTGGTCAAGGGCTTCGAAGCCCCGGTCAACATGGTCTACTCGCAGGGCAACCGCTCCGCCGGTATCCGCATCCCGATCACGGGCTCCAACCCGAAGGCCAAGCGCATCGAGTTCCGCGCGCCGGACCCCTCCTCCAACCCGTACCTGGCATTCGCTGCCCAGCTGATGGCCGGCATTGACGGCATCCGCAACCGGATCGAACCCCCGGCTCCGATCGACAAGGACCTCTACGAGCTCCCCGCCGAAGAAGCCAAGGACATCCCCAAGGCTCCGGGCACCCTTGAGGAGGCCCTGGAGGCCCTGGCCGAGGACAACGAGTTCCTGCAGGCCGGCGGCGTCTTCACCCAGGACCTGATCGACACCTGGATCGAGTACAAGTACGAGAACGAGATCCGCCCGCTCTCGCTGCGCCCGAACCCGTACGAGTTCGAGCTCTACTACGGCGTCTAGCCAGAACACAGGGCTGAACAGCGTTTAGCCCGCAGAGGGTCCTCAAGACCCTGGAAACATCAAAGGCCGGCACCAGGTTCACCACCTGGGGCCGGCCTTTGTGCTGCCGCGTGGAACGGCCCGCCTCAGCGCTTTCCATACTTCTTGTGCACCGCCTGCTTGCTGACACCAAGGCATACCGCGATCGCCTCCCACGAGAGTCCGGCCTGCCGGGCCCGCAGCACGACTTCGGTTTCGGTGCGCGCCAGTTCCTTGTGGAGCTCCGCCACGGCGTAGAGCGCCTCGGCCGGCCGTTTGCCATCCATTGATCCAATCAGTGTTTCCATGCGTGCCTCCTGACGTCAACGGTAGTTGACGTCAGCCGCAGTCGTCAACGGAAATTGACGTTTCAGGCGGCCGGAATTGGGTGCGGTAGTCAGAACACCGGGTTCAGAAACTCAGGTTCAGCACGCCGGGTCAGAACGCCCGGTACATGATGCGTTGCGGGCCGGCGTCGCCGCCGTCGTAGCGGCCGCGGTCCTCGAAGCCGGCCTTGCGGTAGGCGGCCAGGCCGCCGGGGTTCCCTTCGTTGACGGAGAGCACGACGCCGGCCTGGCCGCTGCCAAGGCCCGCTGTCAGTTTGGCTGCCTCCCGCACGGCGGCATCGGCGGCGAGCGTGCCGAGGCCTTTGCCCTGCTGCCGCCGGTCAATCAGGAAGCCCCGCAGGAGCCAGGCAGAGTCGTCGTCCGGCCAGCCCGCCAGGGTCGCGGCGCCCCGCTGGAGGGTGAGCACGCCCACGGCCGTTCCGTTGACGTCCACGGCGCACGGGTACCGGGACTCTTCTTCCAGCGCAATCAGCATCATCCGCAGCGGGTCGCCGACAAACGTCCGCTGGCCTTCGCCGAGTTCCAGCAGCGCGATCTCCCCCAGTTTGACGGCCCGGGCGTCGTCATCGAGGTTCTTGATGGGCAGCAGCCACACGTGTTCAGCCATGTAGCCAGCGTACCCACCCCGGCACCGCCTGCCGCCGGAAGCGGCGGGCGGCTGCGTACAGCTACAGCGCGGCGTCCTTCGGCGGGCCGGCCGGATCCATCCAGAAGACCTCCCAGAGGTGGCCGTCCGGGTCCTGGAAGCTGTGCGTGTACATGAAGCCGTAGTCCTGGGCCTCCTCCGATGCCTTGCCTCCGGAGGTCAGCGCCGTCCGGATGACCGCATCCACGGCCTCACGGCTCTCCAAGGAGAAGGACATGATGACCTCGGCGGTGTCCGCCGTGGGGGCCACCGACTTGGAGGTGAAGGTCTGGAAGTAGGACTCGACGAGCAGCATCACGTACGCACCGTCGTTGACGATCATGCAGGTGGCGTTCTCGTCGGTGAAGTCCGGGTTAAAGGAGAAACCCAGCGCGGTGAAGAACTTAACGGTCGTATCGAGATTCCGGACGGGGAGGTTCACAAACAGTTGCCTGGCCATCCGCCCAAGGTAGCACCGGGCGGCGGCATGTGTCAGTACGCCGTGTGTCAGTGACTGGCATGCCGCCGATCGGCGCTATTGACCGTAGAAAACCCGTTCGAAAACCGATCGTGCACGCCGGCTCAGCCGCAGGTAATCCTCTTCGAGCTCCGCGGCATTGCCTTGCCCGTAGCCGCACCACCGTGCCACGGCTTCGAGGTCGCGGCGGGAGGAGGGCAGCAGGTCCGAGGTCCGCCCGGTCCAGATGACATTGGCCGAACGGATCCGGCTCGCCAGCCGCCACGCCCGGAGCAAAACCACGACGTCGCCGGCGTCGATCAGGTCCAGGGCCGCGGTCGCTTCGAGGGCCTCCACGGTGGAAGTGGTCCGCAGCTCCGGGTGCTTGCCGGCGTGCCGAAGCTGGAGCAGCTGGGCCAGCCATTCGACGTCGCTTAGGCCGCCGCGGCCCAGCTTCAGGTGCCGGGCCGGGTCGGCGCCGCGCGGCAGGCGCTCCGCCTCGACCCTGGCCTTGACGCGCCGGACCTCCCGCACGTCCTGGTCCGACAACGACTCCGGGTACCGGATCGGATCGATCAGGGCGATGAAATCCTCCGCCAGGGCGTCGTCGCCGGCCATCGGGCGCGCCCGCAGCAACGCCTGGGCCTCCCAGACGAGAGACCACCGGCGGTAGTACTCGGCATAGGACTCCAAGGACCGCACCATGGGGCCGCTCTTGCCTTCCGGGCGCAAGTCCGCGTCGACGGACAGCACGCGTTCGGCCAGGATCGCCGGCTTGAGCGGCTGGGTCAGCAGGCTTGAGAGCTTTCCCACGATCTGCGAGGCCTGCGCCTGCGCTTCCTCTTCCGGGACCCCGGGCAATCCCCGGTGGACGTACATGACGTCGGCGTCCGAGCCGTAGCCGATCTCCCGGCCGCCCTGCCGGCCCATCGCCACCACCAGCACGTGCGTCTTGAGCGGTTCCTCGGCGGTGATGATCGTCTCCGCCACGCGCAGCGCCCCCAGGACGGCTGCCCGGTCGGTGTCGGCGAGGGCTTCGCCTACCTGGTCCTGATCCAGCAGTCCGGCACTGTCTGCGATGGCGATGCGGAGGATTTCGCGGCGCCGGATCAGCCGGATCAGCCGCATGGCGCTCTCCGGGTCCGCGTGCCGGGACATCTTCGAGGCGATCTCGAGCCACTGGGATTCGAAGCTGAGCGGGAAAAGCTCCTTATCGGTTCCGAGCCACGCCACAGACTCCGGGGAGACCTCCAGCAGGTCCGCGATCAACCGGGAGTTGGCGAGCACATGGCAGAGCCGCTCGGCCGCCGCCGTCGAATCGCGGAGCATGCCCAGGTACCAGTGCGTCGTGCCGAGCGCCTCGCTGACGCGCCGGAAGGCAAGCAGACCGCCGTCGGGATCCACGCCGTCGGCAAGCCAGTCCAGCAGGATCGGCAGCAGTTGGCGCTGGAGCGCGGCGCGGCGGCTGACCCCGGCGGTGAGGGCCTCGATGTGCCGCATGGCGCCGCGGGGATCGAGGTAGCCCAGGGCCGCGAGCCGGCCTTGGGCGGCTTCCGGAGTCAGGCGGGCCTCTTCGCTGCTCAGCGTCGCAACCGTGTTGAGCAGGGGGCGGTAGAAGATGCGTTCGTGAAGTTCGCGGACGGAGCGCTTGGTCTTTCGCCACGCGCCCACGAGGGCGTCCGGTTTGGGCCGCTCGGTGGAGAACGGACCCAGCACGGCCTTGGCAAGGGAGCGCAGCGAGGCTTCATTGACCGGCATGAGGTGGGTCCGGCGCAGCTGGAAGAGCTGGATCCGGTGCTCGAGGAGCCGCAGGTAGCGGTAGTCGCGGTCGAACTCCGCGGCGTCCGAGCGGCCGATGTACCCGCCGGCGGACAGCGCGGCGATGGCGGACGTGGTGTCCCGGCAGCGCAACGATTCATCGGACTTGCCGTGTACAAGCTGCAGAAGCTGCACGGTGAATTCGACATCGCGCAGTCCCCCCCGGCCCAGCTTGATCTGCCGCTGTTCTTCATCGGCCGGAATGTGCTCGGTGACGCGGCGGCGCATGGCACGGACGGATTCGACAAAGCCTTCCCGGCCGGCCGAGGACCAGATCAACGGCGTCACGGCGGTCTCGTAGCGTGCCCCCAGTGCGGCGTCGCCGGCGATGGTCCGGGCCTTCAGCAGGGCCTGGAATTCCCAGCTCTCGGCCCAGCGCGCATAGTAGCTCTCGTGCGAGGCCAGCGTCCGGACCAGCGGGCCGGACTTGCCCTCGGGCCGCAGGTTCGCGTCCACCTCCCACAGCCCGGGTTCGCGGCTCGTGGACATGATCGCCCGCGAAATACCCGAGGCGAGGGCTGTGCCGATCATGGTTGCCCGGACGTCCTCCAAGGTGGCGGAATCGATTACGTAGATGACGTCGACGTCGGAAATGTAGTTCAGTTCGCGGGCGCCGCACTTGCCCATGCCGATCACGGCAAGCCCGACGTCGGCAACCTCCTTGGCGTCGAACTTCTCCGCCGCCTCGGCCCGGGACACGGCGAGGGCCGCCTCCAGGGCGGCGCCGGCAAGGTCCGCCAGCTCCGCACCGGCAGCCGGCATGAAATCGAGGGGATCGGCCGCGCACAGGTCCTTGATGGCGAGTTCCACAAGCCCGCGCCGGTACGCCGTCCGCAGGGCGGCGTAGGCTTCCTGCCCGCTGAGGGCCGCCACCGGCCGGGCAGACTTCGGATCGGCCCGTACTGACTGCAGCAGCCGGGCCCGGAGTGCTGCCGGGTCCGCGGCCAGCGGTTCCGGGCTGACCCGGGCAGTGAAGGCGTCAAGGTGCTCGGGGTGGCGGATGAGGAATTCGCCCAGCGCCTCGGAGGCACCCAGCACCCGGTACAGCGGTTCGCTGGATTCGGGATCCGCGACGGCGAGCTTGCGCAGCTGCGGGTGCTTCTCGATCAGCCGGACGAGGGACTGCAGGGCCGTGTCCGGGTTAGCCGCCAGCTGCAGCCCGGCAAAGAGGGCGTCCTGGTCGAGCCCCTGCAGTTCCCGGGCTGCCAGGAACCGCTCCCCCTTGTCGAGATCACTGAAGCCGGCGGCTATGAGGCGTCGTGCCAGGCTCACCGGGGCCGCCTACAGAATGCCGAGATTGCGCTGCAGCTCGTAGGGCGTGACCTGGAGGCGGTAGTCCTGCCATTCCGCACGCTTGTTGCGCAGGAAGTGTTCGAACACCTGCTCGCCGAGGATCTGCGGCATGAGTTCGGAGTCTTCCATGGTCCGGATGGCGTCGTGCAGGCTCGCCGGCAGCGGATCGTGTCCCATGGCGCGGCGCTCGGCCGAGCTCAGCGACCAGATATCGTCCTCCGCCGCGGCGGGGAGCTGGTAACCCTCTTCAATGCCCTTGAGCCCCGCGCCGAGAAGCACGGCGTAGGCCAGGTAGGGGTTGGCGGCGGAGTCGATGCCGCGGTATTCGATCCGCGCGGACTGGCCCTTGCCGGGCTTGTACAGCGGGACGCGGACCAGCGCGGAGCGGTTGTTGTGGCCCCAGCTCAGGTAGCTCGGCGCCTCTCCCCCGCCCCACAGCCGCTTGTAGGAGTTCACGAACTGGTTGGTGACGGCTGTGAATTCGGGCGCGTGCTTGAGGATGCCGGCAATGAACTGGCGCGCGGTCTCGGAGAGCTGGAACTCGGAACCGGCCTCGTAGAAGGCGTTGGTGTCGCCTTCGAAGAGCGAGAAGTGCGTGTGCATGCCAGAGCCAGGGTGGGCCGTGAACGGCTTGGGCATGAAGGTGGCGTAGGTGCCCTGCTGCAACGCGACTTCCTTGATCACCGTCCGGAACGTCATGATGTTGTCCGCGGTCTGCAAGGCGTCCGCGTAGCGGAGGTCGATCTCGTTCTGGCCCGGGCCGGCCTCGTGATGGCTGAATTCCACGGAGATGCCCACGGATTCGAGCATGGTCACGGCGGTCCGGCGGAAGTCCTGGGCGACGCCGCCCGGGACGTGGTCGAAGTACCCGCCCTCATCCACCGGGACGGGAGAGCCATCGGGGCCCGGTTCTTGGGACTTGAGCAGGTAGAACTCGATTTCGGGGTGGGTGTAGCAGGTGAAGCCCATGTCCGCAGCCTTGGCGAGCGTGCGCTTGAGGACGTTGCGCGGATCCGCGGCGGAGGGCTCGCCGTCGGGCGTCAGGATGTCGCAGAACATCCGCGAGGTCGCCTCCGTCTCACCGCGCCAGGGCAGGATCTGGAACGTGGCCGGATCAGGCTGGGCGAGCATGTCCGACTCAAAGACGCGGGCCAGGCCCTCGATCGAGGACCCGTCAAAGCCGAGTCCTTCTTCGAAGGCGCCTTCCACCTCGGCCGGGGCAAGAGCCACGGACTTGAGCGATCCCACGACGTCGGTAAACCACAGACGCACAAACCGCACATCGCGCTCTTCGATCGTCCGCAGGACAAACTCTTGCTGGCGGTCCATACTGGCCTCTTTCCGGTTCTTCCATCCGTGCCCCAGGCCCGCCTTTCATGGGCCCCGCGGCTGCTCACGGTTCACTTTACTAAGCATTGGCACCGATTGCTGAAGCCGGGCCTCCGCGTAACACACCGTTAACACAATGTCGGAGAAATTCGCGCCGCCTGGCGGGAGTGCGCAGCGGCGGGTGCGGCCCGTGTGACGTGATTCACCGGCGCCGGCCGGTTGCCCGGTAGCTGTGGTGCCCGGTATCGCATTACGCTCGTGGCATGGCCACCAGCAACAGCTCCGATTCCAGCACGCCCGCCGAACTTACCGCCCCTTACGGCAGCGGCCCGACGGCGGCTTCCGCAGGCGCCGCGGCCGGCGTTCCCGGGGCACCGGAGGTTTCCCGGAAGCCGGTGGCACGGATCCGCACCCACCATCTGCACCAGGCCAAGGCCAAGGGTGAGCATTTCGCCATGCTCACCGCCTATGACCAGTACACCGCGGAGATCTTTGACCAGGCGGGCATCGAAGTCCTGCTGGTGGGCGATTCGGCCTCCAACAACGTCTTCGGCAACGAGACGAGCCTGCCGGTGACGGTGGACGAGCTCCTCCCGCTGTGCCGGGCCGTGGCCCGCTCCTCGCGGCGCGCCCTGGTGGTCGCAGACCTGCCCTTCGGCAGCTATGAGGTCTCCGCCCAGCAGGCCGTCGCCACCGGCGTGCGGTTCCTCAAGGAGGGCCTGGCCCATGCCGTCAAGATCGAAGGCGGAAAGTTCTATGCCGACACCGTCCGCGCCATGGTCCAGGCGGGGATCCCGGTCATGGCCCACATCGGCTTCACCCCGCAGAGCGAGCACGCCCTCGGCGGCTACCGGGTCCAGGGCCGCGGCGATGACGCCGCACGCCTGATCGAGGACGCCGTCGCGCTGGCGGACGCCGGCGCGTTCTGCGTGCTCATGGAAATGGTCCCCGCCGCCACCGCGGCCGCCGTCGACGCCGCCGTCGACGTCCCCACCGTCGGCATTGGGGCCGGCAACGCCACCACGGGGCAGGTCCTGGTCTGGCAGGACATGGCGGGCCTGCGCGGCGGAAAGATGGCGAAATTCGTCAAGCAATACGCCGACCTCCGGACCTCGCTCACCAACGCCGCCAAGGCCTACGGCGACGACGTGCGCTCCGGCCACTTTCCCGGCCCCGAACACTCCTTCTAGGCGGCTGCAGCCCACACCTCATCCTTCGCAGGTGATGTGTCGCGTCCCCACTCCGGGCAGGCTGACCATTGAGGTCTGCATCAGACCTCAGTGGATGTTCCGCCGTTCCGGCCGTAGTCGTGCCGGAAGCGCTGAGTCAGGCTGTGGCGGACACGATGGGAGGAGTATCGATGGGCACCACTAGCTTCTGGGACGTCTTGGTGTGGAGTTTCTGGTTCTTCATCTGGGTCGCCGCACTGACGGTGTATTTCCGTTGCTTGTTTGACATGTTCGGCGACCACACGCTCAGTGGCTGGGCCAAGGCCGGCTGGGCGATATTGATGATCTTCTTGCCCTGGCTCGGCGCCTTCATCTACCTGATTGCCCGGGGGCGTAGCATGGCGGAGCGGCAGATGGCGCGAATGGCCCAGCAACAGGCTGCCCAGCAGGAGTACATCCAGCAGGTCGCAGGCAAGTCGGCTACCCCGGCCGCCCAGATCGCAGATGCCAAGGCGCTGTTCGATTCCGGTGCCATCAACCAGACCGAGTTTGACTCCCTGAAGGCAAAGGCCCTGGCCTGAGGCGACCGGACCTCGCCTGACAACGCGGTACGCCGGGGTGGGGGCCGATCCGTGTGAGAATCACCTGGCTTGGTCACTCCTCGGTGGTTCTGGATCTCGACGGGGTTCGGGTCCTGACCGATCCGTTGCTCCGCCCTCATGCCGGGTTGTTACGACGCCTGGCACCGCGGCCGGACCCGGCGTCATGGAGCCACCCGGACGTGGTGCTGGTCTCGCACCTGCACCACGACCACGCCGAGTTGCGCTCCCTCCGCATGCTGCGCGGGGCAACCCTGATGAGCGCCCCGGCGAATGTCGACTGGTTGCGTCGCCGGAGGCTGCCGGGCACGGCTCCCCTGGGGGACGCCTGGACCCCGGTAGGCGGCGGGGTAGAGATTCGCCAGGTGCCCGCCGAGCACCGCAGCCGTCCCATGCCGCATCGTCCCAACGACGCCAACGGCCACCTGGTTCGAGGCCCATCGGGCGCTGTCTGGATTGCCGGTGATACCGGGCTGTATCCGGAGATGGCCGCGATGTCCGCCATGGCGGGCGGGCCGATCGACGTCGCCCTGATGCCGGTCTGGGGGTGGGGACCGAGGCTCTCGGCGGGACACCTGTCTCCGGAGACTGCCGCCCGGGCCGTCGCGATGAGCGGCGCGCGATTCGCTGTACCGGTGCACTGGGGAACGCTGCACCCTCCGTTGATCGCACACTTTGCCCGGAACTGGCTCGAGCAGCCCGGGCTCCGGTTTGCGGCCGCCGTGGCGGAGCAGGCTCCCGCCTGCACAGCGGTGGTCCTGGCCCCCGGCCAGTCCTGGGTGGCGCCCGTGTGAGCCGAGGACCCGTAACTGCGCCCACCCCCGACGGGGCGCCCTCAGCGATTCGGCCTGCTGCCAGTCACCCAGCCCAGGCGCCTAATCCAGTCGCCTAACCGCGGGACGCCGTCGTGGCACGCTGCCCACAGGCCTCGAGCATCGCCACCAGCAACCGATGGAGTTCATCGGCACCCTCTATCCGCTCCGGCAGCGCCGCCATGAGATCAGCCGGGCCGAGCAGCACGGCCCGGTCCTGCCAACCGCCGAGGCCCCCGTGGGATCCGACGAGTCCTTCGAACGCCGCGACGTCGTCGGTCACCGGGCTGATCGTGCTGTTGACGTAGAGATCCGGTGCCTCGGGGTGCATCAACGCACGTCCGAGCACCCGCGCCGCGTGCGGCCCGAAGGCGGCCAGCGGGTCGGTGCCGTGCACCGCGCCGCTGGCCAGGTTGAGGCGCCCGCCGCTACCGATCGCCCATGCCCGGCCCTCTTCGTCGACGCCGGCAACGAACCCGACGCCGGGATGGCCCGCCAGGCCGGGGATCAGGGCCGGCCACCGACTCTCGAGGGCCTCTAGAGTCCATCGCCGGTCGCCCCGGACGTAGACCAGGCCCAGATTCCCCGAGCCCAGCACCACAACCGGCTCCTCGGCGGCGTCGCCGGGCGCCGAAGTCTGCTGTGCCTTGGTCAGAACCTCGTCGGCACGGCCGGCGAGCTTCCCGGTCATCCCCCCGGCCGGGATGTCGCCGGCGATAGAGTCCGCGCGCCCCAGCCCTTCGACCGAAGCGTCCACGTTCTGGACGTGGGCGTGGATGAGGGCCGCACACAGATCACCGAGCGTCTGGCCATACCGGTCGGCGAACGGGGTGCCCTGGGACTGGCCATGGTCCGAGAGCACGATCAGCCGGTAGCGGCGGGGAGCGGACCTGGCGAGCTGGGCCAATGATCCCAGCGTGCGGTCCAAGCCATCCAGGGCGGCGAGCGATTCGGGCCGGAACATGCCCGCGTGGTGGGCGATTTCGTCGTAGTCGACGTAGTCGACGTAGATGCTCCTCGTGCCTCTCCGCAGCTCCTCTGCCACCAACACCGTGTTCAGGTCACGCAACAGACCGTTGGTGACTGCCCGCAGAAGGGCGAAGGTCCAGTCCCGATGCACTCGCGGGTCGAGGTCACGCTTGACCTGTCGCCGGGCCTGCCAACGCTCCTTGAGAATCTCCCCGACAGTCCGTGTGAAGCTGCGCATGAACCCGCTCGGCGAGGTGAAAAACCAGGCGAACGCCCGGCGGGTCTGCGTGGAGCCGCGCCCGACCTCTACCCGGCTCATTGTCAATAACGATCGGGGCGCGTCCCCGGTGAACAGGTTAGAAATGGAGACGCCGTCGTCGTAGAGCAGGCCCTTGCCGGTGCTGTGCCTCTCCTCGATCACCCGGGCGTCTGCCGGGCGGTTGGCCACCAGGACCCGGTTAAGCTCACGGTCGTACCACCGGAAGGCGGGGATCCCGTCCACGGTGCCGTGCAAAATGCCCAGCTGGCTGGCCGGCGTAGTGCACGGCAGCTGTGGTGTCCATTCGCGGAGCTGGTAATCCCCCGTCGCCAGCCAGCGCCGGATATTGGGCACCGCGCCGGACTGGACCGCCCATTGCAGCACCGGGAAGGGAACGCCGTCGAGTTGCACGAACAAGATGCCGTCAACCTCCGGATCGGGCACGGTTTCCTGCCGGCGCGCCCTGCCGGCCAATGAGCTGATCAGGCCGTCGTCAGTACCGGCTGTGGTAGCCCACGAGATGATCGTGCCCACCGCCGCGCTGATCCAGGTTGCGGCCAGGGCGGTCCATGCGGTCGACTCGATGCCGGGAACCAGTCGGATAGCGACATACATGATCAGGGCCTGTCCGACCAACGCGGTAAGCAGCACCGCCAGCCAGCCCACCCGGGCGGAGATCTCCACCAAGGCCGGGCGGAGCACGAGGCCGACGATGCCGGCCACTGCTGCCACGGCGGCATAGGCCCACCAACTGCTTGCGGAGAACCCCGGCAGCAGCGCGCCGGTGACGATCAAGGCTACAGTCGAACCGCCCCAGGCAACGGCCAGCCTCGCGAGGTCTGCGATTCGGACGCCGCGGGCGCGGGTATCGCGCGTCGGCATTGTCCCAGTATGGCCGGACAGGCCTGTCCGGCACTCATCCTCACGGGGTGAGAATGACGGTGGGAAGGATCAATCCGCCAGCGGAGGCGTCCGGTCCGCGATTGCTGCGGGAGGCTCTCGGCGACGCGACGCGAGGCGGCTGCGGAGACGGCAGCGCACGGCTGCCGCGCTCTCGCCGGGACGGGTTAGTCGTCCTCGCCCTTGTCCCACGCCTCGTTGCGCGCTTTGACCTTTTCGAGCGCGTGTTCGGCTTCCTCGCGGGTCTTGTACGGTCCGATCAGCTGGCTCCAGTCGGACATCGCGTCTTCCTCGATCTCGTGAGTGTTGACGTTGTACCAGTATTCGGGCATTGGTGCTCCTTCGTGCCCCGGAGAGTCTCCGGGCTCTAGTCCCGGCTGAAGTTGCGGAAGATAGTCCGGCATGGTTCAGCTTGTTCTACAGGCTCAATTCTTCCGGGCTGCGTTTTACGGGCTCTGATTTCCGGGCTTGTGTTTTCTGGGCTGCGTTTTACGGGCTCTCTTTTCTGGGCTTTGCCCGCAGGCTTATATGATCAATCTATGCCTTCTCTAGCCTCAACTGCACCCATCGGCACGCTTGTCCCGGGGACAGTGAGCCCGCAACTTCCAGTACCGCCGTCCATCCCGCGTCCGGAGTATGTGGGCAAGCCGGGTCCTGCAAAGTTCACGGGATCCGAGGTCAAGTCGCCGGAGACCATCGAGAAGATCCGGATCGCCGCCAAAATCGCGGCACAGGCCATCGTTGAGGTCGGCAAGCACATCGCCCCCGGCGTCACCACCGACCAGCTGGACCGGGTAGGCCACGAGTTCCTCCTGGACCACAAGGCGTATCCCTCCACCCTTGGCTACCGCGGCTTTCCGAAGTCACTATGCTCCTCGCTCAATGAGGTCATCTGCCACGGGATCCCCGACAGCACGGTGGTCCAGGACGGCGACATCCTCAATATCGACATCACGGCGTTCATCGGCGGTGTGCATGGCGACACCAACTACACCTTCGTGGTCGGCGATGTCGACGAGGAATCCCGCCTCCTCGTCGAGCGCACCCAGGAATCGCTGAACCGCGCTATCCGGGCAGTAGCCCCGGGACGCGAAATCAACGTGATCGGCCGGACCATCGAGTCCTACGCAAAACGCTTCGGCTACGGCGTGGTCCGCGACTTCACCGGACACGGCGTGGGCGAAGCTTTCCACACGGGGCTGATCATTCCGCACTACGATGCCGCCCCCGCATACAACACCGTCATGGAAACGGGTATGGTGTTCACGATCGAGCCGATGCTGACCCTGGGCACCGTTGACTGGGACATGTGGGCCGACGACTGGACCGTTGTGACCCGCGACCACAAGCGCACCGCACAGTTCGAGCACACCCTGCTCGTCACGGAGTCCGGCGCTGAGATCCTCACCCTGTCCTGACCCCTGCTCCACACGGCACTTCCCCGGAAGATCCACATCTTCACCCGCCGGCCCTGGCCGGTCCCCTAGCCCGCCCCTGCCACGAACGGAATGATATTGGCCAAGAAGGACGAGAAGTCGAAAAAGAACGCCCCCCTGATCGGCATTGACATCGGCGGGACCGGTATCAAGGGCGGGATCGTGGACCTGAAGAAGGGCAAACTGATCGGCGACCGCGTGCGCTTCCCCACGCCGCAGCCCTCCACCCCCGAGTCCGTGGCCGAAGTCGTCGCGCAGGTCGTCGCGGAGCTCACCGCCCGTCCCGACGCGCCCGACGGCGGCAGCCCCGTGGGCGTCACCTTCCCGGGCATCATCCAGCACGGTGTGGTTCACTCGGCCGCGAATGTGGACAAGTCGTGGCTGGAGGCCGACATCGACGCCATGCTCACGGCGCGTCTCGGGCGCCCCGTCGAGGTCATCAACGACGCCGACGCCGCCGGCCTCGCCGAGGCCCGCTTCGGCGCGGGCGAAGGGGTCGCCGGCACCGTGCTGGTGATCACGCTGGGCACCGGCATCGGTTCGGCCTTCATCTTCGACGGCAAGCTGGTTCCCAACGCCGAACTCGGTCACCTGGAGATCGACGGCTTCGACGCCGAGACCAAGGCCTCCGCCGTGGCCCGTGAGCGCGACGGCCTCAGCTGGGAACAGTACAGCGTGCTGCTGCAGCGCTACTTCTCCCACGTGGAGTTCCTGTTCTCCCCTGAGCTGTTCATCGTCGGCGGCGGCATCTCCAAGCGTGCCGACGAGTACCTGCCGCACATGAAGCTGCGCACGCCGATCGTCCCGGCCGAGTTGAAGAACGACGCCGGCATCGTGGGCGCAGCCATCGAGATTGCGCTGAAGCACAAGCTGGCCAAGTAGCACATCGCCAGATAGCCAAAATGAGCTATCACTCCGGGTCGTTCTGAACGCTGGGAACGACCCGTAGTGATAGCTCATTTTTGGTGGAGCCGGTGGTGGCTGCGGCTTCCCCTCCGCTGCCACCACCGGAGTCTGTGGCGGGTGTTAGGACCTGGTGAGGTGGACGCCAACACCGGGCCAGGAATTTACGACGGCAAGTTTACGACGGCGCTTGGAGCGGGCTCTTCTTCGGGTTCTTGCCGTCCCGGCCCTTGGACTCGGCCTCATGGCGAAGCAGGGAAATCGCGGCTTCGAAATCCTCCAGCGATTCGAAGGCCTGGTAGACGCTGGCGAACCGCAGGTAGGCAACCTCGTCGAGGCGCTGCAGCGGTTCCAGGATTGCCAGCCCGACTTCGTGGGCTTCGATTTCGGCGGCGCCGGAGCCGCGGATTGCCTCCTCGACCTCCTGCGCCAGCATGGCGAGGTCGTCTTCGGTGACCGGACGGCCCTGACAGGCTTTGCGGACGCCATTGATGACCTTGCTGCGGCTGAAGGGCTCGCCGACGCCGGAGCGTTTGATGACGGTCAGGCTGGTGGTTTCCACCGTGGTGAAGCGGCGGCCGCATTCGGGGCACTGCCGGCGGCGTCGGATGGCGGAGCCGTCGTCGGCGATCCGGCTGTCCACCACGCGCGAATCAGGGTTACGGCAGAACGGGCAATACACGTCGATTCCTCCCCGGTCGCAAGCCTGAACGGAGCACAGCGCCGTGTGCCTCCGCCATCAGTTTACGACTAGATATAGCTGAATAACAAGCCTGTAATTACTACATGTAGTGGTCTGGGCCGGTGGTTACCGGGCGGCGAAGCGCGCCGTGACTGCCTCGCCGTGGGCCGGCAGGTCTTCTGCGCCGGAGAGGCTGACGATGTGCCCGCTGACCTGCTCCAGCGCGGAGCGGGAGTAGTTGATCACCTGGATGGCCCGCAGGAAGGTGGTCACATTCAGTCCGGAGGAGAAAGCCGCCGTGCCGCTGGTCGGCAGCACGTGGTTGGAGCCGGCGCAGTAGTCTCCAAGGCTGACGGGGCTGTAGTCCCCCACGAAGATCGCCCCGGCGCTGCGGATCCGGGCCGCCACGCGGGCGGCATCCGCGGTCATGATTTCAAGGTGTTCCGCGGCGTACGCGTCGCAGGCGGCAATGCCCTGCTCCAGGTCCTCCACCAGAACGACGCCGGACTGCGGGCCGGAGAGGGCCTCTAGGACGCGGCTGGAGTGCTTGGTGGCAGCGGCCTGGCGTTCGAGTTCCACGCGGACCTCGGCCGCAAGGGCCTCGGAGTCGGTGAACAGGACCGATGCCGCCTTGGGGTCGTGTTCGGCCTGGCTGATGAGGTCCGCCGCCACGAGGGCCGGACTGGCGGTGGAGTCGGCGAGGATCGCGATCTCAGTGGTGCCGGCCTCGGAATCGATCCCCACGACCCCCTTGACCAGCCGCTTGGCGGTGGCCACGAAAATGTTTCCCGGACCGGTCACGACGTCCACGGGATCGATCCCGGGAAGGTCACCGGCGTCGGACGCCCCGGCGGGGATGCCATAGGCAAAGGTGGCGATGGCCTGTGCCCCGCCGATTGCGTAGACCTCCTCGATGCCCAGCAGGCAGGCCGCGGCCAGGATCGTGGGGTGCGGCAGGCCGTCGAAGTTCTTTTGCGGCGGCGAGGCCAGCGCAATGGATTCGACGCCGGCTGCCAGGGCCGGGACGACGTTCATGATCACCGAGGACGGGTAGACCGCCAGTCCGCCGGGGACGTAGAGCCCCACGCGCGCCACCGGCACCCAGTTCTGGCTGACGACGGCGCCTTCGCCGAGTTCGACGTCGACGTTTGCCGGGCGCTGGGCATCCGCGAAGCTGCGGGCCCGCCGGATGGATTCCTCGAGTGCAGCGCGCACGGCAGGGTCCAACCCTTCCAAAGCCGCGCGGAGTGCCTCGGCCGGGACACGGGGGTGGATCTGCTCGACGCCGTCGAACGAGCGTGCGAGCTCCCGGAGCGCGGCGAAGCCGCGCGTGCGGACGGCGGAGATGATGTCCAGGACCTTGTCCTCGGCGTCGGCCATGGTGCCGGCCTGGGCCCGGGGTACGGCGGCACGGAGCCCGGCGAGGGACAGTTGCCGGCCGCGCACGTCCACCGTGCGGAAGTTGAGGGCGGCGGGAATCGGGGTCACAGGGCTGTCAGGAGTTAGGCTCACCCGATCATTTTACGTGCCCCGCCGCGGCGCTCCGACGCTGTGACGCGTCCCGGGCGCGCGGCCGCCGGCCTGAAACCTGGCCGGGCGCCGGGCTTGGGGTTCAGGAGCGGGCTTTGCCGCCGGAGCCCGGAAAGAGGCTGTTCAGGAAGATGGCCAGGGCGATCGCCGCCGGCCAGATGGCGAGGACCGCGTAGGAGCGCAGTGAGAAGGCGACGCTGGCGCTGGCCGAAGTATCGGCCGCTGCTCCCCACCACTGGGCGCTGAGCAGACCGGTTCCCCACGCGAGGAGCGAGCCGGCAGCCCCGGCCAGTACCACCAGGACTACGGTGCCGGGCGCCGGCTGTGCATGTTTGGAGCCGGCGACGAACGACCCGGCAATGCAGCCGGCGAGCAGGCACAGCCCTGCCAGCACGAGGTCCCGGGGCAGCCAGGTTGCCGTATTGGTGCCGGTGGCGAGGTCCGGGTTCCTGGTCAGCAGGTTCAGTCCCGACGGCGCCAGAAGCCACCACAGCAACCCCAGGGGAATGCCGGCCGCCGCGATGACCGCCGCTTTCCGCCACGGGGTTCCGGCGTGTCCTGGCCGCCGCACGGGTTTCATCTCGGGGGGCAAGGGCAGGGGCCGGTCCGGGTGCGCGGGCTCCCCGGTGTGCTGAACGGGGCCGTCTACTGCGGGCTGTGTCATGCAACAAACGGTAACAAGGATTCCCCGGCCCGGCACATGACGCCGCGTGGCAGCACATGACGAGGGAGGTAAACAAATGTCCCGCTCGATCGCAGGCGGAATACGCTGGCAGTAGGAACCATGACATATGTGCAGCAGGGAGTTGGATCGCAGTGGCCACAGATGACGGAATCTTCGAGGGGACATTCAAGGAAATGTTCCGCCGGCATGCGGCCGGCGTGGCGATTATCACCGCCAACTACAACGGCGTCCCCTTCGGATTCACCGCGACCTCCGTGGCTTCGCTGTCCGCCAAGCCGCCGCGCTTCACGTTCAACATGGCCAGGACCTCAAGATCGTGGCCGGCCGTGGCGAACACGAGCTTCATTGGGGTCCACATGCTCGGGCTGGAGAACCAGGAACTCGCCGACCGCTTCGCCCGGGCCGGCAACCGGTTCGACGGCGACCACTGGGAGCTAGGGCCCCACGAGGTCCCCGTGCTCAAGGGCGTCACCGGCTGGCTGATCGGGAAGGTCCAGATGCGGCTCTCGTTCGAGAACAACGCCGTCGTGGTGGTCGAGGTAGTGGAGGGCCAGGTCGGGGACGACGGCGCTCCCCTGCTCTACCACGCGGGTGCGTACAGCCAGCCCGTACCGCTCGACTACGAGATTTGAAGCCCGTGGCGGTCAGCCCGCCGGTCCGGCGAGCTGACCGCGCCGGTTGGCCAGGCTAGATTTCCGCGCTAATTGTCCAGGCACGTCGGGCCGAGCAGCACCTTGAGGTCGCCAAACAGGGACGGACTTGGGTTGACGCGCAGGTGCACCGGCAGGCCCATGACCTCCACCCGGGTGTCACCTTGCAGGTGCAGCCGGACCTCGGAGTTTCCGCGGTGGGTGCGCAGTACGTCTCCCAGCTCAGTGACGACCGCCTCGGTGGCCTTATGCGTGGCCATGGTGATCACCACGGGTCCGTTCTGGCTGTCGCTGAGGTCCGGCACGGAAAGTTCCATGCAGTTCAAGGTGACGGCACCGTCGTCGCGCCGTTGCAGGCGGCCCTTGACCACCACGATCAGGTCCTCCGCCAGCACCGAGGCGATAGGCCCGTAGACCTGGCCGAAGAACATGACCTCCATGGAACCGGCGAGGTCCTCGATTTCGGCGCGGGCGTAGGCGTTGCCGCTGGCCTTGGCGATCCGGCGGCTCAGCGAAGTGATCATGCCCGCGATGGTCACGATCGCGCCGTCCTGCGGGCCGTCCTCGGCGATGATCGACGTGATGGACCGGTCAGCATGCTGGCTCAGGAGCCCTTCGAGCCCCTGCAGCGGGTGGTCGGAGACATACAGGCCGAGCATGTCCCGCTCAAAGGCCAGTTTGTCCTTCTTCTCCCATTCGGGAAGATCAGGGATTTCCGTGCTGAGGGAGGCCTCGGGCTCCTGGTCCTCAAAGCCGGCGAAGAGGTCGAACTGGCCGATCGCCTCGTTGCGCTTGAGGGTGATGACGGAGTCGATCGCTTCTTCGTGGATCATGGCCAGGGCCCGGCGATGGTGGCCCAGCGAGTCGAAAGCGCCGGCCTTGATCAGCGACTCGATGGTGCGCTTGTTGCACACCACCGCCGGGACCTTCATGAGGTAATCCTTGAACGAGGAGTACGCGCCTTCCTTCTCGCGCGCCGCCACCATGGCCTCGACGGCGTTCACGCCGACGTTGCGGATGGCGCCCATGCCGAAGCGGATGTCGTTGCCGACCGGGGTGAAGTTGAGGGCCGACTCGTTGACATCCGGCGGCAGCACGGTGATGCCCATGCGGCGGCATTCGTTGAGGTAGATCGCCGACTTGTCCTTGTCGTCGCCCACGGACGTGAGCAGGGCGGCCATGTACTCCGGCGCGTAGTGCGCCTTCAGGTACGCGGTCCAGTAGGAAATGACGCCGTAGGCGGCCGAGTGCGCCTTGTTGAAGGCGTAGTCGGAGAAGGGCAGCAGGATGTCCCAGAGTGTCTTGACCGCGGCCATGGAATACCCGTTGTCCTGCATGCCCTGGGAGAAACCGGCGAACTGCTTGTCCAGCTCGGATTTCTTCTTCTTGCCCATGGCGCGGCGCAGGATGTCGGCTTGGCCGAGGGTGTAGCCGGCGAGCTTCTGCGCCACGGCCATGACCTGCTCCTGGTACACGATCAGGCCGTAGGTGCCGCCGAGGATTTCGGAGAGCGGCTCTTCAAGTTCCGGGTGGATCGGAATGACTTCCTGGATCTTGTTCTTGCGCAACGCGTAGTCCGTGTGCGCGTTCGCTCCCATGGGACCAGGCCGGTAGAGGGCCAGCACCGCGGAGATGTCTTCGAAGTTGTCAGGCTTCATCAGTTTGAGCAGGGACCGCATGGGTCCGCCGTCGAGCTGGAAGACGCCCAGCGTGTCGCCCCGGGCCAGCAGCTCGTAGGACGCCGTGTCATCCAGCGCCAGCGTTTCGAGGTCGAGATCGATGCCCCGGTTCATCTTGATGTTTTCCAGGGCGTCGGAAATGATCGTCAGGTTCCGCAGGCCCAGGAAGTCCATCTTGATCAGGCCGAGGCCTTCAGACGTCGGATAGTCGAACTGGGTGATGACCTGGCCGTCCTGGAAGCGGCGCATGATCGGAATCACGTCGATGATGGGGTCCGAGGACATGATGACACCGGCCGCGTGCACGCCCCATTGCCGCTTCAAGCCCTCAATGCCCAGTGCCGTCTCGAAAACCTTGGCGGCTTCGGGGTCGGTGCTGATCAGCTGGCGGAAGTCGCCGGCTTCGCTGTAGCGCTTGGCCTCGGGGTTCTGAATGTCGGCCAGCGGAATATCCTTGGCCATCACGGCCGGCGGCAGTGCCTTCGTCAGCTGCTCGCCCATGCTGAACGGGTAGCCCAGCACGCGCGAGGAGTCCTTGAGGGCCTGCTTGGTCTTGATGGTGCCGTAGGTGACGATCATCGCCACGCGTTCGTCGCCGTATTTCCGCGTGACGTAGTCGATCACTTCGGAACGGCGCCGGTCATCGAAGTCGACGTCGAAGTCAGGCATGGAAACGCGGTCCGGGTTGAGGAAGCGTTCGAAAATCAGGCCATGGTGCAGCGGGTCGAGGTCGGTGATGCGCATGGCATACGCCACCATGGAGCCCGCGCCGGAGCCACGTCCCGGACCCACCCGGATGCCGTTGTTCTTGGCCCAGTTGATGAAGTCAGCCACCACGAGGAAGTAGCCCGGGAAGCCCATCGAGGTGATGACTTCCAGCTCATAGTCAGCCTGCTTGCGGACTTTGTCCGGGATGCCCTGGGGATAGCGGTACTGCAGTCCCTTGTCGACTTCCTTGACCAGCCAGGACGTTTCGTCCTCGCCCTCCGGGCAGGGGAAGCGTGGCATGTAGTTGGCGCCCGTGTTGAACGACACTTCGCAGCGCTCGGCGATCAGGAGCGTGTTGTCGCACGCCTCCGGATGGTCGCGGAACAGCTCCCGCATTTCCTGCGGGGACTTCAGGTAGTAGCCGCTGCCGGAGAAGGCAAAGCGGGAACCCCCGTTGTCGTAGGTCGGCTCCAGGAGCGTGGAACCGGACTGGATCGCCAGCAGGGCCTCGTGCGCCTTCGCGTCGTGCTCGTGCGTGTAGTGGAGGTCGTTCGTGGCCACGAGCGGCAGGTTCAGTTCCTTGGCCAGGCGCAGCAGATCGCCAGTGACCCGCCGCTCGATGTCCAGGCCGTGGTCCATGAGCTCGCAGAAGTAGTTCTCAGCGCCGAAGATGTCGCGGAACTCGGCCGCGGCCTCCACGGCCTCCCGGTACTGCCCCAGCCGGAGCCTCGTCTGGACTTCGCCGGACGGGCAGCCGGTGGTGGCGATCAGGCCTTCGGAGTAAGTGTTCAGCAGTTCCCGGTCCAGCCGAGGCCACTTGCCGAAAACCGAGTCCAGGGAAGCGATCGAGGAGGCCCGGAAGAGGTTCCGCATGCCCACATTGTTGTAGCTGAGCAGGGTCATGTGCGTGTACGAGCCGCCGCCGGAAATGTCGTCCTTGCGCTGGTGCTCCTCGCCCCACCGCACGCGGCTCTTGTCCGTGCGGGCGGTCCCGGGAGTCACATACGCCTCGACGCCGATAATGGGCCTGATGCCCTTGTCCGTCGCCCGTTTCCAGAAGTCGAAGGCGCCGAACAGGTAGCCGTGGTCCGTCGTGGCCAGGGCCGGCATGCCGAGCCGCTCGGTTTCGTCGAACAGTTCACCGAGCCGGGCGGCGCCGTCCAGCATCGAGTACTCGGTGTGGTTGTGGAGATGGACAAACGAGTCGTTGCTGGAAGTCACCGCACCATTCTAGTGCCGTGCCGCGGCGGCGGCGTGCAGCCACGACGGCGGGGCTCAGGCCTGCCCGGACTCCAGGACCTCGAGGGCATACTTCAGATCCTGCGGGTACTCGCTGGTCACGGTGACCCGCTCCCCCGTCCGCGGGTGATCGAAGGACAGTGACCGGGCGTGCAGCCATTGCCGGGTCAGTCCCAGGGTGGCGGCCAGCCGCGGGTCCGCGCCATAGGTGAGGTCGCCGGCGCAGGGGTGGCGCAACGCGGAGAAGTGCACGCGGATCTGGTGGGTGCGGCCCGTTTCGAGGTGCACCTCCACGAGCGAGGCTTTCCCGAAGGCTTCCAGGACCTCGTAGTGGGTGACGGAGTCACGGCCGTCCTCGATCACGGCGAACCGCCAGTCGTGGCCGGGGTGGCGGCCGATGGGGGCGTCAATGGTGCCCGCCAGCGGGTCCGGCAGGCCCTGGACGACGGCGTGGTATACCTTGTCCACGGTTCGTTCTTTGAAGGCCCGTTTGAGGACGGTGTACGCGTTTTCGGTCTTGGCCACCACCATGACGCCGGACGTGCCGACGTCGAGCCGGTGGACGATCCCGGCGCGTTCGGGGGCGCCCGACGTCGAAATCCGGTAGCCGAGTCCGGCGAGGCCTCCCACCACCGTGGGGCCTACCCAACCGGGCGAGGGGTGGGCCGCCACGCCGACCGGTTTGTCAATGACAACGAACTCGTCATCGTCCAGCAGGATCTTTAGGCCGTCCACTACTTCCTCCACGATTTCCAGGGGGTCCCGGCGGTCCGGCACCACGACGTCGAGCACGGTGCCGGCGGTGAGCTTGAGGGATTTCCCGACCCTCTTGGCGTTACTGCTGACATTGCCTTCGGCGATGAGGACAGCAGCCTGGGAGCGGGAGATGTCCATCATTTTGGACAAGCCTGCGTCCACCCGGGCGCCTGCCAGGTCCTCCGGGACGGTGAATTGCCGGTATCCTGCAGGCTCAGAACCGGGCTCCCCGGCCGGGCTCTCGAGGCTAGACATCTCCGGGTCAGACATCCTTGGCCACCGCATCCTTCGTGTGGCGCGAGCCGTCCAGCGAAATCCCGCGCAGCGTGAGCAGACAGATGATCACGACGGCGGAGACGACGGCGGAATCGGCGATGTTGAAGATCGCGAAGTTCGGCAGCTGGATGAAGTCCACCACATGGCCCATCGCGAAAGACGGCTCGCGGAAAAGCCGGTCCGTCAGGTTGCCCAGTGCACCGCCGAGCAGCAGCCCGAGCGCCAGCGCCCACCAGAGCGAGCCAAGCTTGCGCAGCTGCATCAGGATCGCGACGGACACCGCCGCCATGATGATCGTAAACACCCAGGTGACGTTTTCGCCGATCGAGAACGCCGCCCCGGAGTTGCGGATGTAGAACCAGTGCAGCAGCGGCGGAAACACGGGGATCCGCTCGCCCTCTGTCATGGTGGTGGTGACCCAGAGCTTGGTCAGCTGGTCAAACACGTACGCGAACACCGCGAAGGCAGCGAACAGGACAAACAGCTTCGCCCGGCGCGGCCGGGTATGCACGGCCTGTGCGGCTTCAGTGGGCTGTGCGGCCTCAGTGGGCTGTGCGGCCTCAGCGGGCTGCGTGGCGTCTGGTGATGGTGCGTCAGTCATAGGGCTTTCGTTCGGGAGCCAGTACGGAGACCGGGGTATGGGCCCCGGCATGCCGGCACCGGAACCGGTGGCGGCACCGTACAGGAAGAAACAGTGCAGGAATGAAACAGTGCAGCAAAATGAAAAGCCGGCGGCCGAGGAGTCCTCAGCCACCGACTTTCAGAATACTTGGCTTTTGCCTTAGTTCGCTTCGCCAACCTCAGCGGCGGCAACGGAGCCGCGGGCATCGAGGTCACGCAGCTGGCCCTCGATGTAGGCCTTCAGGCGTGAGCGGTAGTCCCGCTCGAAGCCGCGCAGCTGTTCGACCTTGCGCTCCAGCACGGAGCGCTGCTGCTCGAGGGCACCCAGGATCTTGCGGGACTTTTCCTGAGCATCGTTGACGAGGCTGCTGGCCTCGATCTGTGCTTCAGCGATGATCTTGTCCCGCTGCTGCTCGCCGTCGGCGATGTGCTTGTCGTGCATCTGCTGCGCCATGGCGAGCAGGCCGGCGGCCGACTCGGAAGCCGGGGTGACCGCGCTGCGGGCCGGTTCGACTGCCTGGGCTGCCTGGGCGGCCTTGGCGGCCTGCTCGGCTTCCTTCTTCTTGGCGGCTTCAGCGGCCGCCTTTGCCTTGGCCTCGGCCTCGGCCTTGGCGGCGTCTTCCTTTTCGGCCTTGACGGGCGCCGGGACCTTTTCCACCACGGGGGCGGCGGCTGCGGAGCTGGCAGGCGTGCCGGCGCCGAGTTCGGCGAGCTTCTTGCGGAGCTCGTCGTTCTCCTGGTTCAGGCGCCGGAGTTCGACGACGATCTCGTCCAGGAAGTCATCTACCTCGTCCTGGTCGTAGCCTTCGCGGAACTTGGTCGGCTGAAAGCGCTTGTTGACAACGTCTTCTGGCGTCAAAGCCATCTGGTCACCTCGTTGGTCTAGTTAGTCAGTAGGCCTTCCGGCCGTCAAAACTACGGTACCTAAATATGGTCTGGTTCCTCTAATTCAACACCGCAGTGTCAAACCGGAGTTTCTAGCAGTTCGGGCCTTGGCCCGGGTCAGTCGCCTGCGTGGCCGCGGCGGCTGTTTATGCTGCGGTCGGCCGGGCCTACACCAGGCTCTTCACGATCCCCATCGCCAGGCTCACGACAACGAACAGCAGCAGGAACCCGATGTCGAGCGAAACACCGCCCAGCCGGAGCGGCGGGATGAGCCGGCGCAGGAGCCCGAGGGGCTTGTCCGTGACCGAATACACGGCGTGGGCAGCGACGAGCGCCATACCGCGCGGCCGCCAGTTCCGGGCGAACATCTGTACCCAGTCGTAAACCAGGCGGATGATCAGGGCCACGAAGAAAAGCAACAGTGCGATATAGACGAGCCCGAAAACAATTCCCATGAGCTAACTCATATCTCCATGTTCATTCCGGATACCGCAGTGTCCTAAGGAAAGTACCGCTTCTATTTCAACACGAATAATTCCGCACGGATGCCAGGCGGGTGTCCCCGCCTGGCATCCGTGCGGAATTACCGTCTCTAGCTTTGGTTGAAGAAACTGGCCTGCGTCTCGCTGACCTTCTTGTCATCGCCAATGACTTCGATGTACGACGGCGAGAGCAGGAAGACCTTGTTCGTCACCCGTTCGATGCTGCCGCGGAGGCCGAAAACAAGGCCGGCGGAGAAGTCCACGAGGCGCTTGGCATCGGCTTCGCCCATGTCGGTGACGTTCATGATGACGGGGATGCCGTCGCGGAAGCTTTCGCCGATGAGTTTGGCGTCGTTGTAAGACCGCGGATGGATCGTGGTGATCTGCCGGAGGCCGGTGGTCTCTTCGCGGCTCGATGCCGCACGCTTGATGGGTGTCACAGGTGCGCGATATTCCTCTTCAGCGGCGTAAGGCTCTTCCCGGGGGACCTCGCGGACGGGCGCGGGCGCACGTCGTTCCTCGCGGTCCTGCTCCATGGATTCGTCCTCATCCTTGTGCGGTGTGGGGTGCTCAGACTCGTAGTGTTCGTCGCCGTCGGCGAGCCCAAGATAGATCATTGTCTTGCGCAGAGCGCCAGCCATGCTCGACTCCTAATCTTGTCCGTAAGCGGGCCGCTTAATGACTAGACAGCCTTGGAATCCCCGCCGATACCTTCCAATACGTCGAACTTACCGCAGGCCCGGACGCGGACCGAGAATATCGGAGCCAATGCGCAGGTGTGTCGCCCCGAACCGGATCGCCTGCTCGAGGTCCTGGCTCATGCCGGCGGAAATTCCCGCGGCTTCCGGAAATTGTTCGCTCAACCGCCCGGAAATGCCGGCCAGTTTCTCGAAGGCGGCTGCCGGGTCCGCACCGAGCGGGGCCACGGCCATGACGCCCGCGAGCCGGAGTCCCGCGGCGCCGGCCAGCTGTTCGGCCAGTGCGGGAACGTCGTCGGGGGCTGCGCCGCCGCGGTGCACGCCGGCGTCGTCCTCAAGACTGACCTGGATGAAGCACTCCAGGGGCGGCCGCCCTGTGCGATCGCTTTCGACCGCCATCGCCTTGGCCAGGGCCGTGGCCAGGCCGGCCCGGTCCACGGAGTGCACGGCCCCGGCGTATCTCACCACGGACTTGGCCTTGTTGCTTTGGAGCTGGCCGATGAAGTGCCAGTTCAGGCCGAGGTCCTCCAGTTGCGCTGCCTTCCCCGCGGCTTCCTGATCCCGGTTTTCCCCGACGTCGGTGACCCCCAGCGAAGCAAGCCGCCGGACGTCCTGGGCCGGGTGGAACTTGGTGACGACAATCAGGCGGGGCGGCGTCGACTGCCGGCCCGCGGCCGCGACGGCGGCGTCGATCCTGCGGCGGACGGCCGAAAGGTTGGCCTCAAGCTGAAGCAGCCGGGGACCCTCCAGCACGTCGTCACGGTTCTCCCCCGATATTTCCCCCGGACGGCCAGCCGGCCCTGCGACCTGGCCCTCGACCGGCTCAGTCATGGCCCTGCGCTCTCTTTCCGTGTGTCGTGTCCGTCCACACCAGTCCGGCGAAGCGGCCGGTGTGGGGGTTACGGCGGTAGGAAAAAAGGTTCCCGTCCTCAAGGGTGCAGCCCCCGGAGTATTCCACCGCGACGTCCGCTGCCTCCAGCTGGCTCCGGACGCCTGCCGGCAGGTCCAGGCCCGGCGTGCCGGTGGAGGTGGTGCACCACGTGGCGGGGACGGCCGCGGCAACGTCGGAGCGCAGACCGTCGGGGACCTCGTAGCAGCGGCCGCAGACGGACGGGCCGATCCAGGCGCTGATGCTGTCCGCGCCGAGCTCACGCAGGCGTGCGACGGCGGCCGGCACCACTCCGGCGGCCACCCCGGGGCGCCCGGCGTGGACTACCCCAAGGGCGGGGGCGCCGGCCGGGCCGTCGCCGACCAGTACCACCGGCACGCAGTCCGCCACCATGACCGCCAGCGGCTCGGTCAGGGAGACCATGGCGTCGGCGGTGGGGGCGGCCGGTTCGTCCGCTGCGGTGTCCGATTTGCTGTCCGCTGCCGCGGGGCGGGCATCGCCCGTGGCGGTGCCGCCGCTGATGGTGGCGACGTCAGCGCCGTGGACCTGGTTCATGTACCGGAAGACGCGCCCGCCGAGTCCCGCGGCCGCCTCGAGCTCCTTGCGCCGGCGGCGGACCGCGCGGGGGTCGTCGCCAACGTGAAGTGCCAGGTTCCCGGCTCCGGCGTCGGTGAAGGCCACCCACACGCCGGGCCGGACTTCAGCCTGCCAGGAAAACAATCAGACCACCGCCGTCAACATGTCAGGAATTCTTGCGTTCATACGATCCACCGTAACCCGGCGAAAAGCAGCATGGCACCGCCGTACGGCAGTGCCATGCTGAAGCCGAACGATTTACTTGAGGAAGTCGGGGACATCCAGGTCATCGGAGTGGCGGCCGGACAGATCCGGCTCCACGACGGCCGGGAGGTCGACGTCGAAGCCTGAGTCGGCCGGTACCGCGGAGGGACGCTGCTGGCCCCAGCCGCCGTAGCCGGAAGCGCCCACGGTGGCGTGCAGCGGCTGGACCTGGGCGGAGGCGGGTGCCTGCGCCGGAGCCGGGGCCGCGGACGTGGGACGCTGCGGCGCGGCCGGCAGGGACTGGTCCATGGACGGCGAGGTGGCCTTGACGTCGTCGAAGCCGGCGGCGATGACGGTGACGCGTGCCTCGTCGCCGAGGGCGTCATCGATCACGGCGCCGAAGATGATGTTGGCCTCGGGGTGGGCGACTTCCTGGACCAGGCGGGCTGCTTCGTTGATTTCGAAGAGGCCGAGGTCCGAGCCGCCCTGGATGGACAGCAGGACGCCGTGGGCACCGTCGATCGATGCTTCGAGCAGCGGGGAGGCGATGGCGAGCTCCGCGGCCTTGACGGCCCGGTCCTCGCCACGGGCCGAACCGATGCCCATGAGCGCGGAACCGGCGCCCTGCATGACGGACTTGACGTCGGCGAAGTCGAGGTTGATCAGGCCCGGGGTGGTGATGAGGTCGGTGATGCCCTGGACACCGGAGAGCAGGACCTGGTCGGCGGAGCGGAACGCGTCCAGGACGGAGACGTTGCGGTCGCTGATGGAGAGCAGACGGTCGTTCGGGATCACGATGAGCGTGTCGACTTCGTCGCGCAGGGCGTCGATCCCGGCTTCGGCGGAGCCGGCCCGGCGGCGGCCTTCGAAGGTGAACGGACGCGTCACGACGCCGATGGTCAGGGCGCCGAGGGAACGGGCAATCCGGGCTACGACGGGCGCGCCGCCGGTGCCGGTGCCGCCGCCCTCGCCGGCGGTAACGAAGACCATGTCTGCGCCCCGGATGACCTCTTCGATCTCATCGGCGTGGTCCTCAGCAGCCTGCCGGCCAACCTCAGGGTTCGCGCCAGCACCGAGTCCACGGGTCAGTTCACGCCCGACGTCGAGTTTGACGTCGGCATCGCTCATCAACAATGCCTGGGCATCGGTGTTGATGGCGATGAATTCGACGCCGCGAAGACCGACCTCGATCATGCGGTTGACTGCGTTCACGCCACCGCCGCCGATGCCGACGACCTTGATGACGGCCAAGTAATTCTGCGGAGCTGCCACGTTACGTGTCCCTTGTTCGTGTACTAATGCGAAAACTGATCGAGCGGTGCTTGAAGCTTTGAACCTTAACCTTCGAGTTGAAGGTTATAGTTATGTCAAGTAACTCATGTCTGTGACGGTATTTCCTATGCCGGGGACATTCAATAACCGGGGCCGCGTGTCGCGGTAATACCGGGCAAATAGCCCCTGTATGTAGTCCTGCCGGGTGCTGGACGTCTCCTGGGCGTCCCTTCGGCCGGATTCCCGCCGTCACCGGAACCGTGCCGGGCAGCCGGGACCGCGGCCGGACTTGCCCGAACGGACCCCGGACTGGTCCCGCACCGCGGCGGAAGCGATGGCTGGCTATCGCGTGACGGGGTGCCGGGGGACGCTGACATCGTAGACCTTCACGGGATTCGCAGGGTCTGCCGGGACCTTCAGGAGGGCTGCGAGGACCCGCGCTTTCAGCTCCTTCTCCCCCGCGTTGCCCCAGACAATCGTCTGCCCGTCGACGAGTCTGAGCTCGACCGCGTCGGCGGAGGGGGCGGAGGCGTTGGAGAGCCGTGCGAGGACATCCGCCGGCAGTGCTCCCAGCACCGCGGTGATGGCCTGGAACAGGTCCTTGGGCAAGGTGCCGCTGCCGCCGTCGATCACCGGGAGCGAGACCGAGGTTGGATCCTTGGTGGTGCTGAGCTGGACGCCGTCCACGTCCACCAGCTGGAACGTGTCGCCCTGCTTGACCAGGGCCACCGGAATGCGCTCGGTGACGTGCACCTGCAGGGTGGAGGGCGGCAAGGCCTTCACCCTGACGTCCTTGATCTGGACCAGCGGCTTCAGGAGTGCGACGACGTCGTTCTCGCTGATCTGCGGCAGTGGCTTGCCCTGGAGCGGCGCCAGGGCGGCCTGGACCTGATCTGCACCCAACAGCCTGGTGCCCTCGACGGTGACCGTCCGCAGGGCAAGCACGGGCGAATAGACGGCGGTCGCGACGATCCCGGCGATGAGCACGGCGATGATGCCAATGGTGCTGAGCAGGATGCGTTTGCGCCGTTTGCCCTTGGGCTCCGGGAAGGACAGCACCTTGCCTGAGCCGGTGTCCGGCATGCCCTGCGGGCTCTGGGGGGACTGCGGGTTCTGAGGATTCCTAGGGTTCTGCGGCTTCGGCGCGTATCCGCCCGCCGTGTCGCCGGCGCTCTTGGACGCCGAAATGACGTCAGTGCCGGCCCCGCCGGACGGCGGCCGGGAACCGGGTCCGGAGGCATTCGGCCCGGAGGCATTGGTCCCGCCCCGGTAGGTGGGGCGCCTCGTGCTAGCCACCGGCGGCCTCGACCGTCAGGGCATCGACGATCTGCGGCCCGTAGGCCGTGACGTCACCCGCGCCGGCCGTGAGCACGATGTCCCCCGGCGCAGCGGCCGCCAGCACCGCCTGCACGGCTTCCGCGCCGGGGCCGACGAGGCTGCCGCCGGAGCCCAGGTGTTCGGCGATCAGCCCGCTGGTGACGCCGGGAATGGGATCTTCCCGGGCCGGATAGATGTCCAGGACCAGGGCCGTGTCCGCCGTGTTGAGCGCCTCGGCGAATTCGCGGGCGAATTCGCGGGTCCGGGAAAACAAGTGGGGCTGGAAGAGCACGTGGACTTTGTGCTGCCCGGCCACGGACCGAGCGGCGGACAAGGCTGCGCGGACTTCCGTCGGGTGATGGGCGTAGTCGTCGTAGACGCGGATGCCGCGCCCCTCCCCTTTGAACTCGAAGCGGCGCGAGGCGCCGGAAAAGTGCGCGAGTGCCCCGGCAGCGGTTTCCGGCGCGACGCCGAGTTCGATCGCCACCGCGAACGCTGCGGCGGCGTTGAGCGCGTTGTGCCGGCCCGGAACCTGGAGTTCGACGTCGAAGGTGCCCGCCGCCGTCGTAATTCCGATCCGGCCCGGTCCGGTCTCGTGCAGCCGGACAGCGGCGTCCGCCGCCGTCCCGTACAGGACCACACGGGTGTTGCCGCGGGCCGCTGTGCGTTCGGCGAGGGCTCTGGCGCCGGGGTCATCCGCGCAGGCCACCAGCACGCCGTCCGCGGGCAGCAGGGCCGTGAAGCTGTCGAAGGAGGCATAGACGGCGTCCGCGGTGCCGTAGAAGTCCAGGTGGTCCGGCTCGACGTTGGTCACCACGGCGATCGCCGGGCGGTAGTTCAGGAAGGAACCGTCGGACTCGTCCGCTTCGGCCACGAAGATCCGTGAGGTGCCGTGCGCCGCGTTGACGCCGAGGGCCGGAACGTTCGCGCCAATGGCGAAGGACGGGTCCAGTCCGGCACCCTGCAGCAGCACGGTGATCATGGAGGTCGTGGTGGACTTTCCGTGGGTCCCGGCGACCGCCACCACGGTGTCGTCCGCCATGGTGGCGGCCAGGGCCTCGGAGCGGTGCAGCACGGGGATCCCGGCGGCTCGGGCGGCGACGAGTTCCGGATTGTCGGGCCGGATCGCTGAGCCCGCGACCACTGTCTGGGCGTCGCCAAGGTTGCCGGGCGCGTAACCGACGGCGATCCGGGCACCGGCGGCTGCGAGGTCGGTCATGACCGGGAGCGCCTTCGCGTCGGAGCCGCTCACCGGGATGCGGCGGGCCACCATGATGCGGGCGACGGCGGACATGCCGACGCCACCGATGCCGATGAAGTGCACGCGGCCGAGCGATGCCAGGGAACGCGTGCCGTGTTGGGGCTGGGTCATAGCTTTACCGCTTCCTGCTGTGCTGGTTCCTGCTGTGCTGATTCGACGTCGCAACCTCGAGGACGAGATCGGCCATGCGCCGGTCTGCGTCCCGGATGCCGAGGCTTTCGGAACTGGCGGCCATCCGGGCCAGCCTGTCCTTGTCCAGCAGCAGGGGGATGATGTTGTCGCGGATCCAGTCAGCGGAGAATGCTTTGTCGTCCACGATCAAGGCGCCTCCGGCGGCCACCAGGTCCGCGGCGTTCAGTGCCTGCTCGCCGTTTCCGATGGGCAGCGGGATAAAGACGGCGGGGACTCCCACGGCGGCGACCTCGCATACCGTGGCGGCGCCGGCCCGGGCCAGCAGCAGGTCCGCCGCAGCGTACACGGTTTCCATGCCGTCCACGTATTCGACCTGCCGGTAGCCGGCAGCCTCGAGCGGTTTGCCGTCGGCGTCGTGCACCGACTTGCCGCGACCGGTGATGTGCAGGGTCTGCACGCCGGCCTCGGCGAGGGCCCCGACCGCCGCGGCGAGGGACCGGTTGATGCTCTGGGCCCCTGAGGAGCCGCCCGTGACGATCAGCGTCGGTTTGTCCGGGTCCAGCCCGAGCGCCTGCCGCGCCCCCGCCCGCGCAGCAGCGCGGTCCAGGCCCGAGATCTCCGGGCGCATCGGCATGCCCACGTGGCGGGCGCGGCCGAGTTTGGTCGCGGCGAAGGCAACCGCCACGTGGCCTCCAAGCCGGGCGCCGACCCGGTTCGCGAGGCCGGGGCGGGTGTTCGCCTCATGGACCACGATCGGGATCTTCCGGCGCCGGGCCGCCAGGTACATCGGCGTGCACACGTAACCGCCGACGCCTACCAGGACGTCAGCCCCGGCCTCGTCCAGGATGGTGCCCGCCTGCTTCACGGCGCCGGCCATCCGGCCTGGAAGGCGGAGCAGGTCCACGGAGGGCCTGCGCGGGAGCGGGACCCGGCTGATCGTGGCCAGATCCAACCCGGCTGCCGGGACCAGCCGTGCTTCCATCCCGCCGGGGGTGCCGACGGCCAGGAGCTGCACGCCCGGCCGGGACTGACGGAGGGCGCCGGCGATGGCCAGCAGCGGGCTGATATGACCGGCGGTTCCGCCGCCGGCAAGGACCACGGACAAAGGCGACTCAGTGTTCATGAAGGGCTGTTACGCTTTCGTGCGGTTCTTGGGGACGGGTGTCTTGGGGACGGGTGTCCTGGGGGCGGTGTTCTTGGGAGAAGGGTTCTTGGGTGCACTCGGCGCCGGGTTCCTGGTGCTGCTTGGCTTAGCGTTCGCGGGTGGTTTTCCGGCGGCCGTCGCGGCCGGACGCGCGGCGCCCTGGCTGGATGCCTTGGTGGCCACCCGGGTGGCGCGGGCGCGCCGCACCGAATTTGCGAAGGCGGCCGGGCCGAACCTGAGCATCTTCTTGGGCTGCATGCCCGGGTCCATCTGGGCCCGGGCCAGGGAGAGGACGACACCGATGGCGCACAGCGACATCAGCAGGGCCGAGCCGCCGTAGGAGATGAATGGCAACGGAACACCGATCACCGGCGCCAGCCCCGTGACCACGGCCATGTTGACGCTCGCCTGGCCCAGGAGCCAGACCATGATGGCGCCGGCCAGGACGCGGTGGAAAATATCGTGCTGTGCGACGACCACGCGGTAGATGGCGGTGCCGAGGATGGCGAAGAGGACCAGGACGACGAGTGTCCCGACCAGTCCGAGTTCCTCACCGATGATCGCGAAGATGAAGTCGTTGTGGGCTTCAGGAATCCAGCTGTACTTCTGCCGGCTCTGGCCGAGTCCGACGCCGAACCAGCCGCCGGAGGCGAGCCCGTACAGGCCGTTGGTCGACTGGTAGTTTAGGTCGGAGCCGTCGGCGCAGGTCTGGCCGGTCCATGACAGGATGCGGCACATGCGGTTCGGGTTGGTAACGGCAAGGATCGTCGTGCAAACGGCCAGCACCGCACCGGCAATCGCGAAGAGGTAGAGCCGGACGCCGGCGAAGAACAGCGCGGCCGCCACGATGATCATCACGATCATCGCCGTGCCGAGGTCGTTTCCAGCGAGGATGAGCCCGAGGACCACCGCAGCCCCCGGAACCGCGACGGGAATGAGGGCATGGCGCCACTCGTGGAGGAGCTTGGCCTTGCGGTCTAGCACCGTGGCCATCCAGAGCGCCAGCGCGAGTTTGGCTGCTTCGGAGGGCTGGAAGGTGAACGGGCCGACGTCGATCCAGTTCTGGTTGCCCAGGGCGCTGCGGCCCACCAAGAGGACCAGACCCAGCAGGGCAATGGCCAGGAACATGACCGGCCACGCGAAGCGCCTGAGCCAGACGACGTTGACGCGCGAGAGGACAAACATCGCAAAGACGCCGATCGCGGCGAATCCGCCCTGCTTGAGCGCGGCGGAGTAGGGTGACTCCCCCGCCGCGATGGCTTCGACGCTGGAGGCGGAGAGGACCATCATGATGCCGATCGCCGTCAGTGCCAGGGTGGAGCCGAGGATCAGGTAGTACGTGGATCCGTTGCGGGACTTGCCGTTGCCTTCCAGCGCGGACCAGAATCGGCGGTACCAGGCCCGCACCCTCGCTGCGGGAGTGACGGCGGCCACCGGGAGGGCGCTGCTGCCGGCGGATTTGCCACTGGCGGCCCCGCCGGCAGCGGGCCGAACCGCCGTCGTACGTGTGGGCGTGCTGACCATTGTTACTCCTCGCTGGTCTGAGCCTGCCCTTCCACGAGCTCGCGGACAGCTTCGATGAAGGCATCGCCACGGTGAGCATAGGAAGAGAACTGATCCATGGAAGCAGCCGCCGGGGCCAGCAGCACAGTGTCACCGGAGGCGGCCAGCTGCGCCGCCGCGGCAACGGCCTGGGCCATCACAGTCTCGCTGAAAATCGGCGAAGGGCCTGCGTCGGCTTTGGCCGTTCCGGCAGTCTGCACGTCTTCAGTCTCGCCCTTCGTCGGCACGATCACGGGTACATCCGGCGCGTGTCGCTTCAGTGCGGACTGCAGATCGCTGGAGTCCGCACCGATCAGGACAACGGCTTTGAGCCGGTTGGCGTGCTCCTGGATCAGGGAGTCGTAGTTCACGCCCTTGGAGAGGCCTCCGGCGATCCACACCACGTTGTGGAATGCGGACAGCGACGCGGCGGCGGCGTGCGGGTTGGTGGCTTTGGAATCATTGATCCAGAGCACACCCTCGTGGCGGGCCACGAGCTGGATCCGGTGGTCTCCCGGGAGGTAGTTCAGCAGGCCCTTGCGGACCGCCTGCGGCTCCACCCCGTAGGCACGGACCAGGGCTGCTGCCGCCAGCGCATTGGCCACCATGTGACGCGGAGCCACCGGGCCGAGGTCGGTGGTGGAGGCAAGTTCGGCTGCGCTGTCTTTACGTTCGGCGATGAACGCGCGGTCCACCAGGAGCCCTTCGACGACGCCGAGCATGCTGACGGCCGGCGTCAGCGTGGTGAAGCCCACGGCCCGGCAGCCCTCCACAACATCGGCATCCTCGACCATGCGTTCGGTCTCGATCTGCTCGGCATTGTAGATGCAGACTTTCTGCGTGTTCTCGTAGACCTTGGCTTTGTCCGCCAGGTAGGAGGCGTAGGAACCGTGCCAGTCCACGTGGTCTTCGGCGACGTTGAGGCACACGCTGGCCACCGGCGACACCGAGTGGCTCCAGTGCAGCTGGAAGCTGGAGAGTTCGACAGCAAAGACGTCGTAGTCCACGGGGTCGCGGAGAGCGTCCAGGATGGGCGTCCCGACGTTGCCGACGGCGATCGCCTTGAGCCCGGCAGCCTGGAGCATGGACTCGGTCAAGCCGACCGTCGTCGTCTTGCCGTTGGTGCCGGTGATTGTCAGCCAGTCGGCCGTCTTGCGGCCCTTGCGTTCGCGGAGCCGCCAGGCGAGTTCGACGTCGCCCCACACCGGGATGTGGGCCCGCGCCGCGGCGGCGAGCAGGGCCTGGTCCGGGCGCCAGCCCGGCGAGGTGACCACCAGGTCCGGCTTCTGCCCGTCGATCTTCGGAACGGACTCCACTGCCTCCTCGCCCAGCAGGACGTCGGCCGCGCCGACGATCCGCAGGGTGTCGGCCTGGGCCAGCGCCTTGGGGCTCGTGGCGGCGTCAACCACCACCACCCGGGCGCCGAGCTCGATCAGGGTGTCTGCGGCGGCGAAGCCGGAGACGCCGATCCCGGTGACCACCACGCGCAGGCCGGCCCAGTCGGAGTCCCAGGTAGTGAGTTCCTGCAGCCTGGGTGAAGTGGTGAGCGGGACGGGGATAGGACCGGTCACAGGAGCACCACCCATTCAGCGTAGAAGATGCCAAGGCCGGCGGCGACAAACAGGCCGCACAGGATCCAGAACCGGACCACCACGGTGACTTCGGCCCAGCCCTTGAGTTCGAAGTGGTGCTGCAGCGGTGCCATCTTGAAGAAGCGTTTGCCCTTGGTGAGTTTGAAGTAGCCCACCTGGATGATGACCGAGAGCGTGATGAGGACGAAGAGCCCGCCGATGAAGGCCAGCAGCAGCTCGGTCCGGGACAGGATGGCGAAGGCTGCGACGGCGCCGCCAATGGCCAGGGACCCGGTGTCGCCCATGAAGATCTTCGCCGGGGAGGTGTTCCACCAGAGGAATCCGACCATTGCCGCGCTGAGGATGGCTGCCAGCAGGGCCAGGTCCATGGGGTCGCGGACCGAGTAGCAGCCGCCGCCGGCCTGCCGCGGGGAGCCGCAGGCCTGGTTGCTCTGCCAGATGCCCATGAGCGTGTATGCCCCGAACACCATGACCGAGGCGCCGGCGGCCAGGCCGTCGAGGCCGTCGGTGAGGTTCACGCCGTTGGTTGCGGCGGTGACGATCAGGTTGGACCACAGGACAAAGAGGATGGCGCCCATTACCGTGCCGGCGAAGGCCAGATTGAGCCACGGGATGTCGCGCACCAGCGAGATCTGGGTGGAAGCCGGCGTCAGGCCGGCGGCATTCGGGAAGTTCAGCGCCAGGATGGCAAAAATAATGCCGACCGCCGCCTGGAGGATCAGCTTGGCCTTGGCGTTCAGTCCGAGGCTGCGCTGCTTGGTGATCTTGATGAAGTCATCCAGAAACCCGACCAGGCCCATGCCCACCATGAGGAACAGCAGCAGCAGCCCGGAAGCGCTCGGCCCCGGGGAGTGCGGGTTCATCATCCACATGACCAGGTGCGTCAGCCCGTAGCTGACGAGGACCGCCAGGACCACGACGGCGCCGCCCATGGTAGGCGTGCCGCGCTTGGTGTGGTGCGAGGTGGGTCCGTCGTCCCGGATGAACTGTCCGTAGCCCTTGCGGACCAGGAACCGGATAAACAGCGGGGTGCCCGCGAACGCGAGGAGCAGCGCCATTCCAGCGCCCATCAGCAGTGCAATCACAGCTGTGCCCTCCCTTCGGTGGCGGTTGCGGCAGGTCCCTCAGCAGATCGCTCGGGAGAGGTCCTGGGGGCTTGTGGAGGCAATGCTATCCGATCCCCCAGGTGGCGCAGCCCGATGCCGTTCGAGGACTTGAACAGGACCAGGTCACCCGGTTGGAGCTCGGCCTGGAGAAGGTCGTAGGCCTCGTCCGCAGTCGCAGCGAAAACGCATTCATCGCCCCAGGAGCCTTCGTTGACGGCGGAGACATAGAGCGAGCGGGCTTCCCGGCCCACCACCACGAGACGGGAAATGTTGAGCCGCACCACCTGGGTGCCGACCGTCATGTGCTCGCGGATGGAGTCCGGGCCAAGCTCCAGCATGGCGCCCAGGACCGCCCAGGTGCGGCGGCCGCGGCCCAGCTCGGCCAGCGTCCGCAGCGCTGCGCGCATGGACTCCGGGTTCGCGTTGTAGGCATCGTTGATGACGGTCACGCCGTCGGGGCGCTCCGTGCGTTCCATCCGCCACCGGCTGGCGGCGGTCTGGGCCCTGAGGGAGGCGGCGATCTGCGCGCCGGGGATGCCGGCGGCGTGCGCCGCGGCCGCAGCCGCGAGGAGGTTGGCGATGTGATGGGCACCAATCAGCTTGGCGCTGACGTGGTACTGGGTGATCGCCTGCTGTGTTGTGCCGTGCTCTGCTGGTTCTTGCGGGGCGCTGTCGCCGGGCAGGTAGAGCTCAAACTCGGGGTGGCCTTCGGCATTCAGCTCGATGCCCTCGGCCCTGACCACATCGGACGGGGCCACGTCCGGCTGGCTGCCGTTGTCCCGGCCTATGCCGGCGGGGCGGGAGGTGTAGCCGAGCACACGAGCCCGGGTCCGGGCGGCCATCGCGGCGACGCGGGCGTCGTCGAGGTTCAGCACGGCTGTGCCTTCGGCAGGGAGCGCCTCCACGAGTTCGCCCTTGGCGACGGCGATGTTGTCGATGCCGCCGAATTCTCCGGCGTGGGCGGAGCCGACGCCGAGGACCACGCCAATCTCCGGCCGGACCATGTCCGCGAGGTACCGAATGTGGCCGATGCCCGTGGCGCCCATCTCGATGACGAGGTAGCGGGTGCCGAAATCGGCCTTGAAAACGGTGAGGGGCACGCCCACCTCGCCGTTGTAGGACCCCTGCGGCGCAACGGTGGCGCCGTCGGCATCGGACGCGGCGAAGATGCCGGCCAGCAGGTCCTTCGTGGTGGTCTTGCCGGCCGATCCCGTGATGCCAATCACAGTGAACGCGGCGCCGGCGGTTGCGCGGTGGGCGCGGATCCGGCGGACGGATTCAGCGGCCAGGGCGCCCATGGCAAGGACAGCGTCCTCGACGACGACTGCCGGGTAGTTTGTCCCGGCGGCGTCGGCGACCTCGCGCTCCACGAGCGCGAGGACGGCGCCCCGGTCGAAGGCGGCGCCGACAAAGTCGTGCCCGTCGGCGCTCTCCCCGGGCTTGGCCACATAGAGGGAACCCGCCGTGGCCTCGCGGGAGTCGGTCACCACGGAGGCGGGGGTAAGGCCCGGTTCCGCGGCCAGCCGGCCGTTGGTTATGTCGGCGATTTCCGCCGCTGTAAGTGCAATCATCTCGGTTTAGGACTCTATCCGGTGGTCTTCAAGAACGGTGAATCCCCGTGCTGTCAAGGCGTTCCGGAGCTCCACCCGGTCATCCAGGGCCAGGTTGACGCCCTTGACCTCTTGCCAGACTTCGTGGCCCCGGCCGGCGACGAGGATGGTGTCCCCGGCTCCGGCGAGCTCCACGGCCTTCAGGATGGCGGCGTCGCGCGGGAAAACCTCCAGGACGGTGCAGTCCAGGCCTTCGCTGTCCTTGGCCTTCAGGGCGCCGGCGAGGACGTCCTGGCGGATGGCCGCCGCGTCCTCGTCGTGAGGGTCGTCGTCGCTGACAATCACGGTGTCGGCCAGCCGGGCCGCGATGGCCCCCATGGCGGGCCGCTTGCTTTGGTCACGCTGCCCGGTGGCGCCGAAGACGATGATCACTTTGGACCCCGGTTCCGGGGACCGGACGGCCTCGAGGGCACGTTCCAGGGCGTCGGGGTTGTGGGCGAAGTCCACCACGGCCGCCGGGGCCGTGGACACGAGCTGCATCCGGCCGGGCACGGCCACCGTGAAGGGGTCGCCGGCGTCGAGGGCGGCCTGCACGGCGGCGGGCTCGTGGCCACCGGCGAGCACCATGACGGTGGCCAGGGCTGCGTTGGCGACGTTGAAGCTTCCTGGCAGGCCGGTGTGGACGCGCAGCTCGGTGCCGTCGCGGTGGCGGAGGACGAAGTCGGAGCCGAGTCCCCGCGGCGTGGTCCGGACCACGGTCCAATCGGCGGTCCAGCCGGCGTCCGCGGGACCGCTTGCAGTACCGCCGGTCGGGCCGCCGGTCGGGGCCGTGCTGGTGGCGAGGGTTGTCACGGGGATGCCTGCGGCGGCGGCAAGCCTGCGGCCCCACTCATCGTCCACGGTCACGACGGCGGCGTGGGCGCGTTCCGGGGTGAACAGCGTGGCCTTCGTCTGGAAGTACTCCTCCATGGTCCCGTGCAGGTCCAGATGGTCCTGGGTGAGGTTGGTGAACCCGGCGACGTCGAACACCACGGCGTCCACGCGGTGGAAGGAGATCGCGTGCGAGGACACTTCCATGGACGCGGCATCGAGCCCGCGCTCACGCATCAGGGCGAGCAGGGCGTGCACATCCGTGGATTCCGGGGTGGTGAGCAGGCTCGGGATCGGCTCGCCGCCGGCCAGGATCTCGATCGTCCCGATCAGTCCGGTCCGCTTGCCCAGTGCCCGCAGGAGGGCATTGATGAAGTACGTCGTGGTGGTCTTGCCGTTGGTGCCCGTCACCCCGAAGAGGGCCGGCGCGCCGGCGCCGTCGGCCCGGCTCCGGTAGATCAGCGCCGACAGCGGGCCGACCACGGTGCGCGGCTCGGCGGCGAGCAGCACGGGGACGGGGATGTCGTTGGAGAGCGCCAGCAGGCGCGCCCCGGCGTCGTCCGTCAGCACCGCCACGGCACCGGCGTCGACGGCGCCGGCCACAAAGTCGGCACCGTGCCGCGTGGCGCCTGGCAGGGCAACGTACAGGTCTCCAGGGCGGACCGCCCGGGAGTTCAGGGAGATCCCGGTGACCGGGACGGCGCTGGATGCCCCGGGAACGACGACGCCGATCGCCTCACCGATGGCTGCCAGCGGCACTGCGGCAACAGCAGTGGGCCGGAAGCCCGGGGGGGCGTCGTGGCCGGACGGCGCGGAAGCGTCGGGGGCGGTGAGCTCAGACAAGTGGATCTCCGTTGTGGTGCTAGTGGATCGGGCGCTTTTTGGATCGGGCACTGTTGGATCGGGCACTGCGCACGGAGACGAGCTCCGCCCCGCAGGCACTGTGGTGTGGCGCCGGACGGGGACGTCCGGGTGCCGGGTGGAACAGGGGCTACTTGGCGTACTGCGGCAGGCGGGCGGGTTCGCCGGTGGAGGGCTGGACGTTGAACGTGCGCAGCGTCTGGCTCATCACCGAACGGAACACCGGTCCGTTGGTGATTCCGTAGATGCTTCCCTTGGGCCGTTGCAGGACCACCTCCACAATAAACCGCGGATCGTCCATGGGCGCCATTCCGATGATGGAGGCGGTGAAGCCGCAAAAGCCCGATTTGCCGTCGTCGCAGGGCGATTCAGACGTACCCGTTTTGGCGCCCACCCGATACCCGTCGATGGCGGCTTCCTTGATCTCACCTTCGGTCACGGCGCTCTCCAGGATGTCGCGGACCTGCTTTGCGGTGTCCTTCGAGACGACCTGCTGCGGGTCCTTGGCAGGGACTCTTTCCTCGGTCCCGTCCGGGTCGATGTAGCTGTCGATCAGCCTCGGCTGGAGCATCACGCCGTCGTTGGCGATGCTTTGATAGGCCCGGACGGTCTGGAGGGTGGATTGGGCGACGCCCTGGCCGAAGAGGACGGTGTACTCCTGGCGGCCATCCCACTGGTCGGCCGGGGTCAGGATGCCCTTGGACTCCGCCGGCAGGCCGATGTCCGGCGCCTCGCCGATGCCGAACTTCCGCAGCCAGTCATAGCGCTGGTCCTTGCTCAGGCGCTGGCCCACCATCACGGTGCCGGTATTCATGGAATAGCCGACGATTCCGGCCAGGGTGCGTTGCTCGGTGCCGTGCTCGAACGCGTCGCTGAAGGTCTGCCCGTCCACGGTGTAGGTCGGCGGAATCGTGAAGGTATCGAGCGGGCTGGACTTGCCTTCCTGGATCACGGCCGCGGCGGTGATCATCTTCTCCACGGAACCGGGCTCGTATGCGGCGGTGACGGCCCGGACGCCGCGGTCCTGGGGGCCGACCTTGCCGGGGTCGTTGGGATCGGGGGCGTCGGTGTCCGCCATGGCAATGATGTTGCCGGTCTTGACGTCGGAGACAACGATGACGCCCCACTCGGCGCCGAGTTTGTCCTTCTGGCTTTGGATCGCCTGCTGGGAGAAGTACTGCAGGTCCGAGTTCAGCGTGAGCTTGATGTCCTTGCCGTTGACCGCGGGCGTCAACTGGTCCACGCCGACGGGAATACGCAGGCCGTCCGCACCGATTTCGAAGACGCGCTTGCCGGGCGTGCCTTTGAGGATATCGTCCTGGGTCTGCTCGAGCCCGGCCTGTCCGGTGGTGCCGTCCTGGAGGAACCCGACGATCCCGCCGGCCACGGAGCCGTTGGGGTAGACCCGCTTGCTGGTGCCTTCGGCGACAATGCCGGGAATCTGCAGCTTCGATATCTTGTCTTCGACATCGGGTTTCAAGTCCTTGGCCACAATGTAGTAGCGCCTGGTGCCGGTGAGGGCATCGCGCAGGGCATCGCGGTCCATGCCCAGCACGGACGCGAGTTCGGAGATGCCCTGGTCCCGGGTGACTGTGACGAGTTCGTCCTTGCCGTTGACCGTTTGGAGCCGGCGGAAGGAATCGGTCTTGGTGTTGACGGTCTGGTCCACCACGATGTTGTAGCGGATGACGCTGCTGGCCAGGACTGTGCCGGACGAATCGAGGATGCTGCCGCGCTCGGCGGGCAGCTCAACGGAGGTGAGGCGGTTATTGAGGGCGGCCTCGGCCATGCCCCCGACATCGAGCCCCTGGACCATGAACAGCTTCCCGCCGACCACCAGCAGCAGCGTCAGCATGATGCCGAGTCCCATGCGGAGCCGCCGGGTGGCGTTTGGGGCTTTCGCCTTGCTTGCCTTGCCGGAGTTCTGCGCCACGTTGAATCCTTGCTGCTTGCCTTGCTGGTGGTCAGTGAACGTTACTGTCCGGGAACCTTCTGTGCGGGGGCCGGAACCGAGCCTCCGTGGAGTTCCACGGCCGGAGCCGGTGCGGCGGGTGCGGCCGCCCCACCCGCCGGTGCCTGAGCTGCGCCAGCCGGGACTCCATCGGCCGTCTTGGTGTCAGCCGGGGCTCCATCGGCCGTCTTGGTGTCAGCCGGGCTTCCGTCCGTCGTCTTGGTGTCAGCCGGTTTGCGCTGGGCGAGGGGTTCCTTGTCCGAGACCGGCGGAACGACCGTGGGCTGCCCGGCAACCGCCGGTGCGGCGATGACGGCACCGGTGGCATCGCCCTTGACGGCCGGCTTGGCCTTGCCGGTGACGCTGAGGGTGGAGAGGTCGATCTGGCCCTTCGCAAGGGAAGCCACCATGCCCAGCTCGGTGGCCTTGGCCGCGAGGTTTTGCGGGGCGTCGAAGTTCTGCACCTGCTGGGTCAGGTCCTGGTTCTGCTTCGTCAGGGTGGTCTGCTCACTGCGGAGCTGGACCAGCTGGTACTGGGCGGAGGAGACGGAGATGTTCAGGACCAGCACGGCCATAAGAGCAATCGCCAGGAAGCCGAAACAGAGCACCACGAACGGCGCACGGCGCTTGCGGGGTGAGGAGCGGACCACCGACAGCGGAGTGCGCGACTTCCGGGTCTGGTCTTGGCCGGGTCGGAGGCCCGGCAGGGCGCGGGCGGTGGCGCCCTGGGCAACGGGGTAGCTGTTGACGGCGGCGTTGCTCATGCTGCTCTCCTGGCTTTGATGCGTTCGACGGCGCGCAACCGGGCGGAAGCTGCGCGTGGGTTTTCAGCGATTTCAGCGGGGGTGGGCACCTCGGTGCCCTTCGTGAGGGTCTTTAGTTCGGCTTTGTGCTCTTCGAGCTCAACCGGGAAGCCGAGCGGGGCAGAGGACTTCGAACCGGATTGGAAGAACCCCTTGACGATCTTGTCCTCCAGCGAGTGGTAAGACATGACGACGACCCTGCCACCCAGGGCGATGGCGTTGATGGCAGCCGGGATGGCGCGCTCCAGGACATCCAGTTCCTCGTTGACCTCGATCCGGAGCGCCTGGAAGGTGCGCTTTGCGGGGTGGCCGCCGGTCTTGGCTGCACCGGAAGGCACCACGGACCGGATCTGTTCGACCAGTTCACCGGTGGTGGTGAAGGGCTTCTCGGCGCGCGCGGCCACGATCCTGTTCGCAATGCGGCCGGCAAACTTTTCTTCGCCCCATTTCCGGATGATCCGGACGAGGTCTTCTTCGCTGTAGTTATTGACGACGTCAGCGGCGGTCTGGCCGCGGCTGGTGTCCATCCGCATGTCCAGGGGTGCGTCGAACGAGTAGGCGAAACCACGCTCCCGCTCGTCCAGTTGAAGGGAAGAGACGCCCAGGTCCATGAGCACACCGTGGACCTCCTCGAAGCCCAGATCCTCAAGGACGTCAGGGATTTCGTCGTAGACGGCGTGAACGAGGTCGGTCCGGTCCGCGAAAGGCGCCAAGCGCTCCCCCGCCAGAGCCAGGGCTTCCTCGTCACGGTCAATGCCGATCAGGTGGAGGTCCGGGAAGCGCTGCAGGAGGGCCTCGGAGTGTCCGCCCATGCCAAGCGTCGCATCGATCACCACCGGGGTCTCGCCGCGGCTCCGGGCAGCTTCGATGCCGGGGGCCAACAAATTGATGCACCGGTCCTTGAGGACCGGCACATGGCGTTCGGACGTAGGCTTCGCCTGGTCGGGGTCAGTCATACCTTCGTCCTTTCGTTGACCTTCTTGGTTGCGCGTTGCTAGTTGCTCGTTGCCAATTGCGGCTCTTACACAACGTTCCTTGGTCCAGATCCCCATCCGCGCCTACCCTGCGCCGGCCTGGCTCCGGGGAAGTGAGCCAGGACAACAACCGGATGGGCGGCTGGAGATCTCGATCAAGGAACGTTGTGAACTGCGGGTCTGTTGGGGGTTCAGAGAATCCCCGGGATGGCGTCGTCGGTTTCCGAGAAGGCGGTTTCCTTTTCGGCCAGGTACTCACTCCATGCCTGGGCGTCCCAGATCTCCGCACGGGATCCTGCGCCGATGACGGCGAGTTCCCGGCCAAGACCTGCATACTCCCGGAGCGCCGGCGGAATCGTCACGCGCCCCTGCTTGTCAGGTACCTCGTCCGAGGCTCCAGAGAGGAAAACACGGATGTAGTCACGTGCCTGCTTGGAGGAAATTGGAGCCTCCCGCATCTGCTCGTGAACCCGGCCGAATTCCGCCTCACTGAAGACGTAGATGCAACGTTCCTGGCCCCTTGTGAGAACCAGCCCGCTGGCAAGTTCCTCACGGAACTTCGCGGGGAGGATAATTCGACCTTTTTCGTCCAGACGTGGCGAATGTGTGCCGAGAAACACGGCCCACCGCCCGTCTGTTCTAGGAAGCCCAACGTCCCCTGTGCTGCCACTACCCTCTTACGCCCTCCACATTACTCCACATCGCTCCACAGTCAACGACACGCCCGGGATGTTTGCACAAATATGCGGATGTTTATCCCCTTTCTTCCCAGCATTTGCAGGGAAACAAGATTGGTGGGGGAAAGTGGAGGAATTTTGCTCCGAGTACCTCCGTCGGCGGTGGAGATTAAGGCCACAGGCCTGGCTCCGGCCCGAAACAATTCCCGGGCGCCCGTTTTGCATCCCGGCCACCCGGAAATTGCCGCTTTAAATGGCGAAAGACCCGCCGAAGCGGGTCTTTCGCCGTCCGCCCGCAGACCGGTGGCGGAAAGTGGAGGGCCTACGCAGCCCTCTTGGAGCAGTTCAGGATTCTCCCCGGTGCCGTTCGTCCCAGCGCTGCTCGAGATTGCTCATGAACGAGCTCCTGGGTTTGCCCTTCTTGCCGGCGCCCCTGCCCTTGCCAACACCCGTACTACGCATCGTGGCGTAGTACACACCGGCGCCCATGACCACAAATCCCACTACGCCGACGAGGATGATTTGCGTCCAGACTCCCGTCAGCAACAACAGGACGCCCGCGAGAGTCGCGAGCACTCCGATGACGAGGTGACGGGTGGACCAAGAGCGGCCCGAGACGGATCCCATCGAACTGGCGAATTTGGGATCGTCCTCATTCAGCTGCTTCTCAAGTTGCTCAAGCAACTTCTGTTCGTGCTCCGAGAGCGGCATCACGACCTCCTCAAGTCTGCCAACGTCGGGACTTGACGTGGCCATTGCCCTAAACCCCTAACGCCCGGGATTCCGAAGTGGTTCCCGTTCACCGCCATTGGTGAAAGGGGCGACTCAAAAGTCCCGTGCCGGCCTCAGGCGGCGAGGTCGTCACCCCAACGATCGATCCAGTCGTCCTAAACCCTAGGTATTAATAAGGATAGATTGTTGCGGCCCGTTCTGAAAGACAGTCTTAAGGCCCTGTCCGCGCTCTCAGGGCCATGGGCGTTAGTGCAGCGACGGGCCGGATGGCTCATTCGGTCGCGCCACCGGGATCAAGAAGCCGTGCGGGTAGAACCGACTTGTTGCCGAATTTCCGGGTGACCGCGTCGAGGGCTTGTTCGGCGGCGCGCCAGTTGTCGTCGCGGCGGTCCAGGCTGAGCTGCAGGGGCGCGTGTGCGGCCTCTTCCAGCTGTTCCGCCCGGATGCCGATGAGCCGGACTGTCATGGGCCGCTCGCCTACTGATTGCAGGAGCTGGACCGCCACGGCGTAGAGCAGCTGGGCGCTGTCGATCGGGGTGTTCACGGTGCGGCTGCGGGTAATGGTGGAAAAATCCGCGTAGCGCAGCTTCAGCGCCACGGTGCGAGCGTGCATGCCGGCGCCACGGAGGCGTTCCGCCGTCCGGTGCGAAAGCCGCAGCAGTTCGCGGTGGAGCAGGACTTCGTCGGCGGTGTCCGTGGCGAACGTCTCTTCAGCCCCGATGCTCTTTTCCAGCCGGACCGGTGTCACGGGCCGCGGATCGATGCCCCAGGAGAGCCGGTAAACATGCTCGCCCGAGGCTCCCAGCAGCTTCCGCAGCGTGGGCAGGGGTGCCGCCGCGACGTCGGCCACGGTCCGGATACCCTTCCGGGCAAGGACCTCGACGGTCTTGCCGCCGACTCCCCAGAGCGCACTGACCGGAAGGCTGTGCAGGTACGGGACGGTGTCTTCGGGCCTGATCAGCAGCAGCCCGTCCGGTTTGCAGCGGGTGGACGCGATTTTGGCCACAAACTTGCTGGCGGCGATGCCCACCGAGGCCGTGATTCCCAATTCCCGGGACACACGGGCGCGGATCAGTTCGCCGATCTCCCGGGGCGGCCCGAGGCGACGGATGGCTCCCCCAACGTCCAGGAACGCCTCGTCCACGCTGAGCGGCTCCACGAGGTCGGTGATGGAACCGAAGATGGCCATGATCTGGCCGGACACCTCGTAGTAGAGCTTGTGGCGGGGCTCGATGATGACCGCCGAGGGGCACATGCGTGCCGCAACCGCCATGGGCATCGCTGACCTGACGCCGAACGCCCGGGCCTCATAGGAGGCGGAGAGCACCACGGACCGGTCCGCCGGATAGCCGACAATCACGGGCTTTCCCTTCAGCCCGGGACGGCTGCGCAGCTCCACCGAGACGAAGAATGCGTCCATGTCAACGTGCATGATGCTGCTGCGTCGGAGGTCTCGCAGTGATTCGTCGCTAAGACGCGTCCGGGGTTGCAAATTGGCGTGCGCAGTTGGATGCACTCCGCCCCCTGCTCCCTGGTGTTTGTCTGCGTCCGGCCCCACGTCTTCAATCCTATGCCCGGGGACTGACTAAACTGGAGGCTGATTCCGCGTCGACACCAGGAGGAAAGTCCCTGTGAAGGTATTTGGACAGCGCAAACGTGCCACGGCAGCCATCGCGGCGGCGGGCACGTTACTGGCCTTGGCCGCATGCACACCTGCCAGCACCGGGACCCCGGCGTCGTCGACGTCGAGCTCTGCGGCCTCGCCGCAGTCCTCAACTACGGCTCCGCCCAGCCCCTCCGCGGAGCCTGGCACCTCGGCCACGGTCGGCGCGCTGGTTCCCGGCTTCCCGCAGACGCTCCTACCGCTCATGCCCGCAGCCAAGGTGGTGTCCAGCAGCTTCGATAAGACCACCGTGCCGGCCACCGTGGCACTCGTCGGAAGCATTACGGCGCCGGCCGCCGACGTCCTGGCCTTCTACACCAAGGGGCTGGAGGCGCAGGGCTTCAAGGCCGTCCCCGGTGAAACCGTGGGCACGCTGCCTTCCAAGGACTTCCTTCGCGGCGATAACGAGACCGTGAACATCTCCGTCATGGAAACGGGTGGCGTGTCCACGTTCACCATTGGCGCGAACGTCGCTGCCGAGTCCGTCAAGTGACCCTCGCCGAACAGCTGCGACTCGAGCAGACGGCCTTCGTGGCCGCCGTCGCCGGCAAGCTCACGGATTTCCTGACCAGCCGGCAAGCGGTTATGTCCTCGATCTCGCAGGACATCGATCCGCTCATGGGCTCGATCTCCAATCTGGTCACGGGCGGCAAGCGCCTCCGGGCCCTCATGTGCTACTGGGGTTGGCGCGGCGCCGGCGGGGAGGCCGGCGCGGCCGAGGTGGTGACGGCGGGCTCGGCCCTGGAACTGTTCCAGGCCGCGGCCCTGATCCACGATGACATCATTGACCGCTCCGATACCCGGCGTGGCGGCCCCAGCGTCCACCGCCGGTTCAGCGAACTGCACGAGACCCAGGGCTGGGCGCTGGACAGTGAGCGGTTCGGCCATGCCGCCGCCATCCTGACCGGCGATCTCTGCCTGTCCTTCAGCGAGGAATCGTTCACGGAAATCGGACACCGCGCCGCGTCCGGCAGCCCCGCGCGGCTGATCTTCAACCTCATGCGCGCCGAAGTGATGGCCGGGCAGTACCTGGACATCCTCGAAGAGGTCGCCGGGCCGCGGCGGGACCGCGCCGGCGCGGTCAGCCGGGCCCAGTCCATCATTCGGTTCAAGTCGGCCAAGTACTCCACGGAGCACCCGCTCGCGCTGGGGGGCGCCCTTGCCGGTGCCGGCGACGAGCTGCTGCGCGGCTATTCAGCTTTTGCCCTGCCGCTCGGCGAAGCGTTCCAGTTGCGCGACGACGTCCTTGGCGTCTTCGGCGACCCTGTCACCACCGGCAAACCCGCCGGTGACGATCTGCGCGAAGGCAAGCGCACAGTCCTGGTCGCGTTCGCGCTGGACCGGGCCTCGCCGGCCGAATCGGAGTTCATCGATGCCAAGCTCGGCAACCCCGAGCTCAGCGATGCCGACATTGCGGAGATCCGGCGGATCATCGTGGACTGCGGTGCACTACAGGCCACGGAAGTACTCATTGAGGAGTTCGGGAAGGCGGCCTTTGCCGCCCTGGACCTCCTGCCGCTGGAGGAGCTGCCCAAGACCGCGCTCCGCAAGCTGGCGGAAGCCACGGTCAGCCGCGCCGCCTGACCCGGGTCCCGCCCCCGGACTCCGGCCCGGGAAGACGCGAAACGGGCCGTGCACAGCGACATGCGCTGCACACGGCCCGCAGCTGCCGCGACACTATGTGTTAAATACGCGTTAATTACATGTTAAACACGACTGTCGGTGATGAAGACGACCGGCTTCTTGAGGCTGCCGGTGCGATCAGTTCACGACCGCCAGGGTGCCCCTACCAGGCCAGGGACTGGGCCCGGCGGCGGATTTCTGTCTTGCGGCCCTCACGGAGGGCATCGATCGGCCGGCCCCGCAGGGATTCATCCGGAGTGAAGAGCCAGCTGATCAGTTCCTCGTCCGAGTATCCGGCGTCCGAGAGGACAACAATGGTGCCCTTCAGGCTCTCCACTGCGTGGCCGTCCTGGATGAAAGCCGCCGGTACGGACCGGATGCGCCGGTCGCCGATTCTCACGGCCGCCAGCGCACGCTCGTCCAGAAGTGCGTGGACCTTGGTAATAGATACGTTCAGAAGCTGTGCGACATCGGGCAGGGGCAGCCATTCGCCCACGAGGCTTTCTACATTACTCACGGATAAAGATTGCCACGGCGGGGGCCCCGCCGCCTAGTCGGGGTCCGGGTAAATCCCAGCCCGTCATAGCCAGCCGGCCATGCCGGGAATGCCGGGAATGCCGCTCCGCTCCACCCGAAGTCCCGCCGGGACTCCCCGCAAGTCCGCCGGGACTCCCCGGACACTCCGGCCGGAGCAACGGGATCCGTACAAGGGACTGGCAAAGGGCTCCCAGGGGTCTCCGACCCATCTCCGTGCGGAGGCCGACGTGCCGACACGGCGAAAATCGCTTTGCGGAATACCAAACAGTTCTTGTGCTAATTGCCAATTCATGAGACATTCACATAGATCACATTTGTAACAGAAATAACTTTTGTCACACTGGTAACACCAGTTGTACCGGCCTGACCGCAGCGTTGCCGCTGAGAAGAGGATCTTTCCAATGACAACCTCACGTGCGCCACAGCACCACCCGAGGCCCAGCCTGCCGCTGATCGCGGCGACGGCGGCGCTTCCCGCCGTCGTGCTTTCCTCTCTGGCGATCGCCCAGCCTGCGGCTGCCGAACCCCGTGCGCGTGCCGTCCCGGCAACCCTGGCGGCCGCCATGCGTGCACAGGCGAAAGCTGAGGTGGCCACGTCGCTCAAGGCGGCAGTGATCCCCGCCGCTTCCGTCCCGGTCACCCTGCCCAGTGCCCTGCGGCCGGCGCAGTCGGCGGTTCCCGCCCAGTACACGATCGCCCGCGGCGACACCATCAGCGCCATTGCCGGCCGCTACGGCCTGGACACCTACGCCGTGCTCAAGCTGAACAACCTGCAGGCCAACACCCTCATTTACCCCGGGCAGAAGATCAAGCTCACGGGTTCGACGGCGGCCGCACCGGCCACTTCAGAGCCGGCCACTTCAGAGCCGGCCGCTTCCGCCTCAGTGACGTCGGCCCAGGCCAGCGTCTACGTCGTGAAGTCCGGCGATACCCTGAGCGCCATCGCCGCCCGCCACGGCGTTGGACTGTCCGAGGTCTTCAAGTGGAACGGGCTCGGCATGGGCTCCATCATCTATCCCGGCCAGAAGGTCAAGGTTAGCGGCGGTTCCAGCACGCAGGCGCCGTCCGCTCCCGCGGCACCGGCCCCGGCCGCCCCGTCGACGCCCGCAACGGCGCCGGCCAGCTCCGGTTCCTACACCATCAAGTCCGGCGACACCCTCTCCGGCATCGCGGCTCGCAACGGCGTCCGGCTCTCCGACGTCCTGTCCGCCAACCGGCTGACGATGTCGAGCATCATCTACCCGGGCCAGAAGCTCGTCATCCCCGGCGCGTCCACCATCTCCCCGGCTTCGACGACGCCTGCCGCAACCCAGCCCGCCGCAACGACGCCGCTCGTGCCCAGCACGTTCCTCGGATTCACGTACCCGGCTGCGGTGGTCAGCTCGGCCAACCAGAACAAGGCGCTGCTCAACGCTTCGCCGGTCCCCACCCGCGAACAGATGAAGTCGATCGTGGCGGACACGGCACGGCGCATGGGCGTCGACGCCAGCCTGGCCCTGGCCTTCGCCTACCAGGAATCAGGCTTCAACCAGCGCGCCGTGTCCCCGGCCAACGCGATCGGCACCATGCAGGTCATCCCGTCCTCGGGCGAGTGGGCCTCGGAGCTGGTGGGCCGCAAGCTGAACCTGCTGGATCCGTACGACAACGCCACGGCAGGCGTTGCGATCATCCGTCAGCTGGTGCGCACCAGCTCTGATCTGGACAATGCGATCGCCGGCTATTACCAGGGCCAGTACTCGGTCAGCCAGAACGGCATGTACGACGACACCAAGGCCTATGTCGCCGCCATCAACGCCAACCGGACGTTGTTCAGCTAAATACAGGCTCCCGCACGGCGGACCTCTTCGCTACGGGCCCGGATCGCATGTTGGTCCGGGCCCGTTTCTGTCCAGCGACTAGGATTGTATGGTGCAGGAATACGTGTCGGACGCTCTCGTCGGGAACCTGGTGGACAACCGCTACCGGGTTCAATCCAAGCTTGCCCGCGGCGGGATGTCCACCGTGTACGTCGCCACAGACCAGCGCCTCGAGCGCGATGTCGCCCTGAAGGTGCTCCATCCCCACCTGGCCGACGATCCGCAGTTCCTGGACCGGCTGGGACGCGAAGCCAAAGCCGCCGCCCGGCTCTCCCACCCCCATGTGGTCGGCGTTCTGGACCAGGGCGAAGACGGCCCCCTTGCCTACCTCGTCATGGAGTACATCAAGGGCCACACCCTGCGGGACGTCCTCAACGAGAAGGGCGCCCTCTCACCGCGGCTGGCCCTGGCGCTGATCGACCCTGTGGTCGAGGGGCTGGGCGCCGCGCACGCCGCCGGCATGATCCACCGCGACATCAAGCCGGAAAACGTCCTGATCGCCGACGACGGGCGGATCAAGCTCGGCGACTTCGGCCTGGCACGCGCCATCTCGACATCCACCAGCACCGGCGCCTTGATCGGGACTGTCGCCTACCTCTCCCCCGAGCTCGTACTGGGCAAACAGGCGGACGCCCGCAGCGATATCTACTCCGTCGGGATCATGCTCTACGAAATGGTCACCGGCCGGCAGCCGTTCGACGGCGAGGTGCCCATCCAGGTCGCTTACCAGCACGTCAATTCCACCGTGGAGGCACCGTCCGTCCAGGTGCCGGGGCTGGCCGCAGAGATCGACGAACTCGTCCAGTGGTGCACAGACCGGGACCCGGACAAGCGCCCCGTCGACGGGAACGCGCTGTTGTCCGAACTCCGGCACATCAGAACCAACCTCAGCGACGCCGAACTCGACCTCCAACCGCCGGCGGCCGTCCGCAGCCCGCTGCCGGCCGTCGCCGCCCCGCCGAGCCGGCCGCCCGCCGGTGCCATCCCGGCGTCGGCCGTCCAGGACACTGCTTACGTGAAGCCCCCCACCGACATGCCCACCGAGGTGTACGGCGGCCTCCAGCAGCCCACCGAGATGATCTCCCGCAGCGGCAGCCCGACCACCGTGATGACCAACGGACCGCGGCGTCCCGCCTACGGGCCGTTGTCCACCCCGGAAGACTTGCCCGCTCCGGAAGAAGGGGCTTATCAGGGCGCGGCAGGGTACGACGAACCCGGCGACGTCGGCACCGCCACCAGCAAGCGCGCCCAGCGCAAACTGGACCGGGACGAGGAGAAGGCGCGCCAGCGCGCTGCGGCCACGCCCACCAAGACCCTGCATGAGGGGAACCGACGACGCCGCGGGCTGCTATGGATTGTCCTCCTTGTGGTCGCGGCGCTCCTCGCCGCCGTCGCGGGCTGGTTCTTCGGCATGGGCCCCGGCTCGCCCGGAACGATTCCCCCGTTAACCAACAAGACTGTGGCGGAGGCCCAGGACCTGCTCCGCACGGCCGGGTTCCAATCCACCGTCAAGGATGTGTTCGACGACAACGTCTCGCCGGGCCTGGTGGTCGCCTCCGAGCCCAAGGCAGGCGAGGTCATCCGGAAATTCCAGCCAGTGTCACTTGCCGTGTCCAAGGGCCCGGAACTGTTCCCGCTGCCGGACCTCACGGGGAAGACCCTGGACGACGCCAAGACCGCCCTCAACGGCGCCGAAATGGCCCTGGGCCCGATCACCGAGACGTTCGATGAGACGGCGCCGGCCGGGACTGTCCTGGCCCAGGCGCCGCGCAGCGGCAATCCCGTCAGGCACGGGACTCTGGTGAGCCTGACGGTCTCGAAGGGCCCGCAGCCCATTCCGGTTCCGGATGTCCGCGGCCAGGAGCAGGATGCCGCTGTGAAGGCCCTTGAAGCCGCCGGGCTGAAAGCCGTCGTTGCCCCCGAGCCGGTCAATGACCGGACCGTCCCGAAGGGTGCGGTGGTGGCCCAGGATCCTGCCTCCGGCAACCTGACCAAGGGCGGATCCGTGACGCTGACGATTTCCAAGGGACCGAAGCTCGTCCAGGTACCGAGCTTCATCGGGAAGCAAGCCTCGGACGCCCAGAAAGCCCTTGAAGACCTCGGCTTCAAGGTCCAGATCGACAACATCCTGGGCGGATTCTTCGGAACGGTCCGCGCCCAGGATCCGGTGAACACGGCCGTCCCGGAAGGTTCGGTCATCACGCTCACTGTGGTCTGACCGGATCCGGCAGCACACACACACAAAAGCTCCGCCCGGCTGGACCAGCCGGGCGGAGCTTTCTTGTCAGGACTTTAGGCTTTTGTCAGGACTTCAGACAGTGCAGCGGGTCAGCGCTTGGAGAGCGCACCGGCCACGAGGAACGCCATTTCGAGCGACTGCATGTGGTTCAGGCGCGGATCGCAGACCGATTCGTAGCGGTCCAGGAAGGCCTCCTGATCGATCGGGTCGGCCCCGCCGAGGCATTCGGCGACGTCGTCGCCCGTCATCTCCACGTGCAGGCCGCCGGGAACGGTGCCGAGCGCGTGGTGGACCTCGAAGAATCCGCGGACTTCGTCGATGACGTCGTCGAAATTGCGGGTCTTGTAGCCGTTGGGCGAGGTGACCGTGTTGCCGTGCATGGGGTCGGTGACCCACAGGACCTGTGCGCCGGACGCGGTGACGCGCTCGACGATCGGCGGCAGCTTCTCGCGGATGTTGCCGGCGCCCATGCGGGTGATGAAGGTGAGCCGGCCGGGCTCGCGCTCCGGGTCCAGCTTGTCGATCAGGCGCAGGGCGTCGTCGCCGCTGGTCGACGGGCCGAGCTTCACGCCGATGGGGTTGCGGACGCGGGAGAGGAAGTCGACGTGCGCGTGGTCCAGTTCGCGGGTGCGCTCCCCAATCCACAGGAAGTGCGCCGAGGTGTCGTAGGGCAGCCCGGTGCGCGAGTCGATGCGGGTCAGGGCGCGCTCGTAGTCCAGCAGCAGGGCCTCGTGGCTCGCGTAGAACTCCACCCGCTTGAGTGCCTCGAAGTCGGCGCCGCAGGAGGCCATGAACTTGATGGCGCGGTCGATGTCCCGGGCCAGCGACTCGTAGCGGGCGTGCGCCGGATTTTCGGTGAAGCCCTTGTTCCACTGGTGCACCAGGCGCAGGTCCGCGAAGCCGCCCTGCGTGAACGCACGGATCAGGTTCAGGGTGGAGGCGGAGGTGTGGTAGGCCTTGAGCATCCGGCTGGCATCATGCGCGCGGGACTCAGGGGTGAAGTCGTAGCCGTTGACGATGTCGCCACGGTAGGCCGGCAGGGTGACGCCGTCGCGTGTTTCGTCGTTGGAGGAGCGGGGCTTGGCGAACTGGCCCGCCATGCGGCCCATCTTGATAACCGGCATGGCCGCACCGTAGGTGAGGACAACAGCCATCTGCAGGATGGTCCGGACGCGGGCACTGATCTTGTCCGCCGTCGCCGCTTCGAAGGTCTCGGCGCAGTCGCCGCCCTGGAGCAGGAACGCCTTACCCTGCGCGGCGGCAGCGAGGCGTTCGCGAAGAATGTCCACTTCGCCCGCGAACACGAGGGGAGGGAGGACGGAAAGTTCCTTGACGGACGCTTCGAAGACAGCCGGGTCCGACCACGTGGGCTGCTGCGAGGCCGGGAGTTCCCGCCAGTTGTCCAGTCCGGGATAGTTGGCGGCTCCGCTCTGGGCGGTGCTGGTCAGCGGGGAAACTGGTTTCTCAGATAGCTCGGTCACCATCTAAGGATAGTTGTCCCGTGGCTGTTCGGCGGTCCCGCCTGTCATTGACAGCCTGGTTTCCGTCATATGGCAAGCGGGTGGGACTCAGGAGCCCCCGGGAACCTCCGGACCGTCCTCCCCTGCCGCCGTCGGCTCGACGTCGTCCGGGGATGATTCCTGCACTGATTCCGGGGCTGCCGCCTGGCCCGCGCCTGGCGCTTGGTCCGGGACCACGTCCTGCGCTTTGCCCGCCAGCCGGAGTTTCACGACGGCGGCGTACTCGTCCACGTATTCCTGGCCGGACAGCCGCATGAGTTCATACATGATCTCGTCGGTCACCGAACGCTGGATCAGCCGGTCATCCTCCATCCCGTAGTAGCGGCTGAAGTCGAGCGGTTCGCCGAAGATCATGCCGATACGGCGGATGTTGGGCACGCGCTTGCCGATCGGCTGGACTTTGTCTGTTCCGATCATCGCCACCGGAATGACCGGGACCCGGGCTTGCAGCGCGAGGCGGGCAACGCCCACTTTGCCGCGGTACAGCCGCGCGTCGGGGCTCCGCGTCCCTTCGGGATAGATGCCCAGGAGCGAGCCGTTCTTGAGCACGTCCATGCCGGCATCCAGGGACTGCGCGGACGCGACGCCCCCGGACCGGTCCATGGGGAGCTGGTTGGTGAGCCGGAAGAAGGCCGCGGTGAGCCTGCCCTTGATCCCGGTGCCGGTGAAGTATTCGGATTTCGCGAGGAACACCACCGGCCGCGGCACCATGACCGGCATGAAGATGGAGTCGGAGAATGAGAGGTGGTTCGAGGCCAGGATCGCGGCGCCCTCGGCCGGGACGTTGTCGAGGCCCTTGACCCAGGGCCGGAACAGCAGCTTCAACACCGGTCCCAGGACAAACGTCTTCATGAACCAATAAAACACTCGGTAACCTCTCCGGAAGGCGTCTGGCGGGGCCTCCCGAATCCGGTTCGGCCAGGACTTCAATGGACACCTTACTCTAGTGAGTTTTGTCGCCAAGGGTGACACGATGGGCTCATGAGCGAAAGCAGCACGTCCACGGCGCCGGCCGCTTTCAGCTACCCCGGCCACGGCCCCAACGCCCGGATCGGCGTGGCCATCTGCCACGGATTCACCGGAAGCCCCCTCAGCGTCCTGCCTTGGGCCCGGCACCTGGCGGCCCAAGGGTTCGCGGTCTCGGTTCCGCTGCTGCCTGGCCATGGCACCCACTGGCGGGACCTCGCCCGGAAGGGCTGGCAGGACTGGTACACGAGCTTCGAAACCGCCTACCTGGACCTGGCCGCCCGAACCAGTGACTGCTACGTCGCCGGGCTGTCCATGGGCGGCACCATCGCCCTGCGCACGGCCGCCCGCCACAGCGTGGCCGGCGTGGCGGCGGTCAACCCCGGCCTGAGCTTCTACGACCGCAGAGTCAGGATTGTCGGACTCCTCAAGTACTTCCAGCGGACCACGACGCCGATCCAGGAAGAGAATCCCACGGCATCCACCACCGACGACGGCGACTACTCCCTGACGCCGCTGGCGGCGGTCCACCAGCTCCGCCGGCTTTTCTCCGCGACGTTCCGGGACCTGCCGTCCGTCCAGGCCCCGACCTTGGTCTTCAAGTCCGACATCGACGCCGTCGTCCCGCCGTCGTCCCTGGAACTGCTGCGCAGGCGCTTGGGATCCCGGGACTTCAGGGTCGTCCGCCTCCCGCACAGCGGACATGTTGCGACCCTGGACGCCGATGCGCCGCTAATCTTTGAAGAATCAGTCCGATTCTTTCTTCTGCACGCCCGCTCCACCACGCCACCCACCGCCCCCTCGGAGACCCCATGAGCATCCTCCCGGACCACTCGCCGTTCAGCAGCCCGTTCACGGGAACCGGCCCCCGGACCGGCGTCGTGGTGTCCCACGGCTTCACCGGCAGCCCGCACAGCGTGCGGGAGTGGGCGCTGTCCCTGGCAGGTGCCGGATTCGCCGTCCGGATGCCGCTGCTGCCGGGCCACGGAACGAGCTGGCAGGAGCTGGCCCGGACCCGCTGGCAGGACTGGCACGCGGCCCTGGATGCCGCCTACCTTGAGCTGGCGGAGGAATGCGACGTCGTGGTCGTGGCGGGACTGTCCATGGGTGGCGCGCTGGCGCTGAGGATCGCCGCCACACGCCCCGTGGCAGGAGTCGTGGCGGTCAATCCCGGCCTGGTCATCGATGACCCGCGAGCCCCGCTGGCCGGCATCTTGAAGTACGTCCTCAAGAGCACGCCCGCAATCGCCAATGACATCCTCAAACCGGACACGGATGAAGGCGCGTACCCGCGGACGCCGGTGGCCGCCGCACACGAGCTCAACAAGATGTTCAAGGACACCGTGCGACTGCTGCCGCGCATCACCGCTCCCGTCCGGGTTTACCGTTCCACGGTGGACCATGTGGTGTCCGAGTCCAGCATGGCAGCCCTGCGCCATGGGCTGACCAACGCCCAGCTCGAGGTGATCCGGCTGGAAAACAGCTACCACGTGGCCACCATGGACAACGACGCGCCCGAGATCTTCCGTGGCACGGCCGAGTTCGTCCGGTCCGTGACACCCCCGGCCGGTACGGACGCCGCCCGCGCCAGCCGGAAGGACACGGCCAATGACTAAACCCGACCCCAGCGTGCCGGACCCGGAGACCCCGGACCCCGAGACCCCGGCCCCGGACCCTGCAGACACCGGTTCCCCCGGCCGTGGAGCTTCGAAGGAAAGCGGTGCATCGGGTTCAAGTGGTCCAGTAGGCGGACCTGACGCCGCGGGCGCCCACTCCGCCGGTCCCCTGCCGCCGCACGGGACCGATGCCCATGAGTCCCGGCCCCCAGAGTCGCCGGACTCCCCCGCCGCAGGTGCACTGTCCGCCGACGACGACGCCGTGTGGCTGGACCTCGTCGCCCGGCTTGAAGGGGTCGGGGAAGGCGGGCCCGAGAGCCTCGGAGGCGACACGCATGACGGCGGCGGACCGTCCTTCGGCGGAACGGACGGCACCGGCGGCAGCACCGGCACCGGCACCGGGGCCAGGACGTTCCGTGATTTTGACCCGTTGGGCCTCGCCGGCACCGCGCCGATCGAGCTCTCCGCCGCGGAACGGCTCGCACCTTCCCCCGGCCAGCCGACGGGCGGCATCGAGGTGCCGGAGGCCGCGTCCGGCCCCCGGGACTATGAGCCCGAGGACGACGACGGCGCGTTTGTCCCGGAGGAGCCCCCCAGCCTGGCCGGGTCTGATCCGATGACGGTCCTGGCGTGGCTTGGCGCCGTGGGCGGCCCGATTGCGCTCGTGCTCTCGGCGATGTTCTGGCGTTCGGCCCCGATGCTGGCGATCCTTGGCATGGTGGTCGCGTTCGCGGCCTCGGTGGTGTTCCTGATCATGAAGCTGCCGGGCGAAAAGGACGACCACGACGACGGGGCGCGCGTCTAGCCCGCGCGGTCCGGTATTGCCGATGCTTTCACGCCGGCGCCTTCACTGCCGATGCTTTCACTGCCGATGCTTTCACTGCGTTTAGGTGTGCATCCGGCTGCTGACCCTGGAGAGGTCCGCGGCGCCGATGAGTCCGGCATTGGGTCCGAGGGCCGCAAGGTCGATCTCCGCTGCGGGCCGGAAACCGCGGCCCGTGAGGTTCCGCGCGAAGGCCTTCCGGGCCGGGCCGACGAGGAGCTCACCGGCGTCGCACAGTCCGCCGCCGATCACGAACTTCCCGGGATCCAGGGCCGCGGCAAGGTTTGCCAGGCCCAGGCCCAGCCACTCCCCGACGTCCTCGATGAGTTCTCGCGACGTCGGATCGCCGGCCTTGGCCAGCTCCGTGACAATCGCGCCCGTGATGCGCGAGACGTCCCCGTCCACGGCCTTGAGCAGCTCCTGGGCTACCGGTGAATTCGCGGCGGCCAGCTCCCGTGCCTCGCGGCCCAGCGCATTGCCTGAGGCGTATTGCTCCCAGCAGCCCCGGTTGCCGCACTCGCAGCGGTGGCCGCCCGGCATGATGATCTGGTGGCCGAACTCCCCCGCCACACCGAACCGGCCCCGTTCCAGGCGCCCGTCCATCACCATGGCGCCGCCGATCCCGGTACCCAGGGTGATGCAGACCAGCCGGTTCTGCCCCTGACCGGCGCCGAAGCGCCATTCCGCCCAGGCGGCGGCGTCGGCGTCGTTGGTCAGCAGGACGGGGCGCCGCAACAGCCGCTGCAGGTTGTCTCGCAGCGGTTCGTTGCGCCATGCCAGATGCGGGCTGAAGAGAACCGTCGCGCCGTCGAGGTCCATCCAGCCGGCGGCGCCGATTCCGACCGACCAGATCCGGTGCCCGGCACCCAGTTCTTCGACAAGTTCGACAATGACCTGCTCCACCGCGCGCGGGTCGTTGCCCGGGGTGGAGCGTTTCGCCTGGCTGAGGATCCGGCCCTCGGCATCGACGACGCCGGCGGCAACCTTGGTACCACCGATGTCGACGCCGATTGCCAGGCCCTTGCGGCCCAGCCGCAGCTGCGAACGGAAGTCGTGGGTGGCCGCAGTGGCCGCCGCTCCGGCCAGGGCCTTGCTGCGCCAGGCGGCGGTCCGGCGGCGCAGGCCGGGCTGCCGGCCGGGTGTTGGTGTCTGCATGATTCCCCATTCTATTCGCCGGCACCGGGGCAGCCGCGGATGCCGGACGCACCACCCCGGCGCCGGTCTCCCCGACGCTCCTGACTGGCGGAATGACGGACCCGACCGTAAAGTTACTCGCCAGTAGGTGTCGCAGAACACACCTTCGCGGGACCGCATACTAGGCTTAGGCCTACCCGTTGCGGGCCTATGGATACCAAAGGAGCTGTCGTGCGAGAAATCATTGTCCCGCCCCTGGTGAACGTCGATCCGGACACCAACGTCACTGATCTCGTGGTGCGCCAGGCGGCCAAGGCCTCGAACCCTGCGCTGTTCTCGCGGCTCGACGCAGCGGGTCAGTGGCAGGATGTCCGCGCCACGGATTTCCTGGCCGACGTCTCAGCCCTCGCCAAGGGCCTCATGGCCAGCGGCGTGGCTGCCGGGGACCGGGTGGGCATCATGTCCCGCACCCGCTACGAATGGGCCCTGATCGACTTCGCCATCTGGTTCGCCGGCGCCGTCTCCGTCCCGATCTACGAGACCTCCTCGCCCTCACAGGTAGCCTGGAACCTCGGCGACTCCGGTGCCGTGGCCGCTTTCGGCGAATCCGCGCACCATGAGGACATCATCCGGCAGGCGGCCACCTCCGAAGGCCTTGCCGCCCTGCAGCACGTCTGGCAGCTTGAGGGCGACGGCCTGGACGAGGTCCGTGCGGCCGGAACCGGGATCAGCGACGCCGAGCTCGAGGAGCGGCGCAGCCAGGCGTCGCTGAACGACGTCGCCACGATCATCTACACCTCCGGCACCACGGGCCGGCCCAAGGGCTGCGAGCTGACCCACGGCAACTTCGTGGAACTGTCCGAGAACGCCCTGGCCACGTCGCTGGGCACGATCGTCCACGAGCAGGCCAGGACCATCATGTTCCTGCCGCTGGCCCACGTCTTCGCCCGCTTCATCTCCGTGCTCGCGGTCGCCGCCGGCGTCACGGTGGCGCACACACCGGACATCAAGAACCTGCTGCCGGACCTGCAGAGCTACAAGCCGACCTTTATCCTCGCCGTCCCGCGCGTCTTCGAAAAGGTCTTCAACTCGGCCCTGACCAAGGCCGAGGACGGCGGCAAGGGCGCCGTCTTCCACCGCGCCGCGGACACCGCGATCGAATACTCCCGGGCCCGGCAGGCCGGCAAGGTGGGCCTTGCCCTGAAGCTCAAGCACGCCTTGTTCGACAAGCTCGTGTACGCCAAGCTCCGGAACGCCATGGGCGGCCAGGTCTCGCACGCGGTGTCCGGCGGAGGCCCGCTCGGCGAACGCCTGGGCCACTTCTTCCAGGGCATCGGCCTGCAGATCCTGGAAGGCTACGGGCTGACCGAAACCACCGCGCCGGTCACCGTGAACACCCCGGACCTGATCAAGATCGGCACCGTGGGTGCTCCTATTCCGGGGAACGCCGTCAGGATCGCGGACGACGGCGAGATCCTCGCCAAGGGCGTGTGCGTCATGCGCGGCTACTACAAGCGCGACGACCTGTCAGCCGACGCTTTCGACAACGGCTGGTTCCGCACCGGGGACATCGGCCAGTTGGATGAGCAGGGGTTCCTGACCATCACCGGGCGCAAGAAGGAAATCATCGTCACTGCGGGCGGCAAGAACGTGGTCCCGGCCCTGCTGGAGGACCAGATCCGGGCGGACGCCCTGGTCTCCCAGGTGCTGGTGGTGGGCGACAACCGTCCGTTCATCGGCGCCTTGGTCACGCTCGATGAGGAAGCCCTCCCCGGCTGGCTGGGCCGCCACGGGCTCCCGGCGTCGACGTCGATCGCAGAGGCGGCCGAGAACCCGGCCGTCAAGGCCGCGGTCCAGGAGCTCATCAACCACGCCAACCAGTCGGTGTCCCAGGCCGAGGCGATCAAGTCCTTCCGGATCGTGCCGGCCGACTTCACCGAAGCCTCCGGCCATCTGACCCCCTCCATGAAGGTCAAGCGGGCCCAGGTGCTCAAGGACTTCGAGACCGTGATCGAGGAAATGTACAACGCCAAGCGTCCCACGCTCGCCTGAGCAGCACACGCGACACAAAAACGAAGGGTCCTTCCAGCTCCTGCCGGAAGGACCCTTCGTTGTTACCGCTATTCGACGACGAGCAGCAGGTCTCCGCCCTGGACCTGCTCCACCGCGCCGACGGCGAGGCGTGAGACGGTGCCGCCCACCGGCGTCGTGATGGAGGCTTCCATCTTCATGGCCTCGATCGTGGCGACGGTGTCCCCGGCCTTGACCGTGTCACCGGCCTTGACGGTCAGCGTGACGGCGCCGGCGAACGGCGCGGCCACCTGGCCCGGCTGGGTGGCGTCGGCGCGTTCGGCGGCCTTGACGTTGCTCACCACGGAACGGTCGCGGACCACGACGGGCCGGGACTGGCCGTTGAGCGTGCACATGACGGTGCGCATGCCCTTCTCGTCGGGCTCGGAAACGGCCTCAAGGGAGGCGATCAGCCGGACGCCCTTCTCGAGCTCGATTTCGTGTTCCGCACCGCGCTGCAGTCCGAAGAGGTAGTCGCGGGTATCCAGCACCGAAAGGTTGCCGTAGGACTCCACACTCTTCAGGTAGTCCTTGGTGGGACCGGCGAAGAGCAGGCGGTTGAGCGTGCGCTGTCGGGTCTTGGAGTCGCCCTGCAGCGCAGCGCTGTCCTCGGCGCTGAGCTCGACGTCGCGGACTTTCACGGTGCGGCCCTGCAGGGCCTTCGTGCGGAAAGGCTCCGGCCAGCCGCCGGGCGGGTCGCCGAGTTCGCCGGAGAGGAAGCCGATCACGGAATCCGGGACATCGTACTTCTGCGGGTTCTCGTTGAAGTCCGCGGGATCGGCGTTGAGGCCCACGAGGTGCAGGGCGAGGTCACCCACCACCTTGGACGACGGCGTCACCTTGACCAGGCGGCCCAGGATGCGGTCCGCCGCGGTGTACATGTCCTCGATCGCCTCGAAACGCTCGCCAAGGCCCAGTGCCATCGCCTGCTGGCGCAGGTTGGACAACTGTCCGCCGGGGATCTCGTGCTGGTAGACCCGGCCCGTGGGGCCCGGCAGTCCGGATTCGAACGGTGCGTAGACCCGGCGGACGGCTTCCCAGTACGGCTCCAGGGCGCACACGTTCGCCAGGCTCAGGCCGGTGTCGCGCGGCGTGTGGGCGAGTGCGGCGACGAGGGCGGAGGCCGAGGGCTGGCTGGTGGTGCCGGCGAGCGAGGCCGATGCCACGTCCACGGCGTCCACGCCGGCGTCCACGGCCGCGAGGAGCGTGGCCAGCTGGCCGCCTGCGGTGTCGTGGGTGTGCAGGTGGACCGGGAGGTCGAACCGTTCCCGCAGGGCCGTCACAAGGCGGGCCGCGGCGGCAGGGCGCAGCAGCCCGGCCATGTCCTTGATCGCGAGGATGTGCGCCCCGGCGTCGACGATTTTCTGCGCCAGCTCCAGGTAGTAGTCCAGGGTGTAGAGGGTCTCCTCCGGGTCCAGCATGTCCGCGGTGTAGCAGAGGGCGACCTCGGCGACCGCGGTGCCGGTCTCGCGGACGGCGCGGATGGCGGGGGCCATCTGGTTGACGTCGTTGAGGGCGTCAAAGATCCGGAAGATGTCGATGCCTGTGGCGGCGGCCTCGTTGACGAACGCCACCGTGACCTCTTCCGGGTAGGGCGTGTAGCCCACGGTGTTGCGGCCGCGGAGCAGCATCTGCAGGCAGAGGTTCGGCAGTGCCTTGCGCAGGGCGGCGAGCCGGTCCCACGGGTCTTCGCCGAGGAAGCGCAGGGCGACGTCGTAGGTCGCACCGCCCCAGGCCTCGACCGACAACAGCTCCGGGAGCAGCTTGGACACGGCCGGCCCGGCCGCGACGAGGTCCCGTGTGCGCACCCTGGTGGCGAGCAGGGACTGGTGCGCGTCGCGGAAGGTGGTATCCGTGACGGCAACGGCGTCCTGGGCGCGCAGGGCCCTGGCGAAGCCTTCCGGGCCCAGCTCCAGGAGCCGCTGGCGAGACCCTGGCCGGGCTGCGGCGTCACCGAGGGCCGGAAGCTTGTCCGCCGGATTCGTGTGGACTGTCAGTTCGCCGTTGGGCTTGTTGACCGTGACGTCCGCGAGCCAGGTCAGCAGCTTGGTGCCGCGGTCTGCGGAGACCCGCGCCTTCAGCAGCTGGGGCCGTTCGTCGATGAACGAGGTGGCCACATCCCCGGCGACAAAGTCGGGATCGTCCAGGACGGCCTGCAGGAAGGAGATGTTGGTGGACACGCCGCGGATGCGGAATTCGGCAAGGGCGCGGCGGGCGCGGGCGACGGCGGCAGGGTAGTCGCGGCCGCGGCAGGTCAGCTTGACCAGCATGGAGTCGAAGTGCGGGCTGATCTCGGCACCCGAGTAGACGGTGCCGCCGTCGAGCCGGACACCGGCACCGCCGGCAGAACGGTAGCCGGTGATCTTGCCGACGTCGGGCCGGAAACCGTTGGCCGGGTCCTCGGTGGTGATGCGGCACTGCAGCGCCGCGCCCTTGAGCTGGACGGTGTCCTGCGAGAGGCCCAGGTCCGCGAGGGTCTCGCCGGCGGCGATGCGCAGCTGTGCCTGAACGAGGTCGACGTCGGTGACCTCCTCCGTGACCGTGTGCTCGACCTGGATGCGCGGGTTCATTTCGATGAACACGTGCTGGCCGGCGCGCTCCCCGACGGTATCGACAAGGAACTCGACCGTGCCGGCGTTGACGTAGTTCAGTGCCTTCGCGAACTTCACGGCGTCGCGGTACAGCGCCTGCCGGATCCCTTCGTCGAGGTTCGGGGCCGGTGCGATCTCAACCACTTTCTGGTGGCGGCGCTGGATGGAACAGTCGCGCTCGAAGAGGTGCATGATGTTGCCCTCGGCATCGGCCAGGATCTGGACCTCGATGTGGCGGGGGCGCAGGACGGCCTGCTCGAGAAACATGGTGGGGTCACCGAACGCGGCATCGGCTTCGCGCATGGCGGCCTGCAGGGCCTCCGGGAGAGCGTCGCGGGTGTCGACGCGGCGCATGCCGCGCCCGCCACCGCCGGCGACGGCCTTGGCGAAGATCGGGAAGCCGATTTCATCCGCAGCGGCGATCAATTCGTCCAGGTCTTTCGAGGGCTGGCTCGACTTGAGCACGGGAACACCGGCCTTGCGGGCGGCCTCGAGGGCGGCGACCTTGTTGCCCGCAAGTTCCAGGACCTCCGCCGGCGGCCCGACGAACGTGATGCCGGCCTCCTTGGCGGCCCGGGCCAGGCGCGGGTTCTCGGAGAGGAAGCCGTAGCCGGGGTAGATGGCGTCCGCACCGGACTCCTTGGCTACGCGCACCACCTCGTCAACGTCAAGGTACGCCCGGACCGGGTGCCCCTCCTCGCCGATCAGATACGCCTCGTCGGCCTTCTGGCGGTGAATCGAGTTACGGTCCTCGTTGGGAAACACGGCGACAGTCTTGGCACCCAGCTCGTAGCCCGCGCGGAAAGCGCGAATCGCGATTTCCCCGCGGTTGGCCACCAGAATCTTAGAAAACATACTTCTCCTGCTTCATCGCGGGCGTATCGGTAAGTGCTCACAGTGTCTAAGACCCGTGCGGGCAAACACAAATCATTGTGGCCACCGTCACAGCATTATCCGTCACGGACGCGGCGTTGGGCAGGGCCTGCGGCTTTTCGCTTGTCTCCCGCCCCGTCCGGATTGCGGGGTTCTGCGTCCTCGTCGCCGGATGAAACGGGTTTCGTCGGAGCATCAACATATGATGAGTGGGTGCGTTGCGCATGCACGCCCCGGCTCCGGAGAACGCGGGAGCCGGCACCACCCCGTCTCGGCAACCGGCGTTAGGTATTGGTTTTTCAAGTGCAAGTAGTGAGCATCAGCAGCCTCAAAGGCGGTGTCGGCAAGACATCCGTGACCACCGGACTGGCGTCGGCGGCATTGGCCGCAGGCATCCCGACCCTCGTCGTCGACCTTGACCCGCACGCTGACGCCAGCACGGCCCTGGGCGTCAGCCCGGACGATCAGCTCGATATCGGCAGGATGCTGCGCTCTCCGCGGCGCGCGCGCCTGGCGGACAACGTGGTTCCCAGCGGCTGGGTGGAACATGCCAGAATCAACGGCAGTTCCGCCGGTGCCCTGCAGGCCGGCGCTGCACGGTCCGCTTCCTCACCCTCCATTCTGGATGTCGCCGTGGGCTCGGCCTACACCGGTATATACGACCGGCCCGACCTCGGCCGCCGCGACCTCCGCAGGCTCTCCGCTGTCCTGGCCGGCGCCGAGAACTATGAGCTCATTTTGGTGGACTGCCCGCCGTCGCTGAACGGCCTCACCCGGATGGCGTGGTCAGCGAGTGACAAGGTGACTCTGGTGGCCGAACCCGGGCTCTTTTCGGTAGCCGGCACGGAGCGCACCATGCGCGCCATCCAACTGTTCCGGCAGGAATTCGCCCCCAAGCTGTCCCCCGCCGGCATCGTGGCCAACCGGGTGCGCAGCGGCTCGGCCGAGCACGCCTTCCGGCTGTCCGAGATGGAGTCCATGTTCGGCGAGCTGCTGCTGACTCCGCACATCCCGGAGCAGGCCAACTGGCAGCAGATCCAGGGCGCCGCCCACTCGATCCACCACTGGCCCGGAGACTCGGCCAAGAACGCGGCGGGACTCTTCGATACCCTGCTGCAGAACCTCCTGCACCCCAATGGCCTGGCCACCGCCGGCTCGGTCCGCAACCGCAGCCAGCGCTGAACAGCGCTGAACACGGCAGCGACGACGCTCCGGAACCAAAAACCACAGCAGACAGAACTGAGGCCGCCTTCCCGCAGGGAAGGCGGCCTCAGTTCTGTAAGAGTTCGCTAGCCGATCTTTCGCGCCGCGCGGCGCTTGCTCAGTTCGTCGTCGGGAAAGGATTGGTCCGCGGCGTGTTCGCTGGGAAGGGCAGCGAGGCTGCCTTCTACCTCGCGCCAAACACGGCCGACGGCGATGCCGAACACCCCCTGGCCGCCCTGGACGAGATCAATCACTTCGTCGGCCGAGGTGCACTCGTAGACACTTGCGCCGTCGCTCATCAGAGTGATTTGTGCAAGGTCCTCGACACCGCGTTCACGGAGGTGCTCTACGGCGGTGCGGATCTGCTGCAGTGAGACGCCGGTGTCCAGGAGCCGCTTGACGACCTTGAGGACCAGAATGTCGCGGAAACCGTAGAGTCGCTGCGAACCGGAGCCGGCCGCGCCGCGGACGGCGGGCTCAACAAGTCCCGTGCGTGCCCAGTAGTCGAGCTGGCGGTAGGTGATGCCGGCGGCCTTGCAGGCGGTGGGGCCGCGGTAGCCCGCGTCCTCGTCCAGAACGGGAAGATCCTCGGTGAACAGCAGGCCTTGGGCACCGCTGGCGGGCACAGCAACGCCAGCCGTCGCGGCCTGCTTGAGCTCGCCTGCTTCGCCTTTCGGACTCACGTGGACCCTCCTTGTCGTGAGTTCCCCTGAGTAAGTTGCATCGGCAGCAATATATGTGAACAGCTGCATGACCCAGGATGATGATTCCATCCGTGTAATTCAGCCGGGGCTGCACTTTCCAGTGTGACTTGCGCGGCTACCGTATGCAATGGGAACTTGTACCTTCGACGTTAGGCCTGCCGGGGCCCAAGGTCAAAGACGTTAGGGGTATTCCGCGGGCGTGTCGAAAGTTTCATTCTCGGCTTTAACGTTCTGCGTCTTCACAGCGGCCCCAGACGCCTCAAAAACCCCATCCGTCACAGGCGTTTCAGCAGTCTCAGCCGCCGCACTGGCCCCTGCCGTGGCGGGCGTTCAGCCGCCGAAGTCTTCGGGTTCGACGTCGTCGAGGAATTCGCGGAAGCGCCGCAGTTCCCCTTCTTCATCCACGGCGGGACCGGGATGCGTGTCCTCGCCCTCGTCGTGTTCGGTGATCCGGACGCCGGCCTCGTCCATGACGGCGTCGGCGCACCAGATCCGGCACTTGGCGCGCAGGGCCAGGGCCAACGCATCCGAGGCGCGGGAGCTCACGGTAGTTCCGTTCTCGAACTGCAGCTGTCCGTAGAAGATGTTGTCCTCCACCGCCACGATGTTGACGCTGACGATGGTGTGTCCCAAGGCTTCGACGACGTCTACCAGGAGGTCGTGGGTCATCGGCCGGGGCGGGACAACCCCCTGCTGGGCCAGCGCGATGGCACTGGCTTCCGGGGTTCCGATCCAGATCGGAACGTGGCGCTCACCATGGATTTCCTTGAGCAGGACAAGCGGCTGGTTGGACGGCAGCTCAATCCGCACGCCCACAATCTCCACCTCAATCATCAGATGTCCATCCTTGAGATGCGGTCGTGGACCAGCGCCTGGTGCAGTGACAGGCAGAGGTCGCTGATTTCCCGGGCTGCCTCGGCGGCCCGGGCGTGGGAGGCTGCGTCTTTGCGAGAGGTCAGGGTGGCCACTGCGCGTTCCACCAGCCCGAATTCGCGGTCGGCGGCGGCCTGGAAGGGGCGGAGGTGCCGGGGTTCCAGGCCGTGGCTCTCCAGCTGGACGCAGGCCCGCGCCACTTGGAGGGCGTGCTCGTCGAACTTTCCGTTAACGTGCCCGATCAGCCCGTAGCTCAGGAGCGATTCCAGGAGCGGGACGCTCGCCCCGGATTCGGCCCGGAGCTGTTCCTCGCTGAGCCGGCGGGCACGGCTCTGGAGCTCGCTGGCGAGTTCCTCGGAGACGATCCGCGGGGAGAGCGTGACGCCGGCCGGCAGGTTCTCCGGCCGTTCGCCGCGGTCGATCGCGTCCAGGTAGTCCTTGATGACCTTCAGCGGCAGGTACTGGTCGCGCTGGAGGGACAGGACGAAACGCAGCCGTTCGACGTCGTTCTCGGAATACTGCCGGTAGCCGGCAGGCGTCCGTTGCGGGTTGATGAGCCCCTTTTCCTCAAGGAACCGGATTTTTGACGCCGTCATGCTGGGGAAGTCGTCGCTCAGCTGAGCCAGGACTTCCCCGATGTTCAGAACCTGGGGTCCGCGCCGATCCGCATGTGCCGTGGCCACAGGCAGCTACCCCGGAATCAGACGTTGCCTGCTGCGCGGGCAGGGCTCAGGTAGAAGGTGAGGCGGAACTTTCCGATCTGGACCTCGTTGCCGGACTTCAGTTCCACGGCGTCGACGCGGTCGTGGTTCACGTAGGTGCCGTTGAGGCTACCGGTGTCCACTACCTCGAAGCTGCGCGCGGTGCGGCGGAACTCAACGTGCCTGCGGGACACGGTGACGTCGTCGAGGAAGATGTCGGCGTCCGGGTGGCGGCCCGCCGTCGTGACGTCGGAGTCCAGCAGGAAACGCGCGCCGGCGTTCGGACCGCTGTGGGCCACGAGCAGGGCCGATCCGAAGGGCAGGGCCTCGACCGCGGCCCGTTCCTCGGCGGAGAGTTTCGGGGTGAAGGTGGGTTCGTCGCGCACCGGAGTGAGGTTGATCGACGTGGTCTCCGAAGCTTTTACTCCACCCGTGCCGTAACCGTCACCGGTGTCGTTCCGTTCGTGCCCAAACATTGAGTCCTCCTCATTCGTTGCAGGTGTCCCCCCTGCAAACAACGCATGCCGTCCGGGAAAGCCTCGCAGTCCCGGTAATCAGCCTTCCGGCGGGGGCGGGGCTGTGTCTTGTCGTCCCAACAACACTCCCCCGCGACCCGGCCCGAACGACCTATGTCTTTAGCCTACCTGCTGTTCATACTCGGATGCACTGAGCAGCGACTCAACCGCGTCGGCCTCCGCGAGCTTGATTTCGATCAGCCAGCCCTCTCCGTATGGATCGGAGTTGATGAGTGCGGAATCGGTGTCCAGGGACTCGTTCCGGGCCACGACCTCACCCGTCACCGGGGCGTAGATGTCGCTGACGCTCTTGGTGGATTCGACCTCGCCGACGACGTCGTTGGCCTTGATGGTTGTCCCGACTTCGGGCATCTGGGCGTACACGACATCCCCGAGGGCATCCTGGGCAAAATCGGTGATGCCGACTCGCACAACCCCGTCGGCGTTGGGGGCCGAAACCCATTCGTGTTCTGCGGTGTAGGACAGTTCTTCGGGAATGATGCTCATGACGGGCCTTTCATCGGGTCAATCACCTATGGCGGCGGCAGCAGTTCGTTCTATCCGCCGCTGAAAGTATAGGCCGATCCGGAAGTGTCGGGGCAACAGAAAACCCCCCGTTACCAGCCATGTCCGGGAACGGCGGGGCAACTGTTTGTACGCGCTGCTAGGGGAGGAAGTACCCCGCGAGGTCGGCGATGAGCTGGGCGGATCCGGAGGACCGGTTGAACAGTGCCACCTTGCCGTCCGGGCCGAGCGCCACGGAGACCAGGTTCGGTACCGTCTGTCCGGCGGAGAAGTTCAGGTTGGACGCGTTGGGCAGCCCGGAACCGTTCGGGTAGGCGGTGATGAAGCCGAAGGACGTGGGCGAGGTGACGGTGAGGTTGAAGACGGCTGCCAGGGCACCGGTGGTGACGCCGTTGGCGCCGGCGACCTGGACGGATACCGCTGTATTGGCCGCGACGGGTGCGGTGTTCCGGGTATCCAGGATCCGGGTGGGGCCGGCCGCCTTGAAGGCGCCGGTCACTGTCGGGGTGCCGGGCAGGTAGTAGCCGGCGACGTCGGCGATCAGCTGGGACGTGCCCGAGGAACTGTTGAAGAG